>JBIOYB010000001.1:0-8057 GCA_044869915.1 Allorhizocola sp.
CGCGCCCCCACGTTGCCGTTGCCGTGCTCGCTGGGTTGGTCGGTGGTCGTGGGTGGGGCTCGCGTGGTCGTGGGGTGGGTGCGTGCCGCGATCGGGTGCGGGCCCGTGCGGGCGTGGCTCATGCGAGCCTCTTATGAGACTCGTGGGTGCGCGCCGTGGGTGCGCGCTGCGGTTGGCTCGCGGTGGGCTTCGCATGCTGCGTGGGGGCGGCCGGCCCTTTGCGCGCTTCCACGGTTGCCGGTTGCCATGCTCGCCGGGTTGGTCGGTGGTCGTGGGTGGGGCTCGCGAGGTCGCGGGGTGCGTGCCGCGATCGGGTCCGGGCCCGTGCGGGCGTGGCTCGTGCGAGCCTCTTCTGAGACTCGTGGGCGCGCGCCGTGGGTGGGTTGCTCATCCGTGTGGCGATGGTTCAGGCGGGCCTCGCCTGAGACCGGTGGGTGCGCGCCACGGTGAGTGCGCGTTCGGCGCCGACTGCGACACCGCTTTCCCACCATCCCGGTGGGTGGGTCTACACGCTGGGCCTGACGACCGTCTTCCAGTGAGTGGTTATGCGCGGGGTGGTGGGTTGTTGGGCCGCGTGGGCGTGGCTCGTGCGGGGCCGAGACGTCGACTGAGATCGGTAGTTGTGGCCCTGTCCGGTTGTCGTGGGTGGCGTCGTCCGTCGGCATGGGAGGGCGGCTCGGGGCGCAGGGCGGCGGCTCCGGCCGGTGTCTGGGATCGCTGGTTGCGATCACGTCAGTGGGCGGCGTGTCCCGCGGCGGGCGAGTCAGGGCCGTGTCCGATCGGCGTGAGATGGCGGTCGATGGATTCCGGCTGGGTTGAATCGCTGCGTTGTCCATCGTTGTGGGGCAGGGGGTGTGCGGGCGGGGTGGCCGGGATGCGCGGTGCTGCAGGGGGTTTGGGTGGCAACCCGGCCCGAGATCGACATATGGGAATAGGGGAGGGTGTCGTTTGGGGTGGGATCATAGGCCGGATAGGCGTTGTCCCGCTCTCACCACGGCCATGGCGTGGCGGTCGCCGGGGCGGCGGCCCAGGCGCTCGATCGGGCCCGAGACGGAGATTGCCGCGATGACGCGGCCTGTGCGGTCGCGGATGGGCGCGCTCACTGAAGCGACACCAGGTTCCCGCTCGGCAACGGATTGAGCCCAGCCGCGGCGCCGGACTTCCGCAAGAGTGCGGCCGGTGAATCGGCAGCGCGGCAGTAGAGGCATCACGGCCTCGGGTGGCTCCCAGGCGAGCAGGATTTGCGCTGCTGAGCCCGCTGTCATCGGCAGGATCGCACCTACTGGGACGGTGTCGCGTAGGCCACTGGCCCTTTCCGCGGCGGCCACACAGATGCGTTCGTCGGCGCGGCGCAGGTAGAGTTGTGCGCTCTCGCCTGTGGCGTCTCGCAGCGCTGCGAGCAGCGGTTCTGCCGCGGTCAAAAGGACATCGGGCGCGGCGTTGGCCAATTCGCCTAGGCGGGGCCCAGGTCGCCACCGGCCTTGGGCGTCACGCACGAGTATCCGGTGTATTTCCAGCGCTTGTGCCAGCCGGTGCGCCGTTGCTCGCGGCAGTTTGGTGCGTTCAACAAGTTCGGCAAGGCTTGCGCCATCAACGCAGGCGGCAAGGATCACGACCGCCTTGTCAAGCACGCCAACGCCAGACATACTGTGTCCCACAAACCGAAATATACTTCCCAAGTTGTGGGATGTCCAGATGGTGGGAGACACCAGTGAGCAGGACACTTGCCCAGAAGGTCTGGGAGTCGCACGTAGTCAGAAAAGCCGACGGAGAGCCCGACATCCTCTACATCGACCTGCATCTGCTGCATGAGGTGACCAGCCCGCAGGCGTTCGATGGCCTGAGGATCGCCGGCCGCAAGGTGAGACGGCCGGACCTCACGATCGCGACGGAGGACCACAACACTCCGACCGACAACCTTCTCACGATCAGCGATCCCGTATCGCGTACCCAGATAGAGACCTTGAGAACAAACTGCGACGAGTTCGGGATCAGGATTCACCCATTGGGTGACCCGGAGCAGGGTGTCGTGCACGTTATGGGGCCGCAGCAGGGTCTCACGCAGCCGGGCATGACCATTGTCTGTGGCGACTCGCACACATCCACCCATGGGGCGTTTGGCGCGCTTGCCTTCGGCATCGGCACCTCAGAGGTCGAGCACGTGCTGGCGACGCAGACGCTGCCGCAAAACACGCCGAAGCAGATGGCGGTGACGGTGAGTGGGGAGCTGCCTCCCGGCGTGACGGCCAAGGATCTGATTCTGGCGCTCATCACAAAGGTCGGGACGGGCGGCGGCCGCGGACATGTTGTCGAATATCGCGGGCCGGCGATCGAGCGCCTGAGCATGGAGGGGCGGATGACCGTCTCCAACATGTCCATCGAGTGGGGCGCCAAGGCCGGACTGATCGCTCCCGACGAGACCACCTACGCCTGGCTCGAGGGGCGCACGTTCGCGCCCAAGGGCAAGCAGTGGGAGGCGGCGCTCGACGTGTGGCGCGCGCTACCGTCCGATCCGGACGCTGTGTTCGACTCGGAGGTCACGCTCGACGCGAGCGCGCTGACGCCGTTTGTCACCTGGGGCACCAACCCCGGCCAGGGCGCGCCGCTTTCGGCCAGCGTCCCCGACCCGGAGTCGTTCGGGTCCGAGGCGGAGCGGGCCGCCGCCCGGCGCGCTCTTGAATACATGGACCTTCGCCCGGGCACGCCGCTGCGTGACGTGGCGGTCGACGTCGTGTTCGTCGGCTCGTGCACCAACGGGCGCTTGGAGGATCTCCGCCTCGCGGCGAGCGTCCTGCAGGGCCGCAAGGTCGCCGATGGCGTGCGCATGATGATTGTCCCGGGCTCGGCCGCGGTCCGCGCTCAAGCCGAATCAGAGGGGCTGCACGAGGTCTTCACGGCCGCCGGCGCCGAGTGGCGGTTCGCCGGCTGCTCCATGTGCCTGGGCATGAACCCGGACACGCTCAAGCCGGGTCAACGGTCGGCGTCCACGTCCAACCGCAACTTCGAAGGGCGGCAGGGCAAGGGCGGCCGCACCCACCTCGTGTCCCCGGCCGTGGCCGCCGCGACCGCCGTCACCGGGCGGCTTGCCGCGCCGACCGACCTGTGAGCAAAAGGATCTGAGAATGGAAAAGTTCACCACCCATGTTGGAACAGCTGTTCCATTGCGACGCTCCAACGTGGACACAGACCAAATCATCCCGGCGGTGTATCTCAAGCGCGTGACCCGCACAGGTTTCGAGGACGGGCTGTTTTCGGCCTGGCGCGAGGATCCTGATTTCGTACTGAACAACCCCGTCTACGCCGGTGCGACGATTCTGGTTGCCGGGCCGGAGTTCGGCACCGGGTCGTCCCGTGAGCACGCTGTGTGGGCGCTGTGCGACTACGGTTTCCGGGTAGTCATTTCGCCCCGCTATGGAGATATCTTTCGGGGTAACTCGTTGAAGCAGGGTCTGCTGACCGTTGAGTTGCCCGGGGAGGCCGTCGAGGAACTCTGGGATCTGGTCGAGAGCCGTCCGACCACGACGGTCGAGGTCGACCTGGAAGCGTTGGAAGTCAGGGCCGATGGCCGTGTCTGGGGTTTCGCCCTGGACAGTTTCAGCAGGTGGCGCCTGCTGGAAGGGCTCGACGACATCGGTTTGACGCTGCGCCATGAGGATTCCATTTCGGCCTTCGAAACCCAGCGCCCCGCCTATGGTGTGGTGGTCGCCTGACGGTCCCGAAAAAGCCCGATGGCCGCGTCCCCCCGGGGCGCGGCCATCGTTATTTGTGCGACACAACGATTTATTTTTGACCGTCCTATTGGCATGTTGGCGTACAACAGTTTACTGTGCGGCATAAGTGGCACTAAGCACGACACCTGTCCGCAGGGACATAACCGGAGGAAGAAATGAACAAGAGCGAGCTCATCGACGCGATCGCCGCTCACCCTGGCGTCACCGACAAGAAGACGGCGTCGGCCGTTCTCGAGGCGACGCTCAGCGAGATCCAGGGCGCCGTCACCAAGGGCGAGAAGGTTTCCCTCACGGGCTTCGGCGTGTTCGAGCGCCGCGCCCGCGCCGCCCGCATGGCCCGCAACCCGCGCACGGGCGAGGCCGTCAAGGTGAAGAAGACCACGGTTCCGGCGTTCCGCCCGGGTGCCGGCTTCAAGGAGACCGTCGCGTCCGGCAAGCTGCCGACCACCAGCCCGGCGAAGAAGGCCGCCGCCAAGAAGACCGCGGCGACCGCGGCTGCGAAGAAGGCCGCACCGGCGAAGAAGGTCGCGACCAAGGCGGCCGCGACGAAGGCTGTCGCCAAGAAGGCCCCGGCCAAGGCTCCCGTCAAGAAGGCCGCCGCCAAGAAGACGGTCGCCGCCACGGTCAAGAAGACCGCGACGAAGGCTGTCGCCAAGAAGGCCCCGGCCAAGAAGGCCCCCGCCAAGAAGGCTGCCAAGCGCTAAATTCGCGGGCTTCCCAAGTCCCGCCGGCCCCTCGCCGGCGGGACTATTTGTATGCCTTCTTATGTGCCTGCGGCGTGCTCATGAACTCCTCGCGCACCCGCCGGACCGCGGCGCGCTCGCGCTCATACAGCCGGCCGGCGGTCACCGCGAGCGCCGGATCATCGGCGAACGACAGCCAGGTTTGGCCCGCCACGGCGGCGTCCTGGTGCTCGCCCAGCAATTCCTGGGCGGCGGCCAGGGATCGCGCCAGCCTGCTTTTCTTGTCGACCGCCTCGGCCGCGTATCGCGCCCGCTTGGTGAGGATGCGCACCTCGTGCCACTGCTCGTCGGGCGCGTCCTCGGTCAACGCGGAAACCTTTTCCACCAACCCGCCCATGCCGGGCTGGACCAGGGGCCGCCGTGCCCGCTTGGTCAAAGGCAGCTCCCGCGCCGCCTCGCCGAGCGCCCCCAGGAGCGCTGTGTAACGCCTCGTGCGCATGCCGCGCCGCAACGACTCCAGCGCCCGGGCCTGCCGATCGTCCAGCGCGCCGGCAATGGTCGCAACGGCTTCCTGATCCATCGGCGCCAGTGGATCCTGACCGGCCGTGCGAACCAGCCTGGCTTGCAACACCTCCGCGTCGCGCGCCGCCCCGAGCAGGTCGGCCAGCCAGCGCAGCTCGGCGCGCAGCGGCTTGCTCCACCCGGTGTCGAGCAGCGCCGCGAACGTCCGAAGGTCCGAACGCAGCCGCCGGCACCCGACGCGCATCTGGTGCACGGCCGTGTCGCCGTCGGGCAGCGGCTCGTCCAGGCGCACCAACGGGTCGTGCTCGAGGATCCGCCGGACACCGCGCCGGACCGCGGCGGTGACCACCTGACCGGCCTCCCACGTGGGCGCGGGTGGGACCTCGCCGTCCGCCTGCGCCGCCGGACCGAGCACCCGCACGAGCTTGGACGGGAACGAGCTGCGCCGGGCGCCGGCCGCGATCAGCTCACCCTCCACAATGGAGCGCTCGCGCCCCTCCGTGCTCCCCTCGATCTCAATCTCGCGGAAGGAGACCTCGCCGGAGGTGACGCGGTCGTCGGCGAGCTCGCCCCAGACCCGGCCCTTGCGGTCAACGAGATCGTAGACGCTCCGGTCACTCTCGACGACCGCGACCTTGCGCAGGCCCGCGCCGAGCGTCAGCGAGCACACCAGCCACACCAAATCCGCGGGCGGCCTGCCGCGTGGGGCGTCGACTGAGATCTCGTGCCGCACGCCCGGAGTCTCGGTGGGCAGCTTGACCGTCCACGGCTCGTCGTCGCCGACCCTATATCTGAGCGATGCGCCGGCGCGTGCCAACCGGAAGTCCTCGGTGTCGAAGTAGGTCGCGGTCAGCGCCTTGGCCTTGCGCGGCACGAGCCCGGTGAGCTCCGGCAGGACAAAGGACTCGGCGACGTCGAACTTGAGCTCGTCCTCCAGCATCAATCCAGCCTAGTCCTGCCCGCAACGGCAAGCGTGCGGGACCGCGAAGAGCGGCCCCGCACACCGAGGGCGTCAGTATCCGTCGTTGTCCTCGTGATACTTGTACACGGGAGCCGAGCCCGAGACGGCGTTGGATTCGTCGCCGCAGATCCAGTCGGTCCCGTTTGTCACGCAGATCAGGAACAGGGAGTGCGTGTTGGTGTCGTCGAGTTCGAAGTCCTGCCAGACGAAGGGCGTCGTGCTGCCGTAGTGCGCGCTCCAGTTGCCGCTGCTCTGCAGGTATACCACCGGCTGCCAGCCGGTGACGAAGCCCATGACTTGGCCGCGGTAAAGGGTGTTGCCGTTGCACGTGCCGGGGATGGCTTCCGTCTGCGCGTAGGTGACTCCCGCGAACTTGAGCACGTCCGTACGCTCGTTGTTCTCGCCGGCGCAACGGGCCTGCGCCGTGCCGGGAAGCGCGAACTGCGCCACGAACGTCGAAGCGGCCACCGCGGCCAGTGCGATGAGCATGCGGACGGGTTTGGATGTTTTGAGCATCGATCACTCCTTGGGTTGGCCGATCCTTTGTCGGGTGCCGATGAGCGTCGGGCGGGGCTGTTGTGTGGCGGTTGTCCGCTGTTGTGCGGCGGTTGTCGTGGCCGCAAGTCCAGCTCAGGCGCCGTGTACAACCGCGCTGCAACAGGGGTGCTCTACTCCTTGGGCACTGGAGGTAGGACGAAGCGCTGCGCGCGCGTTGGAGGTACCGAATGAAGGCAATATCAAAAATCGCGGCGGCCGCGGTCATGCTGTCGGCGATGACCGCCCTGCCGGGAACGGCGTTGGCCGTCCCGACAAGCCCCTGCGAGGTCAGGGTTTCCGACGACACAGTGGAGGAGGGTGACTCCGGGACCACGATGCTGCGCTTCGTGGTGTCGGCCTACGGCTGTGGGGCCGGATCCGTCGAGTACCAGACGGAGGGGCCGAATTCCGGTTACCAGGCGGCGCATGGGATCTTGCAGTGGGTGACGAGCAACGCCGGCACGGATCGCGTGGTCGAGGTGGCGGTCTTCGGCGACACCATCCCGGAGAGCGATGAGTCCGTGTGGTTCTCCGTGTTCGCCCCGAGCGGTGTCACGGTCGTGGATCCGACCGGCATCGGCACGGTCCGCGATGACGACGGCGAAGAGGAGGCCCTCACCGAGGTGATCGACGTGGTGGGGGACGGTGTGCCGCACGTCGTGCTGTCCAGGACCGTCCGCGTGGATGTGACCGTGCTCTTCGCCACCGCTGACGGTTCCGCGCTTGCGGGGGAGGACTATGAGGGCGTCACGCGCGGGAGGGTCGTCGTCCCGGCCGGGCAGATCTCGGCCCCGATCAGGATCACGACCCGCCGCGACCATCTCCCGAACGGTCCCGAGTATTTCCATGTGCGGATCTTCGAGCCGTCACACGGCAAGATCGTGCTCAGCCAACAGCGGGTGATAATCCCGTTGCCGTGAGCCGATCCCTGAGCCGATCCGCCTCCGCGGACGCGTGCGCCTTGAGGAACAGGTCGATGGCCCGCTCCCAGTGGCTCATCGCGTCCGCGGCGCGCCCGGTGGCGTGCGCCAGATCGCCCAGGCAGCGCTGCAACTGTGCTTCCTCGTAAGCGTCGGCGACGCCCTCGCGCAGTTGCGCGCTCGCGTCGAGATGCCGGGCCGCCACCTCGTGGTCGCCCTGCAACAGGTGCGCGTCCGCCAGGTGGGTGAGAGTGCGTGCCTCGGCGTGATGATGACCGAGGCGCCGGCTCAAGGCCAGGGCCTCGCCGAAGACCTCAGCGGCCGGCAAGGGTTTGCCCTGCGCGAGGTGGGTCTTGCCGAGGTTTCCCAGCGTGTCCATCTCGCACCTGAGATCGCCGATGTCCCGGCTGACCGCAAGCGCGCTGTGGAGGCACTCGATGGACCGGTCGTGCTCTTCCAGGAGCCGATGCACCGTGCCGAGACTCGCCAGCGTGCCTGCTTCCAGCCGCCGGTATCCGATCGCACGCGCCGAATCCAGGGCTTGCCCCAGGTGTGCCAGGCTCCGCTCGAGCTCGCCGGTTCTCATGTGGACATAGCCGAGATTGCGGTGGGCCGTGACCGCCCCGAAGGCGTTGCCGGTGCGCGTGTGCAGGCGCAGCGACATCTCATACGCTTCGACGGCCTCCGCGAAGTGCCGCAGCTC
>JBIOYB010000002.1:0-17987 GCA_044869915.1 Allorhizocola sp.
GGCGGAATTGGTGCGCAGGCGCTTGAACGCCTCACGCCACAGGCTCTCGCCCCGGTCGGCCGCGTTGATCGCGGACAGCTCGGCCAGGCGCTCCAGCTTTTCAATCTTGCGTCTGCCCAGCTGAGTCATCGCACACGCACCCGGGGATCGATCAGGCTGTAGGACAGGTCAACGAGCAGGTTCACCAGCACGTAGATCACCGCAATGATCATGATGAACCCCATCATGACCGGATAGTCGCGGTTGTCGATCGCCTGCCGGATGAAGTGGCCGATCCCCGTGAAGGCGAAGACCGTTTCGGTGAGCACGGCGCCCGAGAGCAGACCGCCGGTGAGCAGACCGAGCACGGTCACGACCGGGAGCATCGCGTTGCGCAGGATGTGCCGCCCGCGGATGACCCGCTCGGTCAGGCCCTTGGCGCGCGCCGTGCGCACGTAATCCTCGCCGAGCACCTCCAGCACGCTCGCGCGGGTGATCCGGACGATGATCGCGAGCGGGATCGAGGCGAGCGTCAGGCCGGGCAGGATCAAATGCATGATCGCGTCCCAGGACGCGTCGAATTCACCGGTCAGCAACCCGTCGAGCACGTAAAAGCCCGTGACCCGGGTGGCGTCAATCGTCACGTCCTGCCGCCCGGTCGGCGGAAACCAGCCGAGCTCGACCGCGAAGAGCTGCTTGACCAGGTACCCAAGAAAGAAAATCGGCACACAGACGGCGACCAGCGAGCCGCCGACGCTCAGATTGTCCAGCCAGCTGGCGCGTCGACGCGCGGCGAGGTAGCCAAGCGGGATGCCGACACCGATGGCGAAGATCAACGCGGCGACGGTGAGCTCGACCGTCCCCGGGAAGCGGGACAGGAACTCACTCAACACCGGCTGTTTGGTGTCGATGGAACTGCCGAAATCACCGCGCAGCATGCGTTTCATGAAACGTCCATATTGGACCCAAAGCGGCTGATCCAGGCCCATCTGACGGCGGATCATGGCGCGGGTCTCGGGCGTGCCGCGCTCGCCGAGCAGGGCCGTCTCGGGGCCACCGGGCAGGCGGTGCAGCCACACGAAGAGAAGAAGCGACAGTCCGAGCAGCGTGGGTATCAGCTGCAGCAGGCGTCGCACGATGAATCGGAACATCAGTGAGCCTTCGCTGAAGGGCTGGGGGCGGCCCTTGGGTGGACCGCCCCCAGCTTTGCCGATTGACCTTAGCTCGTGAACTCCGCGGTGTAGTAGCGCTCGTCCGTGAGCGGGCTGGCCTTGACACCGGTCACGTTCTTCGCCAGCACCAGCGAAGGCGGACCGTGCGCGATCGGCACGCCCGGCAGGAAGTCCATCAGCGTCTTGTTGAGCTCCTTGTAGAGGCCGTAACGCTTCTGCAGGTCGGCTTCCTTGTCGGCGGCGGCGAACTGGGCGAACAGGGCCGGGTTGTTGAAGCCCCACTCATCCTTCGGCCGGTCGAAGAAGGTGCCGATGAAGTTGTAGGCGTCGCCGTAGTCACCGGTCCAGCCCAGCAGGTGCAGGTCGTGGTCCTTGCCGGAGGTCATCTTGTTGATGTAGTCCGGGGTCCACTTCAGCGCCACGGGCTCGATCTTGATGCCGGCGGCCTCGAGGTCGGTCTTCATGAGCTCGAAGATGCCCTTGGGGTCCGGCATGTACGGCCGGGTGACCTCGGTCGGGTAGCCGAACTTCAGCGTCAGGCCGGTCGCGTAGCCGGCCGCGGCCAGCAGCTCCTTGGCCTTGGCGGTGTTGTAGTCGTACTTGGTCACCGAGTCGTTGAATCCCTCGAGCGACGGCGGGTTGAAGTTGACCGCGACGGTCGAGCCCTCGGGGTACTTCGCGTCGACGATGGCCTTGCGGTTGAGCGCGTAGGCGATCGCCTTGCGCACCTCGGGCTTGGCCAGCGCCGGGTTGCCGCTCTGGTTGATCGCCAGGTACAGGATGTTGAACGCCGGGCGGGTCAGGACGTTGAAGCCCTCGCCCTTGAGCGTCTTGACGTCCTGCGGCGCGACGAGGTCGTAGCCGTGGATCGTGCCGCTGCGCAGCGCCTGCTTGCGGGCGTCCAGATCGGAGATCGTCTGGAAGTACAGCTCCTTGATCTTCGCCTTGGTCCCTACATAGGCGTCGTAACGCTCGAGCTTGACGACCTTGTTGGTGCGGTCCCACTCGACGAACTTGTAAGGCCCGGTGCCCGTGGGGTGCTTGGTCGCGTAGTCGGGGTAGGTCACGTTGTCCGCGGACCCGCCCACCTCGTCGGCCTTGTGGTCCTGCAGCGCCTTCGGGCTGGAGATCGAGAAGGACGGCAGCGCCAGCGACGCCGGGAACTTGCTCGTCACCTTCGTGATGGTGATCTCGGCGGTGGACGCATCCTTGGCCGCGCACGACTTGAACAGGCTCGGCGGCAGGTCCGGGTCCTCGTTCTTGGCGAAGCCGCCGTAGATGTCCTGCCAGTACGAGGACACGTCGGGGCT
Source organism: Allorhizocola sp. (assembly GCA_044869915.1). GTDB lineage: Bacteria > Actinomycetota > Actinomycetes > Mycobacteriales > Micromonosporaceae > Allorhizocola. The sequence continues at coordinate 2,462 of JBIOYB010000002.1, forward strand.
CTGCAGCAGGCCCTTGAAGTTGAACCAACGGTTGAAGTTGAAGCAGACCGCCTCGGCGTTGAAGTCCGTGCCGTCGTGGAACTTCACGCCGGACTTGAGCTTGAACGTCCACACCAGACCGGTCGAGTCGGGCGTGAAGGAGGTGGCGAGGCCGGGGCCGATCTTCGCGGTGCCCTCCTCGGGAGCCACGAGGGTCTCGTACATCTGGCGGGCTATGCGGAACGACTCACCATCACTGGCAAGAGCAGGGTCGAGCGTCTTGGGGTCGCCAGCCGTACCGAAAACAAGCTTGTCCGGTTTGTTGGGTTGTTCCGAGCCGCGCTCGCTTTGGCAGCCAGCGACTACCAGAGCCAGAGCAGCGACCGCGGCGACCGCTCCAGCGGTCCTATACCGTGGTGCACGCATTGGGCTTCACCTTTGTCTTGGGCCGTACCGTTTGGTCCAAACGGCCGGTGACTGTGGTCACCGTTTGGCGGAACATTAACGGCAGTTTGGCTCCCAGCTGCCACTTCGATCTCCAGTTGATACCGAACCGTTGTGCGAGTGTGTGCGGGGTGCAGCTGACGGGAATGTCGGCGGGTCGCGGTAACGTGACCTCGTGGCACTGGCGCTCTACCGCAAATATCGGCCCCGCAGCTTCAGCGAGATCATCGGGCAGGATCACGTCACCGAGCCTCTGATCCAGGCGCTGCGGGCGGGGCGGCTCAACCACGCCTATCTGTTCTCCGGCCCGCGTGGCTGCGGCAAGACTTCGAGCGCCCGCATCCTCGCGCGCTCGCTCAACTGCGCGCAGGGCCCGACGCCCGAGCCGTGCGGCGAGTGCGAGTCCTGCCGGGCGCTGGCGCCCGACGGCTCCGGCTCGATCGATGTGATCGAGATCGACGCGGCCAGCCACGGCGGCGTCGACGACGCCCGTGAGCTGCGCGAGCGCGCCTTCTTCGCGCCGGCGACGAGCCGCTACAAGATCTACATCATCGACGAGGCGCACATGGTCTCGTCCGCCGGCTTCAACGCGCTGCTCAAGCTCGTCGAGGAGCCGCCCGACTATGTGAAGTTCGTGTTCGCCACCACCGAGCCGGAGAAGGTGCTGGGCACGATCAAATCGCGCACCCACCATTACCCCTTCCGGCTGATGCCGCCCGGCGTGCTGCGGCCCTATCTCGAGCAGCTGGCCGACTCCGAGGGCGTCAAGGTCGAGCCGCCGGTGTTCCCGCTGGTCGTGCGCGCCGGTGGCGGTTCGGCGCGCGACACGCTGTCCGTGCTCGACCAGCTGATCGCGGGCTCGGGCCCCGAGGGCGTGACCTATGCCCGGGCCGTCGCGCTGCTCGGCGTCACCGACGTGGCCCTCATCGACGAGATGGTCGACGCGCTGGCCGCGAGCGACGGCGGGGCGGCGTTCGCGACCATCGACCGGGTGGCCGAGGCGGGCCACGACTCGCGCCGGTTCGCGGGCGACCTGCTGCAGCGCATCCGTGATCTGATCATCCTGCGCCGGTTGCCCGAGGCCGTGGAGCGCGGGCTGCTCGACGCGCCGGAGGACGAGATGGCCCGCATGCGTGTGCAGGCCGGGCAGCTGGGCGACGGGACGCTCTCGCGTTACGCCGACATCCTCCACAATGGACTCGTCGAGATGCGCGGCGCCACCTCGCCCCGGCTGCTGCTGGAGCTGTTTGTCGCGCGCATGCTCCTGCCCGCCGCCGACGATTCGGCCTCGGCCCTGCTGCAGCGGCTGGAGCGGCTGGAGCGCCACGGCCCGCCGGCATCGGCCCCGGTCGCCACCTCCACCTCCGCGCAGGCCGGCCCGGCCGCGCCCACTTCGGATAGCCCCGATCCGGTGCCCGGCATGTCGCCACAGGCCGCCGCCCGGCAGGCGGCCGCGCGCGCCGCCACACGCGCACCGGCCGACCCCGGCCCGGCCAGCGGGCCGGCCGCCCCGCCGACACCCCCCGCCGCTCCGGCGGCCTCGCCGGCCTCGTCCATCGCGGCTCCGGCAGCCCCGCCCGAGCCTCCAGCCGCTCCGGCGACCTCACCTCCTGCGCCGTCCGGGGCGCGTGCGTCGAGCCCGCGCGCCCGTTCGCCCAGGCAGGCCGCGCCTGCGGGTTCCGACGACGACCCGGCCCCCGCCGCCACCGCGCCCGCCTCGATCCCGGCGCCCAGTTCGTCCGATGAGGACGATTGGCCCGAGCTCGCCGTGGCACCGGCCGCGGGCGCCTCCCGCGTGCCCGCCGCACCGACGTCCACCCCACCGACCCCACCGACATCCGCCCCGCCCGCGGCGTCGTCCACGCCGCAGGCGGCCGCTGCGGCGTCCACTCGACCCGCGGCGTCATCCGCACCCCAGGCGGCCGCCCCGGCCTCCGCTCCGCCGGCCTCCGGCTCCTCCCCCACCGGTGTCGATGCCGCGAGCATGCGCCGGTCGTGGGACGAGATCGTGCGCTCGGTCGGGCGCAGCAGCAAAAAGGCGGCCGCGTTCGCCCGCGAGGCGGTCGTGCGCGAGATCGAGGGCGAGACCCTGATCCTGGTGTTCAAGCACAAGATTCACGCCGACGGGGTCAGCAACGACCCCGGCCCGCTGGTCGCGGCGGTCCAGCAGGTGATCGGCGGCCGGTGGAGTGTGCGCTGCGAGGTCGGCGGCGACCAGCGCGCGACGTCCGGCGGCGGCCGCACACCGGCCCGGGGCGGCGCGCCGGCGGTGGCCCGGCCCGCACCGTCCACAGAGGACTGGCCCGCCCCCGCGCAGACCGGCCCGGCCGGGCGCACCCGCGCACCAGCCCACGACGAGCCGCCACCCGCCGACGACGAGGCGCCGCCCGACCCCGAATTCGACGGGCCGGTCTATGAGGGCTTCGACCCCGGTGACGAGCCCGACCCCGACACTGATTCACTGGCGGTGAAGCAAACCAGCGAGCAGCAGGCGCTGGAGTCGCTCCGCCAAAGCTTCGACCTCGAAAAGATCGCCGATGGCGGCCGCTGATGTGGCCGGTGAGTGCAGGGAGCACGCGATGCGTCCGGGTGGACAGCCCAACTTGCAGCAGTTGATGAAGCAGGCACAGCAGATGCAGCAGCATCTCGCCGAGCTGGCCGAGACCGAGGTGACCGGCACGGCCGGGGGTGGCCTGGTGACCGTCATCATGTCGGGCACCGGCGAGTTCCGCCGGATCAGCATCGACCCCAAGGCCGTCGACCCCGACGACGTCGAGACGCTCGAAGACCTCGTGCTGGCCGCGATCACCAACGCCAAGGAAGAGATCAACAAGGTGACCACGCAGAAGATGGGCCCGCTGGCCGGCCTCGGCGGCGCCGGCCTGCCGTTCTGAGGTTGATGTGTACGAGGGGGCGATCCAGGATCTGATCGACGAGCTGGGCAGACTGCCCGGCATCGGGCCAAAGAGCGCGCAGCGCCTGGCCTTCCACGTGCTGTCCGCCGACACGACCGACATCAAGCGGCTGGCCACCGCGCTCACCCGCGTCAAGGAGGAGGTGCGCTTCTGCTCGACCTGCTTCAACGTCGCCGAGGCCGAGCTGTGCCGCATCTGCCGCGACCCGCGCCGGCGCGACGACGCGCTGTGCGTGGTCGAGGAGCCCAAGGACGTGATCGCGATCGAGCGCACCAACGAGTTCCGCGGGCGCTACCACGTGCTCGGCGGGGCCATCAACCCGCTCGAGGGCATCGGGCCCGACCAGCTGCGCATCCGGGAGCTCATGGCCCGGCTGAGCACGGGCGACGTGAGCGAGCTCATCCTCGCCACCGACCCCAACACCGAGGGCGAGGCCACGGCCACCTACCTCGCGCTGATGGTCAAGCCCATGGGCATCACCGTGTCGCGGCTCGCCAGCGGCCTGCCCGTGGGCGGCGACCTCGAATACGCCGATGAGATCACCCTGGGCCGCGCATTCGAGGGCCGGCGCAAGCTCTGACCGGCCGTCGCCTCGGCTGACACCTCCGCCTTTATCTGCCTTATGGCCGACACTTTCGCTTCTGTCGGCGGACACTGGAGTCATGGCTACCGCGCCTGCGCGGGACGCGCTCGAGCCTCAGGCGCTGGACCGGTTGGCGACGCGGCTTCAAGGCACGCTCAGCCGGCCGGGCGACGGTTCCTACGAGTCGCAGCGGCGCGTCTGGAACGGGTCGATCGACCGGCACCCGGCCGTCATCGCCCGCTGCGCGGACACCACCGACGTGGCCGCCGCACTGGACTTCGCACGAGCACACCGGCTCACCGTGGCCGTGCGCGGCGGGGGCCACAGCTTCCCCGGCCACTCCGTCTGCGACAGCGGCATCGTGATCGACATGTCCCCGATGAAGGGCATCCGGGTCGATCCGGATCGGCGGACCGTACGCGTGCAGGCCGGGGTGCTGCTCGGCGAGCTGGACCAGGCGACACAGGCACACGCGCTGGCCGTACCGTCCGGAATCGTCACCCATACGGGAGTCGCCGGCCTGACACTCGGCGGCGGCATCGGCTGGATCATGCGCAAGCACGGGCTCACCATCGACAACCTGCTTTCCACCGAGGTCGTGACCGCGAGCGGGGAGCTCGTGCGGGCAAGCGCCACCGAAAACACCGAACTGTTCTGGGGCCTGCGGGGCGGCGGCGGCAACTTCGGCATCGTCACCGAGTTCGAGTTCCGGCTGATCCCGCTCGGGCCCGAAGTCTTCGCCGGCCCGGTCTTCTGGCCGATCGAGGACGCGCCGCGGGTGCTGCGGTTCTACCGCGACTGGATCGCCGACTGTCCCGACGAGCTCATGACGATCGTCGTAACGCGGCGGGCCCTGGACATCCCGGGAGTGCCACGGGAAATTGTCGGCCGCCATGTCATCGCCGTCGTGGCCTGCCACTCGGGCCCGGCCGAGGACGGCGAACGGGTGCTCAGCCCGCTCAAGTCCTTCGGCCGGCCGCTGCTCGACCTGTGCCGGCCCAAGCCGTTCCTGGCGCACCAGTCGATGTTCGACCCCGCGTTCCCCCACGGCTGGTGGTACTACATCCGGACCTGCGACGTAGCCGAGCTCAACGACGACGTGATCGGCGTCATCGCCGACTACGGCCGGCGCATAACCTCACCCGTCACGAGCATCGCCCTGTGGCAGATGGGCGGCGCCGTCGCCCGCACATCCGACGACGAGACGGCCTTTCACGGGCGCGACGCCGGCTTCACCTTCAACATCAACGGCAACACCCGGACGGCGGACGGCTTCGACGCCGAGCGCGAATGGGCACGCGAATACTGGTCCGCCCTCGCCCCGCACCACACCAGCGTCTACGTCAACTTCCTCATGGACGAGGGCGAGGAGCACATCCGGCAGGCCTACGGCACGGCAAAATACGACCGGCTCAAGGCCCTCAAACGCGCCTACGACCCGGCCAACGTCTTCCGCCTCAACCAGAACATCCGCCCCGCCTAAAGATCAACGCCCATCCGACCTTTGTGATCGGCTGGGCGTTTCTCCTGGTCATGCCAGCGGAGGTTACGAGATTCGAACTCGTTCAAAGCCCCTGATCAGCGCCCTCATACATCTCTTCAGCAGGGGTTCCGGCAGGGTCGAGCGGGTTCAGGAGGGGTCCGACGGGGTCGAGTTCCCCTAGGATTCCCCTAAAGTCGATCACCTCCATGGCCTTGTCCAATGTGGCCACGAGGCGCTCATCAACCTCCTCCAAGAGATGGCCGTAGATGTCATCGGTTACCGCGATGCTCTTGTGCCCCAGACGCCGGGAGATCGCCGAGAGCGGCACGTTGCCGGCAATGAGCCACGCGACGTGAGTGTGCCGCAGGTCGTGAACGGTAAGATCCGGCATGCCGATGGCCTCACGCGCCGGGTTCCACACATCGGTGTAAAAATCCTTGTGGCGTACACGATCCGTGCCCGTCTTGGTCAGGAAGATGTGCCGCCCGCGGTCGTCGCTATCGGTCATGGTGAGGGGTATCAGGGCTTCCGCTACCCGCGAGGGGAAGCCCACGGTACGCCGTCCGCGTCGGCTCTTTACGTCCTCCTCGTGAAAGTGGCCATGCTCGTCTTCGATCCATTTCTTGAGTAGGGTCACGCGGCGCCCAAGCACATCGAGCCGGTGCGCGCGAACGCCCAACGCTTCGCTCCATCGGCACCCCGTGGCCAGCAGAAACACGATGAGGGGTCGCCAGTGCGAATCGATCGCCGCGATCAACTGGTCCGCCTCGCCGGGAGTGAGGTAGGTCTGCTCATTAAAGATCTCGTCGGGCAGCCTGGTCTCGATGCACGGGTTGGACCTCGTGTACCTGTTCCTCACGGCCCAGTCCATAAGTTGGTAGAGCAGGCCGTGCGAGTTGCGAACGGTCTTGGGCGCTAGTGGCCGCGGCGCGCCTCGCTTGGGCTTGGTCTTGCCAGCTGACATGTCGTTGACCCACTGCTGCACGAGCGTGGGGTGCTCGCACAGCTGCCCCAGCTTGGTCTCGCCGAGCATCCGGACGATGTAGCGGTCGAGTACGCCGGCGATGCTCTCGCGGCTCTTCACCCGCGTCAGGGTGGGTCCGATGAACCCCCACCAATCGGCGGCCAGTTCCGCCACGGTGGTGTCACCCGCCCGCGGCCGGAGCGCGTCACCGCGCAGCTTTTCGCCTTCCAGCCGCTTCTTAGCCTCCTTGGCGGCGGTCTTGGTATGGAAACCGCTTTCTACCGTGATCTTGTCGCCGCCGACCAAGTCGCGGACACGCCAGGTCTTGCCGTTCTTTTCTACCCACATGCTGTCTCCGCGCAGGGTGGACCGGGCCGGCGCCCTAGCGCGCGGCCTCAGTGTGATGGGTTGGTCAGGCGGTGCGCCGCTCGCGAGCGCGTTCGATCATCTCGTTGATGCGCTGCTGTCGCCGGCGGCGGTCGCGGTCGCGCTGCTCATCGAGCAGGCGCTCGTCGTCGGTGCGCATGGCCTCGAGCTCGGCGAGGATGAGCGCCTTCTGCTCATCGTCGATGTCGAGTTCGAGCACTGCGCGCTGCTCGTCGTCGATCTGATCATGGGTGAGCCGAGCAGGTAGCTGCTCTACTGTGTAGAAGCCCACACGGATCAACAATTCCATCGAGTTGAGTCCGTAGCCCTCGGCGACCTGGCGGACGCTGGCCTCCTTGACGTCAACGTCTCCTGCTAGCCAGGTATCGACGGTGCGGGCCGTTTTCAGCCTTGCCTTTTCGGCGAATCGTGTCTTCGCGCCGTGAACCCGCAGTTTTCCGCCCTCAGTCCGTGGCTGGGCTTCCAGGTCAAGGAGTTCTCGGACGACCTTCGCCCACTCCTTGCGATCGACCACGCCGCCTGCCACAAGCTGATCGTAACGGAATCGCGATTCCTGATGCATACGCCATCTGGGTCGACGGTTTCTGATCTCGCGAAGCTCTATATACACAGCCTGCCTGCGCGTTTCGGCGCGCTCGGCTTGCCTAGTGGTTTGGCCTCGCTGTGTCATGTGGTCAATGTAATCGGAATCGTGTTTCTGGGATACTCGTCCGAACGGCTGAATTGCGTAATTGCGATTACCCGTTTAAGTTCGATGACGTGATTACAGAACCGCAATTACGGAAACATCTGCTGGTTCCTGAATCGCGTCACCAGATGTACCTCAGGGTCATGCCGTTCAACCTGGCATTGCTGGCGCTCGGCAGCCTCGAGGATGCCGACGCGGCCCGTCTCCTGGGAATGAAGACGCACAAGACGATCAAGAGCGCGAGGAACGGCGCCCCCGTCAGTGATGAGTTCATGGCCAACACGATGGCGGCGTTCAAACTCAACGCTGACCGGCTCTCGGCCAAGGGCATCGTCATCAAGCTGGACGAGTTCTTCGAGGAGGGCACGCGCGAAGAGCGGGACCTCGGTGCGTCGGCATGATCCCCGGCTTTGAAGACCTACGCTTGATTGGCGTTGGCGAGCTCGCCGAGCTCTGCGATTCCGGCGAGGACTGGATCCGCCAGGGCTGCGCAGCCCGCACCATCGAGTGGACCAAGGCCGGTAGAGAGATCAAGTTCACCCGCGACCAGGCCCGCGCAGCTATCGCGAGCAAAGCCGTGCCGGTCCAAAACCCAGGGCGGTCGGAATGACGCAACCCCGCCCGAACCAGCCCGCACCGCAACCTAAGCCACCCGCCGGTCCCGATCCGGGCGGATCGCCCACAGGGCCGCGGGAAAGTACCGCACGGCCTCCCGGATTTGCCGCCCGGTGTCGCGCCCTCTGCGACCGGCGCCAGGCGTGTTGGCCCGCGTTGCTGTTTCCCCCGTTGGCGGTGACGCGGTCTGGAGGGGGTGAGACCTCCCCCGAGTTCTGGTCTCGCCTCCTCCGCTGGCCCGGCGCTAACGGCGATCGGGGGCGCCGGGCCACCAAGGGTTCCGTGCAGCGGGGTTGGGGAAGCTGCCCGGCGCTTGCCGCCTCAAGCGCCGGGCCACCGAAAAGTGAAGGGCTGTAAGGGAAGGAAGGCCCGGGCGCGCTACCGCCCGAGCCTTCGCGGATCCGGATCACGACGCGAAAGGGGCTTACATCGTGATCGCTGTCGAGGAAGGTATCACTCCGCTCACGCGACGTCTCGAGTCTGGCAGGGCTGTCCGGTGACCGGCGCTCTGGCCGGATGTGCCGCCCTGGCGTTGGCGATTGCGGCCGGGTTCTGGCTGGCGGAGCGGGCGTGTGCGTGGTCGCGAGAGTTCGAGGTGTTTCGCCCGGGCGGGGTGCCGGCCGAGGCAGCGGTGTGGCGTCATGGCCGCCGGCGGGCAGCCGGACGCACGGGCCGACACGCGGCAGGTCCCGCGCAAACCCGTTGTCCACAAACGATTTCCGTGGTGCGAGGAAGGCATTTCTGATGGGCTCGACGATCAACATCGACGGCGCGATCGTGATTTATCCACCGATCCCGTGGGCCTTGATCAGGGAGAGTGGGTTTCTCCCGCCGCCGGCGGCGGCCCGGGTGCCCGGTAATGACCTGATGCTGCGGGTGGCCGAGGTGGCCGAAGACACCGAGGAGGGCACGCTGCTGCGCCGCACGGCCGACGGGATCGTGTCGGCCAGCCATGACGAGTCTCGGGCCGCGCACCTGCTGGAGGAGGTGCAGGCCGTCGTCGACGAGTTCGGCGATGGGCGCACGTTCACCGGGCGGCTGGACGTGACGTGTCCGGACCACATGGAGATGTGGCGGATCAAGGTCATCGGTGGGACGGCGACCCGGTTCGATCCGGTGATCAGTTGGCCTGGGGACAGCGAATGACCGCCGGGGCTGAGCAGATTCCGATGGGTCGTGAGTGGACGGTCACCGTTGCCGCGCCGGATGTGTGGCTGCGCACGGATGTGCATCGTGCGCCGTGGTCGGCGGCCGCGCTAGGGACAGCGTGGCAGACGGTCACCGCGGCGGCGGCCCGGGCGGCCGGGATGCCGCATCTGGCGGCGGCCTGGATCCGGCCGGCGGCCCGGTTCCCCGACGGATGGCAGGCATGTGACGGCCGGGTGTTCGAGCCGACGGCGGCGGCCGCCACGGCCGGTTTGGCCGACCAGGTTGTGTTGGCACCGCTGACGATCGGCGCACCGCTCGGGTTGGTGTTGCCGAGCTCGTTGGGCCAGCTCGAGCTGATGGTGACCGAGCTGCTGTCGCTGGACGGACGCAGCTGATGGACGTCACGCGTTTGGCCGTGGCCCTGCCTGTGGCCCGGCCCAAAGATCACATCGGCCCTTCGCAGCGGGCCGAGATCCGCCGTTGGGCCCGCGAGAACCGGCTGTCGTGCAACGACCGCGGTCGTATCCCGGATGAGGTGATGGCGGCATGGCACCGGCGGGCAGCGTCATGACCCGGTCGATCTGGCCGGTGGTGCCGTGCCCGTCGTGCCGGGCACCGGTCATCAACGCAGTCACCGTCACCGGCGTGGCGGTCAAGCTCGATCCGGAAACCAGCTCGCGCGGCATCTACGCCCTGTCGGCCCGTGCTGGGCTGCCCGTGGCCTACACCCCCAAGCCCCATCTGGCGTTCGGGCGGCGGCTGCACCACCGGCATCCCGACGACTGCCTGCCGCCCGATCCGGGCCGGGCGCCTGCGTCGCAGCGCCCGGGAAGCCGTCCCGTGCTGGGCCCACACCCCTTCGACCCGTACGACCCGGCCGACGTACCGCCGGACCCGTACACCAGCAGGCTCGTGTGCCGCACCTGCCAGGCGGTCGGCGAGCCCGGCGACAAACGCCACCCGGTCGACGCCGGGCTGCCCGGTTTGGACAGCACCCGCGCCGCGGCCGCTGCCGCGCGTGACGCCACTGTGCTTGGCGAACGAGAGGACCAGCCATGACCTTGGTAGCCAACCCCACCACCGGCCGCAGTCGGGCACGTGAGGCCGTGCCGGTGCACTTCGCGCCGATCCCGTTGCGGGAGCAGCCGCGCGGGCTGACCACCGTCCCGCCGGGTCACCTCGAGGAGGCCGACGCGGCCGCGGCCACGTTCGCCGGGCTGGTCGACCGGTTCCTCGGCGAGCACGACCCGGCGCTGGTCCAGCTGCTGTTCGCCCATTTGTACCGCGAGCACATCCGGCCGCTGCAGCAGCAGCTGGACACCGCCCGCCAGCTGACCCGTATCGCCCGGCTCGACCTCGAGGCAGCACGCGCCCAGCAGCAGCTGCAGGAACAGCAGCAGCGCACGGCCGCGCTCAAACGCGCACAGCAGGCCGAGCGGCGCGACAAGCAGCTGCGCCGCGACGTCTACGAACGCGACGGCGACCAGTGCCGCTACTGCGCCGGCGACGTCGAGCTGGCCGCCCGAGGCGCTAGCGCTGCGGTGCTCGACCATGTCGACCCCGACAGGGTCGCCGGCGCCGACAACCTCGTGACCGCCTGCCGCCCCTGCGCCCGGGCCAAGCGCGGCCACACCCCTGACCAGGTCGGCATGACCCTGCTGCCGCCCCCGGCAGCACCCCGATTCCGCGCACAAGCAGAAAAGGAACCAGAGGAACCGATGACAGCACCCACCAAGACCGACGAGCACGACCAATCCCACGACCAATCAGGCGGCCGATCCTCGGCCTCGGGCCCGGCAACGGTTGTCCACATCCAACTGTCCTACCCCAGCTGTACGGCCGAGATCCGGTGGACCGAGCTGGCCACCGAGCCCACCCCGGACGAGATCGTCGAGATGCTGCGCATCGTCCTGCCCTCCGGCGTGGCCGAGGCCGTGCACGTGCACGGCGCCCACCTGCTCACACGTGCCGATGACACCGCAATGGCTTTGGCCGGCCCCCACGGTTGGCCGGACGGGCGGCACCCCTCACAGCTGCTGCTGGATGCCGCCAGGCGCACCCGCGAGGTGGCCGATCGGGAGGTCGCCGACCGGCTCACCGACCTGCTCTCCGTCATCTCGGCCAACATCAAATACTACCGGGGCGATGAGCCGACATCGGCCGTGCACATCGCACCGTGGATCGCGCTGGCCCATGCCATCCTGCGCAACGCGGCCACCGACGGCACCCGTGCCACTGCCGCCGCCGGCGGGTTTGAAGGGCTCGACGCCCAGAAGCGGGGCGGGTGATGCGCGCGTCCCGTGCCACCAACGAGCTAGCGGCGGCGGTCAGGGAGCTGACCGCGCTGCCGGGTGTGTCTGGAAAGTCGGGCGATGGCTGATCACACGCACATCGAGTGGACCGATGCGACGTGGAACCCGGCGGTGGGCTGTACCAGCGTGTCGAACGGCTGCCTGAACTGCTACGCCGCCCGGGACGCATCCGGGCGGCTGGCCAAGCATCCGGTTTACACCGGCCTGGCCGCCGGCGGCCGGTTCACCGGGCAGGTGCGGCTGCTGCCGCAACGCCTGCAGCAGCCCTTGCGCTGGCGTAAACCCCGGCGGATCTTCGTCACGTCGATGGGTGACCTGTTCCACGACGCGATCCCGGACGACTATATCGCGCGGGTGTACGCGGTGATGGCGCTGACGGCGCGGCACACCTTCCAGGTGCTGACCAAACGGCACGGCCGGGCGCATGCGCTGCTCAACAGCGAGGCGTTTCGTGACACGGTGGCCGAGCACGCCACCGCGGTGATGTCGTCGCGTTCCTGGGCCAGGTGGCAGCTCGATCTGGGCGGGCAGCGTCTGGCCGGCGACTCCGGCCACGGTCCGCAATGGACGGTGACCCACACCACGGCGGGCAATCTGTGGGCGCCATCGTGGCCGCTGCCCAACGTGTGGTTCGGCGTGTCCATCGAAGACCAGCGCTGGGCCGACATCCGCACGCCGGTGCTGCTGCAGACCCCCGCGGCCGTGCGGTGGCTGTCGTGCGAACCCCTGCTCGCCCCGATCGATCTGCACCCCTGGCTGAAACGCCCCCAAAAGTCCTGTAACCGCTGCCACGTCGCAGGTCCCCTGGACTACGACAGTGCCCACCTGTGGGGCACGTGTGCCTGCTCGTGCCACCCGGCGCCACCACCGCGGCCCGACTGGGTGGTGGCCGGCGGCGAATCGGGCCGCAACGCCCGGGCGATGCATCCGGACTGGGCCCGCCGGCTGCGCGACCAATGCAGCGCTGCGGGTGTGCCGTTCCTGTTCAAGCAGTGGGGCGAATGGCTACCGATCCGCGGTCACCGTGAACATCTCGAGCTACCACCCGCCGACCGTGAATGGATCCGCCTCGACGACGAGACCATGGTCCGGGTCGGGAAACGGGCTGCGGGCCGCCAGCTCGACGGCCGTGTATGGGACGAGTACCCGGACGGTGCGCGGTGACCCGCTATGCCGAAAACACCACAGTGCCAACGGATCGCAGCCGCGCCGAGATCGAACGCACCCTGTCACGGTACGGGGCAACAGCTTTCGCCTACGGGTGGGACAGCACGTGCGCCACAGTGCTATTCGAGCTGGCCGGCCGCAGGTTCCGTTTCCGCCTGCCGATGCCTGACCGCCACGACCGCGCCTTCACCCACACCCCCGGCCGAGGCCTGCGCCGCACCGACGACGAGGCGACACGGGCATGGGAGCAGGCACAGCGGCAGCGCTGGCGGGCCCTCGCGCTGGTCATCTTGGCCAAGCTCGAGGCCGTCCAGGCCGGCATCACCACGGTCGAGCAGGAGTTCCTGGCGCACGTCGTGCTGCCGGACAACACCACCGTCGGGGACTGGGCCGCCCCGCAGATCGCGCTCGCGTACGAGCGCCACCAGATGCCCGCCCTCCTACCGGGCGGCAACCCGCACCCACCGATGCACGAATAGACGGAGGTCGCACTGAAGTGAGCAAAGGACGAATAGCAGGCGCCGGCGGCAAGACCGCCACGCCGATAGGCAACGAGGCGCGCATCGCGCACTACCGGCGGCAAAACGGCACCGACCGGCTCACCCCGGCGCAACGCCGGCGGGTGCGCAAACGCGAGAACAGGACACGCGGAAAGGGCAATGTCGATGAGTAGCTTCGTGCGCGGTTTCTGCCCGATGGGTTGCGGCGAAACGCTTTTCATCGGGCAGGGCGGCTACATCACCTGCTCGGTGTTGCACTGCCCCCGGCCCGACGCGGTCGCCGACATCCTGGGCACACGCGAAACCGGTCATCTGGTCGAGGTCACCGCCGCGGCGTACTCGATCCTTCACCCGCTGCGTGAGCGGCTCGACAACGCCCTGCTGACCTGCCCGCTACCGGCCTATCTGGACGCCCAATCGGGCCCGCCAGGCGCGCCGGGCTCCTACCGGGCGCAGGCAGACGGCAACGGTGGCTGGCGCTGGGAGCTCATCGAAGCGCACCCGGCCACACAACCCGCCGCGGCCGAGCCGGTAGACACGCCGGTCGACGTGGCGGCCGATGTGGCGGCCGCGGCAGGCGGCCCAGGATGACCCACTACAGCAGCTGGCGGGCTGTGCCGTCTCATCTGATGACCGCCAGCCGGCTATCCGAGCTCGAGTTCCCGCGCACCCCGGGCAAGCCTGTGGCGACCGTGGACGCGGCCAACTGGCGCGGAAAACAGGAGACGTTCACTCTGTTCGACGCGCTCCGGTCGGCGCCGACCCGCACGAGCGCGGCCCGGCTCGAGCAACTCAACGCCGCCAAAGGCCTCAAACTGCGGACCTGCCAGGATTGCGGCGCGCACTGCCAGGTACCGCTTGCCCCGGACGAGCCGCTGTGTGTGGCCTGTCGGCATGTCGCCGCGATCCGCAAGGCGCAGGCCATATATGGCCGGCGTCGTGAGCTCGCGGCTGTCGACATTGCCGGGTGGCTGGCCACCGACGGCGCGGCCGTGGTGCAGGTAGACGCCACGATCCCGCCGCCCACCGGCAGCGGCCGCCGACGTCCAGCCACCGCCGTGCGCGTCCGCGCGGTGGATGCGGGTACCGGCAAACAGGCTCTCGACGTGCTGGTGCGCACGGTCGGCCCGCGTGCTCAGTTCGTGCCCGCCGACGCCGTCGACCCGGCCGTGGCGGTGCCGAAGGTGCACAAGGCTCTGCTCGGCCGGCTGCTGTTGTTCTGGGACGGTGCCGAGGCGACGTTGCTGCGTGAGGCCGCCCCGCACGAGGAGTGGAAGTGGCCGACCCGTCCACCGTGGCGCTTCGTTGTCGATCTGTCCCGGGTGTGGCGCGGTGAGATCGACCCGCACGGGCCGGTCACCTCCACCAGCCACAGCCTCATCGGCAACATCCCGCCCGGTAGCCCGGACCGGCTGCTGCTGCACCTGACCCGTATCGCCCGCACCGCGAGGCCGCAACGATGAACGACCTGCAGCACCTGATCCAGCATCTGATCGAGGTTCTCACTGACGGCCCACCAGGCGAAGGTGTGGTGGCGCACCGCCGCACGCCCACGGCCCCGTCGCCGGCGAACGCCAAACGCCGCCCGGACGAGCCTGCGCATGACGGCACACCGACCACCGAGTGGCCGGCATGCATGAAGCAGCCCGCGAAGTTGCCCACGGGGCGTTGGCGCTCGACATCGGCCGGCGTCGCCATGACCCGCGGGCATCACGCCGTGCCCATCACCGAAATGCTTTGGAGACACAGCGAAATGAGCCACACAGACCCGCTGATCGCGGTCACGTTGACACGCTACGCGCTACGCCCACCCCAAGATTGGACAACGATGATGCACACCGCACAACGGCGAACCCGGCCCACGCGCAGCTACCGCATCACGTGGAAAGACGACACGATCAGCGTCTTCCGCGTGCAACAGCTCACCTGGCCGGGCGAGATCCTGAGCCTGTTCGGCGACCGCGCCGAAATGCTGCTCGGGCACGCCACCATCGACCACCACTGGACGGTCGTGTTCGCGGCCGCGCCCGGCACCTACCAGCGTGTGGAACTGATGGACGGCACCACCACCACCGAACCCGAGCCGGCTGCCGCTGATGAGCCGATCCCGTACACCGTGGCCACCGCCGAGGCGGCACCGCCCGCCGACTGGCGTAACGGTCCCGAAAGCGACGCGGCGCCCCGGGCGCTGGCCTCGGGCGGCCCGGTCACGTCGTCGCCGCTGATGCGGATGCTGCGCGTCGACGGCGTTCTGCCGCCCGAGCCGGGGCAAGGCCCGGCCAGCCTCGCCTGACCTTCTCCCCATCCCCTGCTTCACCCCCCGCGGCGCGGCCCTGAACT
>JBIOYB010000003.1:0-8813 GCA_044869915.1 Allorhizocola sp.
ATTTGTTCATTTGAATGCACGTTTTGCAAAAGCTGTGTAGACGGCATTTTGGGTAATGTGTGCCCTAATTGTGGCGGCGGTTTCGCCGCTCGTCCCCACAGACCATCGCGGAACTTGACGGGTGACAATTATCTCGCCGTCTACCCAGCAAGTGCCACTGTGAAGCACCGTCCGGCGCCTGCAGCTGCAGGCGGGGCGCGGGCTGGACGCGATACGGGCCAACGAATCCCTCACCTACAACTCGTACATGTTCGGTGATCCACCGACCCCGATGCCGCGTTCGTACCTGGGCGAGCCGACGAAGACCCGCCTGGTACACGCCGGATTCGAGCAGTTGCACGTGCATCACCTGCACGGCGGCGGCACCCGGTGGCGGCTCAACCCCGGCGCCGACGACACCGATCTCGACGCGGGGCTGCAGAAGACACCCATCCAAAACGCTCGGTCGATCCGGCTGGACTCGCAGACCATCAGCCCGACCGAGACGTTCAACCTCGAGCACGAGTGTGGGGCGGGCGGTTGCCAGCAGGCAGTCGGTGACTTCCTGTATCACTGCCACATCGCGCATCACTACATAGCCGGAATGTGGGGCATGTGGCGGGTGTTCAACACCGGTCAGGCAGGCCTCGCACCACTGCCCGGCGGTTGGGCCCCGGCCAACGGGGTCACGTCGGCGGGCCTGGTCGGCCGGACCATGCCGGACGGCAAAACCGTTGTGCTGCAGGCCAACCTGACCAACCCCAGCACGCAGGTCGCGATGGAGTCGCTCGTGGAGAGCCAGCTGCCGCCGAAGGGCGTGCGGTTTGACGCCGACGACGCGACGGTCTGGGACTGGGCGAAGACCGGCAACGTGTATCAGGGTGAGCCGGAGACGGCGACCGTGTGGGCCAACTATGCCTCGCCCACCCCGGGCGTGCGGCCCGATCTCCTGTTCAACCCCACCAACGGAAGGCCGGCGTATCCGATGATGCGCCCTCACTTCGGCATGCGACCACCCTTCTCCCCCAACGGCCACTCCGGTGCGCCATATCTGGGGAACACGGTGGCGCCGGGACGGCCCGACGGGCTGTGCCCGACGGCGTCGCCGGTGCGCAATTATGACATCACCGCGATAGCCGTGCCCATCCAGAACACCGGGCGGGAGCGGGACGCCAACGGCGAGATCTTTGTGCTCAACGAGGACAAGGCAGCCGTGCTCGGCGGCACGAAACCGGTGGATCCGCTGGTGATCCGGTCCAATGTGGGCGACTGTGTGGCAGTCACGTTCGGCAGCGAACTCAACCCGGCCGTGCAGCACAAGGTGAACATGCACACGCATTTCGTGCAGTTCGACCCGCAGGCGTCCGACGGCGTGATCACCGGGTTCTCCTTCGAGCAGTCCATCTTCCACGCGGGGAAGGAGAATCGCACCCTCACCGCGGTGAACAGCTCGACGACGGTCACGGTGTCCAACGTGGACCGTCTACGGGTGGGCATCTCGATCGGCGTGGGCGTTGGCCGTACCAACATAGAAGTCAGAAAGATCACGGCCATCACCGGTCTGCAGTTGACGTTTGACACGGCGCTGACCCAGACCCACACCGCCGGCGAGCCGGTGACCGTCGAGTTCGTCCAGTACCGGTGGTATTCCGATGTGGACTCGGGCACGGTCTTCTGGCACGACCACGTCAACGGGATCGACTCGTGGGCGCACGGCCTCTTTGCCGCGCACATCATCGAGCCGCGCGGCTCCACCTACCGCGACCCGGTCACGGGCAACCCGGTGAAGAGCGGCACGATCGTCGATATCGTCAACACGGGAGGGTCGGTGGGTGTCGGCCAGTCCGGCTCCTTCAGAGAATTCATGATATTCCTCCACAATGGACGAAGAGGTAGAAACGAACTCACGGCGGCGTCAGGAGGTGGGCTCAATCCGTTCAACTTCGGGCAAGAGTGCGAAGAAGGCACGATCAACCTGAGAGCCGCGCCGATCGGTGAACGCACGCCACCGGGCGCCACACCGGCCGACCCGGCGACCACCGAGCAACGGCAGGAATACAACGGTGTGCGGTGCCGAAACGCGTTCAGCCGCACGGGAGACGTGCTTACCAACGCCGAAGCCAACACGGTGCGGGCCACGGTGAGTACCGTCGATCCATATGTGTTCTCGTCGGTGAAGTACGGCGATCCCACGACTCCGCTGCTGCGGGCGTATGTCGGCGATCCGGTCGTCATCCGCACCATCGGCCTCGCCGAGCGGGCGGAAGCCTTGCGGATACAGGGACACAAATTCCGGGTCGAACGGTTCAACGCGGACGGTCAGTTCACCGACACGGCCACGACCGGTATTTCGGAACGGTTCGACTACGTGCTCGACGGAGGAGCGGGCGGCAGATCGGGCAGTCCGGGAGACTACCTGTACTACAGCACGCGCACGTTCGCGTTCGAGAGCGGCGCGTGGGGCATCTTCCGGGTGCACAACAAGCGGCAGGGCAACCTGCAGGTGCTGCCCGGCCGGACAGCCCCGCCGACGGGGGCGGGCTTCCCGCTGCTGAGCCCGGCGACGGGCAACACTCAGGCGACCCCGGGGCCCAACCCGCCGTCGGCATTCAACGCCGATGGCACTCCAAACACGAGTGTGGTCGCGTCGACGACCAGCCCGTGTCCGGGCGGCGCACGCAACACCAACTACGACGTCTCGATTTTCAACATGACGTTGCCGACCGCTCCGTTCGCGGACACGGGAGGAGTGGTGTATGCGCTGACATCCGATGTCGTGGCCATCAAGGCGGGCACGAAACCGCTGGAGCCGCTGGTGTTGCGGGCCAATCAGGGTGATTGTGTCAACATCACCTTGCGCAACCAGATGACGCCGGGCTCGCTCTACGGAGGCACGCGCGCCGGGCTCGACCTCGGCAAGCTGACGACAAACCAGCAGCTGTCGGCGGGAGCGGCGGTCGGGTTGAACCCCGACACGACGGTCCCGATCGGAGGGTCGGTCACGTATCGGCACTTCGCCGACTCCGAGACGGGCACGTCGCTGTTCCAGAATCTGGGGAGCACGGCGTCGCTGCGCCACGGCGGCTACGGCATGCTGATCGTCGAACCCAACGGGTCCACTTGGTCCGACAGCGTCACGGGTGTGCCGCTCAACGCGACCCGCACCAGCACGCAGGCCATCATCCGGGGGACGGGCTTCCCCGCGTTCCGCGAGTTTGCCCTATCCATGCAGACCACGGATCAGGCCTATGCGCGCAGCATCGTGCCGTATATCGATGTGATCGCCGGGACAGGCATCAACAGTGTCACGGCGGCGAACGTGCCGGCCGCGCCTGTGCCGGGAGCCCCGCCGGGCACGGCCGGCAATGCCGGTTCGCTCGACAAGGGCTACAACCACATCAATTACCGGTCGGAGCCGTTGACAACGCGGCTCGGGTTGACCGCCAATCCGGCCAACTACACGGCAGCGACCGTGATCGGCGGCTATGGTCTGGCGTTCAGCTCGACACTGTTCGGCGACCCGGACACGCCCGTCCTGCGGGCATACCCGGGCGACCGGATCGTGTTCCGGGTCGGCGTCGGCGCCAGCGACCAGTTCCACTCCTTCACCGTGTCGGGGCACGTGTTCCCGCTCGAGCCGAAGATGTGGAGCCCCTCCGATCAGCGCTCGCAACTGATGGCGTCGCGGACCATTACGGCCGGCGAAACCATTGACGCGTGGGTGGTCGGCGGTGCCGGTAGCTCGCAACACTATGAGGGCGACTACCTTTACGGCGACGCCAAGCACCAGTTCCAAGAGGCCGGGTTGTGGGGCATCCTGCGGGTGCTCCCCAACGGCGCAAGCGCTTTGGCCTCAGTCGAATGAGCACCAAATTTCGGTTCTCCCCGGCCCATGTGGCTGGGGGGAACCCCCTCGGAATGCTTCTCAAAGTGGTTATGGTGCTCGGCGTCGTGCTGTGGACTGTCATTGCCGGCGCGGCGCCGGCGTGGGCGCATGCCCAGCTTCTCGGCACCACGCCGGCCAACGGGACAAGGCTCGACACCGCCCCCGCCGAGGTGCGATTGCGATTCACCGAGCGGGTTCACCCGGTACCCTCCGGCTTGTCGCTTCTCGACGCTTCAGGCAAGACCCTTTTCTCCGGTACGCCTTCGGCCGCCGCCACAGGCGGTCCAACAGAACTGGTCTGGAGCGTGGGCGAGACCTTGCCAGACGGGGTATACGTGGTGGTCTGGCGCGTGGTTTCCGCCGACTCGCACCCGATCCACGGCGCGTTCAGCTTCAGCGTGGGCGTTGCGGCGCCCGCGCCGCTCGCCGAGGGCGCTCAGGCGGGCGCGGACCGCGGTGTGGCCGTGGCGTTTTGGGCGTTCCGCTGGCTGGGCTACGCCGGCCTGGCCGTCTTCGCGGGCGGAGTGCTCGTGCTGTGGCGATGCTGGCCCGGTGGATGGGCGTCGCCGCGGGCGCGGCGCACCCTTCTGATCGGGTGGGCGGTGAGCGTCGCGTGCGCCGGCGCGGTGTTCCTGCTGCAGGGGCCGTACAGCGGCGGCGGGACTCTGGCGCAGCTCGTGTCGCCCGCCCTGATGGCGTCCACGTTGGGCAGTGCGTTCGGCTGGCTCGTGCTGGCCCGGCTCGCGCTGCTGGGGATCGCCGGATGGCTGGCGTTCCGGATGGCGCGAGGGCGTGTGCTTTTGGGCGTCATCGCGGGCGTGGCGCTGCCCGTGACGTGGGCGGGCGCGGGCCACTCGGGGGTCGGCAACATCGAGGCGCTCGCGATCGACGCGCTGCACCTGGTGGCGATGTCGGCGTGGCTCGGCGGGCTGGTGCTGCTGTGGACGGCCCTGTTCGCCCGGCCCGTGTCGGAGGCCGCGTCGGTGCTTGCCCGGTTTTCGCCCTTGGCGGCCACGTGCGTGGGCGTGCTCATCGTGACGGGCGTATACCAGGCGTGGCGCGGCGTCGGCTCGTTGGCGGCACTGTCCGGATCGGACTATGGGCGCGTGCTGCTGTACAAGGTCGCCGCCATCGCGCTGCTCGTCTGGCTCGGCGCGCAGTCCAACGCCGCCGCGCGGCGGGCGTATGCGGGCATCGCCTCATCCGCACCGCCGGCCGACGCGGGCACAGACGTGGGCGCCGACGCGGCCCCGCAGCCGGCCAACGCGGGAGCTCGGCCAGGGCCAACCGCATCATCCTCGCCGCCGGCCAGGGCTGGTGTTGCCTTGGCCTCGCGGCAGGCCAAGACCGGTGTCGCCGCCGGCGTGAAACAGGCCGAGACCGGTGTCACCGCCGGCGTGAGACAGGCCGAGACCGGTGTCGCCTTGGCCTCGCGGCAGGCCAAGACCGGCGTCGCCGCCGGCGTGAGACAGGCCAAGACCGGTGTCACCGCCGGCGTGAGACGGGAGAGCCGCGCGGAACGGGACAGCCGGGCCGCCGCACAGGCCGGGCTTCGGCGCTCGGTGCGGATCGAGACGCTCACGGCGGCGGCCGTGCTCGCGCTGACAGCGCTCCTCGTGGCCACGCCGCCCGGCTCGCGACCCGCGGTCGCCGTCCCCTCCACCGTTTCGGCGGAGATGCCGCTGACAGGCGGCGGGCGCGTCCAATTGGTCGTCGACCCCGCGCGGGTGGGCGCCAGCCTGATCACCGTGAGCGTGCGCGACGGCGGCGGGCGTGATTGGGACGTGCCGGAAGTGACAGCGTCGCTGGACCTGCCCGACCGCGGTGTCGGCCCGTTGCGCGTGACCCTGCAGCGGCAGCAGCCCGGACGCTATGTCTCGCAAGCACTCACGTTGCCGCTGGCCGGCGACTGGCGCGTGCGGGTCGCGGTGCGTACCTCCGAAATAGACATACAGACCGTCGAGACACGGGTATCGGTCATCTAAACTCGTTGGGAGTCAATGACATGTACCTTCGCCTTTCTCTTGCCGCCTCTTTGCTCGCGTTGGGTGGCTGCACCGATTCGCCGCCGGCCGCCCAGCCCGTGGCCCCACCGCCCGCCACGGCGGGACCCATCCCCTCCGGGCGGCCCGCAGACACATCAGCCCAATTCGACCGCGATCCGTGCTCGGTGGCGACCGGCGACGAACTCGGGCTGGCGCTCAGCGCTCCCTTCAAGAACGTGTCGGGTGCGCCGCTGCGCCAGGACGGCAAACCCAAGCCGGTCGAGGCGGGCTGCGACTTCGGCTTCATCGCCGACGGCACGGATACGGCAGAGGCTTTTCATTTTGTACGCGTCCACCTGCGCAAGGCCGACGATGGCGCGCAACAGCTGTCGGCCTGCCGCGCGGCCGCCCAAAAGGCGCCGCTCGGTCAGGTCAACATCGCCGGTGGTGATGAGGCGTGCCTGCGCCCCTACTCCATCCTGGTGGTCCGGACGGGCGCCCTGCACTTCACCGTTACCGTCGCGGCCCAGCCGTCGCGCGCCAGCCGCGCCGACGAGGACATCGAACTCGCCGCCGTCGCCAAGGCCGCCGCCACGACTATTGCGCCGCGGCTGCCCCGTGCGTAGGTCTCATGAGCCCTCCCAGGGCTCGGCCATGCCCCTGTACCAGGCGGCGAACTCGCTGTCGCGGCCCTCGCCGATCAGCGGCGTCGCCTGCCGTTCCTGGGCTGCCTCGCCCGGCCGGTCGATCACCGGCGTGACGCCGTGGCGCACCTGCCACAGCTGATCGCCGGTGCCCGGCCGGACGTCGCCTTCTGGTTTGCGCGACTTGGCCGGACCGTGTCCGCCGATGACACCGCCCGCGATCGATGAAGGGGCGGTCCGTGCGGCAGCCGCCGGGCCAATCACGCCGGAGGCCGGCCTGGGCGTGGCGGCAGGTGCTGTCATCACGGCCCCGATGCCCTTGCCCGGCACCACCAACCGGCCGCGCGGGCCGACGCCGGGCCCCGGCAGCATCCATGCGCCGCCGCCGGGTGCAGCCTGGTGCACGCCCGGCGGGACGGGAAGCATCGACGGCGGGTTGGCCGGGGAGGCCTGAGTCAAAGTGGGCGCTCCCGCCGCAGCCGTCATCGATAGCGTCGGACCGACCACCGGGTTGTAGCCGGGCACCGGAGGCACGACGGCCTGAGCGGCGGCGGCAGTCCCGCCGCGCGTGTGGTTTTCGGCTTTGACTGTCTCCGACTGAAAGTTCGTGTGCGCCGGTGCCACCTGCGGCACTATGATCGACTTCCGCCAGTCGGCTATCGCCTCGTCACAGGCGGCCATTGCCCGCTGACCTTTGGCATTGACCTCCTCGGCGGCGTGATCCCAAAACTCGGGCACGAAGTCGGTGGTCACACCGTCCCAATCCCGCTTGTATCCGGCCAGCGTCAGCTTGGCCCGCCCCAGGTTTTCCACCACCTCGTCCAGTCCTTTGGCCGTGGTCTCGGCACACAACGCGTCCTGGGCGACGGCCGAGATGTGCGCCGAAAATCGCTCAAAGTAGGCCACGGCCGCGGGAGACGAGTCGGGTACCCAAAAATGGGCAAGCTTTTCCATCAACCTGGTCATCTTTTCTCGATGGCTATCCAGCCCGCCGCCGCAGTTATCGTAGGCCCGGGCTTTCTCGTATGCCGCCCGGCTGCCCTCGGGCTGGAGAATCGCCGCGAGCCGGGGCACGTTGTAGGCGCCCCAGTCCAGGCAATATCCGGACCGATACTCCGGCTGATCCGGCAGTGCCGGCGGGGCGATCGGCCCGACTGCCCCCGCCATCAGTGGTGCCATATCGAGCGGGGAATCGTCCGGCAGCGGTGAGGTCACATTGACCACATCAAACCCGGCGGCCAAGCGAATGTCGGCCCGCCGGTAGTCGTCCACCACCAGTTGCAGGCCGGTCACCAGATTGTGCGCATTGGACAGGTGAGTGGTCAGATTGGACAATTGCACGTCCACCGAATCGGTATTGGCCTGGCGGGCACATCGCACTTCGGCGCTCGGGCTCCGTTCGCCAAAGGGCAGAGGACCGGGCAGCGTCCGCAGGCCTTCATCGACCGTCCGGGTCAGCCCTTCCTCCACCTCTTTACGCAGCTCCGCGATGACCTCCTCCACACCGGGAAGGTCGATCTGAATCGCCGTCACTCGCACCGCCTTTTCGAGAGTCAGGAAAGCGTAAGCGAGAACGGCATTGCTCAATGACAGTATGTTGACCCGCCGCCCACTCCGACCGGTCAGCCTTTCCAAAATGATCGGCCTACGCCGCAAGAGTCACCGGAGCCCTCGCCCCGTCCGACACCCCGATTGCGCCCCTTCGCTCGCCTCTCCCCTACCGCCACCGGCTGCCGTTGCCTCGCTCGCTTCTCCCCCGCCGCCACCCGATCGCGCCCCCTCGCTCGCCTCTCCCCCACCGCCACCGGCTGCCGTTGCCTCGCTCGCCTCTCCCCCGCCGCCACCCGATCGCCGTTGCCTCGCTCGCCTCTTCCCCACCGTCGGCCGGAAGCCGCTTTGATCGTCCCTTCTCGATCCCAGGTTTGTTGGCTTCAATATCGGTCGAGCATCCAGCGGCCCAGGGCGCGCAACCGATCGGCGAGCTGAGCCGGCTCGATGACGTCGAGGTCGAGGTTAAGGTAGGTGAGCCAGCGGGCCGCCCAGTCGAGGTCGTCGGTGCCAAAGTGGAGCTCGCACTCGTCGCCGTCGTCGATGACCGTGGCGACGCTCGGGTTGACGAGCTCCCGGGCGAGGTCGGCCGAGGTGTGCACCCGCACGCGGACGCGGTGCCGCCAGGGTCCGTGCGCGAGCGTGCTAGTGTCCTGCGCCGGAAATCCGTGAGAGATATCGGCTGAGTGAGGTGAGGATCTCCTCGGCGGTTTTCTTCCATACGAACGGTTTGGGGTCGGCGTTCCACAGTTTCGCCCACTGCCGGATGTC
>JBIOYB010000004.1:0-19536 GCA_044869915.1 Allorhizocola sp.
CCCCCCCCCCACGGCGTGTGCTCAGGCTCTTCAGCGCAGGACGCAGCTCACCGCCGGCGCCGCGTTGGCGACGTTGTTCCAGCTCGCAAGGAAGCCGAACGTGGCGGACGCACCGGGCGCCAGGTTGCCGTTGTAGGCGGCGTTGCGTGCCGTGACGGTGGCCCCGCTCTGGGCGAGCGTCGCGTTCCAATGCTGGCTGACCTGCTGCCCGTTGGCGAAGGTGAGGGTCGCCGTCCAAGCCGTGGAGGCTGCGGTGGAGGCGTTGCGCACCGAGACCTCGCCCTGGAAGGCGCCGCCCCACTGGGAGACGAGCTTGTAGGTCGCGGCGCACGCGCCCCCGCCGGACGGCGACGGGCTCGACGATGGGCTGGGGGACGGCGACGGGCTGGGCGACCGCGTCGGGCTCGCGGTGGGCGTCGGGATCACGCCGTTGAGCACCTGCGCGAGCACCGGATACCACCGGTCGGACATCTTCTGGAAGCCGGCGTCGTTGGGGTGGACCCCGTCGCCGGTGTCGGTGGCCGCGTTGAAGCCGGTCCACAGGTCCGCCACCACGATCGGCGACTGTGCCGTGGTCAGGCCGGCGGCCCAGCCCGGGATGGCGTTGTTGAGCGCCACCACGTCGGCCGGGCACGTGGAGCAGGCGGATTGGCTCATCGGGATGATCTGCGCCACGATGATCTTCACGTTGGCGTTGTTGGCCCGCATCTGGCCCACCAGTTTGGTGAACGCGGCCAGCTTGTTCGCCAGCGGGATGAAGCCACCCCACATGTCGTTGGTGCCCAGGTGCATCATCACGATGTCCGGCCGGGCCGCGCTGAGCCACGGCGGCAGCTGGTTGTTGTCGGCGATGCCGGTGGCGGAGAAGCCGCCGTGGCCCTCGTGGTCGAAGTCGTAGGAGAAGCCGGGGTTGCAGCCTCCGCCGTCGGAGACGGTCCCGACGAAGTCGATGTTGGTATAACCGTTGGTCTGCAGGCGATTCCAGAGCTTGGCGCGCCAGCAGCCAGGCCCGGCGGTGATGGAGTCACCGAGCGGCATGATCCGCACGGGAACGACGGCCGACAGCGCGGGACGTACGACGAAGCCGGCGGCAACCACCAGAAGCGCGGCGACTAAGGCGTACAAGGTAGATCTGCGATACATGGAAGCTCCTCATGGGGAACGGACACCGATCGCGGCCCGCGCCTCACGCGTGGATCGACCTGGGGGCGCAGCAACCGCTGTTGCACTGACCAGCCCGGCTCCCACCGACATCGCGCAGCGCCGATGCTACCCGCCACCAGCGGGCGCGGGAACCCCGCCCGGCCCGGGATGGTCCACAACGGACAGATATAGCGGACCCCTGTCCCCGGGGCTACCTTCAGACCGTGGGGATACGCGTGTGCCAATCGTGTGGGGAGCAGGACGAGAGCGGTGACGCCTATTGCGCGACGCCGGGGTGCGGGGCGTCGCTGCCCGCCGAGGCGCTCCCCGCCGCTGCCGAGGCGGAAGTGGCCATGGCGCCGGTCCCGCCGCAGGCGCCGATCAGATCCGCCTACCGGCCGTGGATGTCGCTGACCGGCGCGGGCGTGGTGGCCGTTGCCGCGTTTGCGCTCCTGATCCCGCGATCCTTCACCCGCCCGCAGACACCGCCCGCGCCCAACACGCAGGTGCTTGAGCCTCCGGTTTGGACAGTGCCGCCGGCCTCGCCCACGCCCTCTCCGGATCCGGGCTCGCCCGCCGCCGGAGCGCCCACGGCGGCACCGGTGCCGCCGCAGCAGACCACGGCGCGCCCCAACCCGCCCCGGACAACGTCGGCGACCCAGACCCGTCCACCCACCACGACCGGGGCGCCTCCGCCGCAGACGCAGCCGTGCTCGGCGCTCGACGGCGGGTCCGACAGCAACAACGTCAACATCCCCGACGGTGGGGCGCCGGTCTACTCCAGCCTCATCTTCTCCGGCTTCACCGGCAACGCGTCGTCGGTGACGCGTGTCCACGTGGACATCAAGCACACCTTCCGGGGCGACCTGGCGGTAGATCTGGTGGGCCCCAACGGCTCGAGCTATCGGCTCAAGAACGCCGATCTGGGCGACTCGACCGACAACATCAACGTCACCTACACCGTCAACGCTTCGGCGCAGCAGTGCGGCGGCCAGTGGCGGCTCAAGGTCCAGGATATCGACGCCGAGGGCGACTTCACCGGCTACATCGACGCATGGAGCATCGCTTTCCAGTGGTGACGAGCTCCGCTGACCGCATCACCGGCCGGTCCCGGCGTGCGGATAATCTATGCGCATGCGGGAGGCGATGATCGGAAGCGACCACGATGGCTGACGCCGACGATGTGCGCCGTCTGGCGCTCGCCCTGCCGCACGTGGTCGAGATCGACAGCGACGGCTTCGACTTCCGCGTGGGCAACAAGGGGTTCGTCTGGTCCTATCCCGAGCGCCTGCCCGGCAAGCCGCGCGTCATCCGGACCGACGTCGCCGTCCTCTATGTGGGCGACGAGTCGGAGAAGCAGGCCCTGGTGCTCGGCGAGCCCGAGATCTTCTTCACCACGCCGGCCTACGACGGGTTGCCGCTAGTCATGGTGTGGCTGGAGCGGGTCGGCGTCGACCGTCTCACGGAGCTCGTCACCGATGCGTGGCACATGCGTGCCCCGGCCTCGCTCGGCGGCGATTCGGCGTGACACCGGCCACCCCCCACCTGACGGCCGGATCACGCAAACAGGCACGGTGGCTCATCTATCGCGACACGATATCGATGTGCTCCAATGTGGCTTCGTCCCTCGCTTCCGTGTGGAGGCCATCTTGCCCAAACGTCATTACGGCCGGCGCAACCTGATCGCCGCCGCCGCCAGCGTGAGCGCGGCGGTGCTCACCGCCACCGCGCTGCTGCCCATCGTCAGCGCTCAGGCGGCCGCCGGGTGCAGCGTCACCTATCTGGCCAACAGCTGGCCTGGCGGGTTCACCGCCGGCATCACCATCCGCAACCTGGGCGATCCCATCGACGGGTGGACGCTCGCCTTCGCCTTCCCCGACTCGAGCCAACGCGTCGTGACGGGATGGGGTGCCACGTGGACGCAGAGCGGCGCCGACGTGAGCGCGACCAATGCGGCCTACAACGGTCAACTGCCCACCGGGGCGTCGACGAGCATCGGCTTCCAGGGCGCCTGGACCACCGCCAACCCCGACCCAGGCTCGTTCACCCTCAACCAGACAGCCTGCACCGGATCGGTGCTGCCGTCGCCGAGCCCGTCCCCCTCCTACGAATTGATCTGCGACATTGAGGATTCCCCGCTGCCGGACCCATGCCCCATCGAAGGCCCGTCCATCTGCCCGATCACGGAGCCGAGCCCGTCGCCGACGCTTGAACCGCCGGCGGGACGGGACAGCGTTCGCCTGGTCGCGCTGAACCTGCCGCCGGACCCGCCCAAACCGTGCAAGATCAAGGTCCAGCAGGTTGTCGTGGTGTCGGAGGTGTTCAAGGCCGAAAAGAAACCCAAGGTCGGTGACACCCTCGAGATCGAGGTCGACATCAATGCGACCACCGCGGCCAAGAACGCGGCCCAGAAGGCGATCGATGTCATCCTCGGCAGGGGGAAGGCCCTCGCCACGGTCACGGTCCTCTGCACGGTGACCAATATCGACGACCACGACGCGCTGCTCGTGACGTGCCAGGTCACCATGATCTATGCCACCGCCCGGGGTGTCAACGTGGGTATGAACGTCAACAACGGGCCCAAGATCGTGCTCGGCATAACGCTCTATTGAGCAGCAGGGAAGGCAGACGGCGCGGCACACCGCCGCCCGCCTGCCCTCCGGCGCGCCCAGACCCCGGCCTCACGGCGGCGTGCTCCACCGATAGGCTCGCGCCCATGGCTTCCCCAGGGGTCAAGCGGCAGCTTCCCAGACAGCTTGAGCAGATCCGGATCCTGACCTGGTTCCAGTTTCACCTGTCCGTGCTGAGCATGCTGGTGGCGCTCGCCGCCGGGGTGCTGCAGAGCGGCCAGGCAGACCGGGCCTTCCTCATGACAGACCAGTCCGCCCGCCGCGGGGCGGCCGCGATGCTCCTGCTCCTGCTCGTGCTCGGGGGCACGGCGGTGTTTCTTGGCGTCGCGGCCGCCACGGCGAGCCGTGGCTGGGCCATCGCCTTCCCGCTGGTGATCCTTGCCGAGCTCGCGGTGCTGGTGGACGTCTGGCTGACCGTGCGGGCCTGGCTCGCGTCGGAGGTGCTCGGCGCCTTGACGGTGTTGTTCGGCGTCCTGTTCGGCGTCGTGTGCGTGCTGCTTATCGCCCTGGGCGGATGGATAGCGGCCCGGCTGTTGCACCGCGAGGTGCTGACCTTCCTGCTGAGGCCGTCCCGCGCGTGAGCGCGGCGAGATCTTGTTGGTATGGGCAGCCCGCGGCGGGGTAACGGTACCGCATGAAAACCTATAGGGTCGGTTACTTCATCGGCAGCCTCTCCTCTAAGTCGGTCAACCGGGAGGTGTCCAAGGCGCTCATCAAGCTCGCGCCCGATGACCTCGAATTCTCCGAAATCCCGATCGGGAATCTGCCGCTTTACAGCCCGGACTACGACGCCAACTATCCACCGGAAGCCATGGCGCTCAAGGAGGCGATCCATCGATCGCAGGCACTCCTGTTCATCACGCCCGAATACAACCGGTCCATTCCGGGCGCGCTGAAAAACGCCATCGACTGGGCCTCCCGGCCGTGGGGCCAGAACGCCTTCCACCACATCCCGGCGGCGGTCACCGGCGCGTCCCCCGGCAAGATCGGGACGGCGCTCGCCCAGCAGAGCCTGCGCGGCGTGCTCAGCTACTGCAACGCCCGGCAGATGACCGCGCCGGAGGCCTACATCCAATACACGCCGGCGCTGTTTCCCGGCGACGGCCGGGTCACCGACGAGCAGACCAAGACGTTCCTGTCCGCGTTCATGGGCGAATTCCGCGATCACATCGTCCGGGTCCTGAGCGTGCTGCCGCGGCAGGCCCCCGCGGCGCCGGCTCGATAGCGTTGGGACCCGGGCTGGTGTAAAACGGTCCCGTGGTCCTCGACCTTTCGCGCCTGCGTGAGTCGTTCCGCGGCGAAATAGTCACGCCCTACGATCCTGCCTACGAAGGCGCGCGGGTGTTGTTCAACAGCCGAGTGCGCACCCGGCCGGCCGTGATGTGCCGGTGTTCGAGCACCGACGACGTGGTCACCGCGATCCGGTTCGCCCGCGAGGCCGGCCTGCCGCTGGCGATCCGCGGCGGCGGCCACCACGCGTGCGGGTTCTCGCTGGTCGACGACGGGCTGGTGGTCGACACGCGCGGGCTCACCCACGTCGCCTTCGACCCGGCGACGGCCACGGCGGTCGTGGGCGCCGGGTGTGGCTGGCGTGACGTGGACCGGGTGACCTATTTGGGGCACGGTCACGCGGCCCCGGGCGGCGAGTGCCCGACCGTGCGCAACGCCGCATACAGCATGGGCGGTGGCTTCGGCCTGCTCAGCCGCGCCCATGGGCTGGGCTGCGACCACATCCTGGAGGCGGAGCTGGTCGACGCGGATGGGCGGGTGCTGCGGGTGACCGAGCAGGAGCATCCCGACCTGCTGTGGGCGCTGCGCGGGGCGGGCGGCGCCGGGTTTGGCGTCGTGACACGGCTGAGGTATCGACTGGATCCGGTGCCACCGGCGGTCTTCGGCGGCGTGCTCGCCTGGTCGTTGGATGACGCCGAGGCGGTGTTGTGCGCCTACCGCGATTTCTACACCGGCCGGGAGGAGGATCGGATGTCGCTGTTTCTGGCGATCCTGCCGGATCCCTACCCGAGCGGCGAGCCGATCCTGATGGCCTATGGTTTGTACGCGGGTGGACCGCACGGTGCCGAGGCGCACCTCGCCCCGCTGCGCGCGGTGGGCCGGCCGTTGTTCGACACGTTCGCGCCGGTCTCTTACTACGATCTGCAGACCGCGCTCGGCAACGAGATCATGTATGGGCTCCAGCTGAAGTGGCGCGGCGGGTTTTTCCGCGACGGCGGCTTTTCCGATGACGCCTTCGCCGTCATCGTGGACTTCATGCGGCGCATGCCCTCCGGCTATTCGATGGCGCGCTTCGATCTGCTGGGCGGTGGCGCGATCGGCGCCGTCGCACCGGACGCGACCGCGTTTGTCCACAGGTCGTCA
Source organism: Allorhizocola sp. (assembly GCA_044869915.1). Taxonomy (GTDB): domain Bacteria; phylum Actinomycetota; class Actinomycetes; order Mycobacteriales; family Micromonosporaceae; genus Allorhizocola. Next base: position 6,147 of record JBIOYB010000004.1, read on the forward strand.
ATGTTCAATATCTCGATTATCGCGCTGTGGGTGGGGGAGCCCGAGACCGACGCCAACCTGGCCTGGACCAACGACTTCCAGGAGGCGATGCGGCCCTATCTGAGCGGGCGGGTGTATCAAAACTACGCCGACGAGGAGCTGCGGGATTGGGCGGGTGCCTACTATGGCGCCAATTACCCTCGCCTGCGACAGGTGAAGCGGGCCTACGATCCGGACGACTTCTTCCACCACCCGCAGAGCATCCGCCTGCCCGATTAGCCCCCCGCGGCATCGATCAGGATCGACTCGATCCCCTGCACGTATGCCTGCATGTCCGCGGGCGCGACATGATGGGTGTCGGCCCGGATCGTCAGGGTCACCGAGTCCTCGGTGGCGATGTCGACGTGGAGAAAGATGCGCCCGAACGGCTTGTCCTGCCGCAGCGTCCAGCGAAACTCGCTGCCGCGCTGGGCCTCGCGAAGCTGTGCCGCCGTGGGCATCGCCGTCAGGGCCGAGCCGCGCCCCAGCCGGCGATCGTTGAAGAAGCAGTCGATGTCGAGCTCCTCGCCGCGATCCTTCGCGATCAGCGCGATGAGTTCGTCGAGCGGCTCCGGGTGATAGTAGGCGGCCTTGAAGGCGCGCATCGTGATGCGACGGGTGCGCCGCACCACCTCGTCGAAGGCCGCGTCCCCGATGGGGATGACGCACAGGCCCGCCTCGTTGATCGGGCTGACGATATCCGCCAGCCCCGGCCAGAACCGATTGCTGACGATCGGCCGGATCACGACCGGATCGACTCCCCGCAGCCTGACCAGCATGACGGCGTATGCGGCCAGCAGCACCTGTGAGGTGTCGGCCTTGAACCGCTGCGCGAGCGTTTGCACGGCCATGTGGATGGCGGTCGAGGTGAGCTGCCCCTCCCAGTGACGCGGTTCGCGCTTGTCGGCCGATTCGCCGTAGCGATACGACGGGACGCCGCGCAGCTGCTCCTCCCAAAACTGCAGCGATCTGGCGTTTTGCCGCTGCCCGGCGGGCGTCTGCTGCCACCTGGCCAGCGCCAGCGGCTGGATCGACGTCATCGGCGCCTTGGGTTCGCCGGTCGTACGATCCAAATTGGACAGATCCGCCACCATCGCGAGGCCCCCTGCCGCGTCCGTCACGAGGTGGCACAGGATGGCCACGACGTGGGTCGCCACATCCCCGAGCCGGATCACCGCCATCCGGATCGGCCACTCGCCGGCGTAGTCGAAGGGCGCGTCCATGTATTGCCGCTTGACCCTCTCGGCCACGCCTGCCGGACCGGCATCCCCGGCGTCAAACACCTCCAGCATGATCTCGCCGGAGGCGGCCACCGACTGCCGGGGCCGGCCGTCGTCGCCGTAGATCAGCCGCATGCGCATGGATTGATGCCGGATCATGTGGAACCGTAGCTCGACCGCCATGTCCTGCACGGTCGTGCCCTCGGGCAGGGGGAGCCAGCCGCCAATGGGCAGCGACGAGTCCTGCTCCGTCATGGCGTTCCAGATGGCACGCTGTCCCCAGGTCAGCTCCTCGATCCCGGCCCCCTCACCGGAAAAGGCGACCTTGATTCGCTCCGAGGGTTCAATCACTCAAACACGGTCGAGCAGATCGCGATAGTTGTCAATCCGCTGATGAGTCGAGCCCGTGCCCGCTTCAGGCGGGCGGCGCGGCGGCGCGGGTCTCCCAGCCCTCGGCCATCAGGTTGAAGTGCACACGGGTGCGCGGCCGCGCGGTGCAGGCGTCGTGGTTGAGGCGCACGCCCAGCCCCGGCGCGGTGGGCAGGGCGAAGCAGCCGTCGGCCGGGTCGACCCGCGGCGCGCCCTCCACGAGATCGAAGACCCACGGGTCGGCGAAGTCGTTGAAGTGCTCCAGCGTCTTGTAGTTGCCGCACGCGATGGCGAAGTGCAGGTTGGCCGCAGTGCCGACCGGGCCGGTCACGTTGTGCGGGGCCATGAGCAGGCCGTAGGCCTCGGCCCAGCCCGCGAGCTTGCGCATCCCGGTGAACCCGCCGAAGTGGGTCAGGTCGGCCTGCACGAAGTCGACGGTGCCCTGCTCGAAGAACTCGCGGAAGTCGGCCAGGGTGTGCGCCCGCTCGCCGGTCGCGATGGGCAGCGTCGTGCCCGCCCGCACCTGCTTCATGGCGGCGGGATAATACGGCGGCACGGGCTCCTCTATCCACTCCGGACAGTAGGGCGCGAGCGCCTCCGCCACGCGCAGCGCGGTCGACGCGGTGAACCGGCCGTGCATCTCCACCATGATCTGTGTGTCGGGGCCGACCTCGGCCCGGATCGCGCTGATGATGCCGGCGGACAGGTCCAGCTGCGCCCGCGAGAGCTCGGCGGTCGCCGCGCCGAACGGGTCCACCTTCAGCGCGCGGTAGCCATGCGCCACAACCTTTTTGGCCATGGCGGCGAACGACTCCGGGTTGCGATCCCCTTGATACCAACCATTGGCATATGCCGGCACTCGTTCGCGGAACGCGCCGCCCAACAGCTTCCACACGGGCACGTCCAGCGCCTGGCCCATCAGGTCGAAGCACGCCTGATCGAAGCAGGCCAGCGCGGTCTGCGTGATCTCGCCGGCCCGGGCGTAGTCCTCCCAGTGCAGGCGCCACTGCAACCGCTCAACGTCGAACGGATCCATGCCAATGACGTAGCGCCCGGCGAGCTCGTTGACACACGCGATCAGCGTGTCGGTCTTGTTGACCATGCGGGCCTCGCCGACGCCGCGCAGGCCGGTGTCGGTGGTCAGCTCCACGAAGTTGAGCTCGCGCCAGGGCGTGCCCACCGTGAACGTGGTGACGTCGGTGACTCTCACTGCGTACCCCTCAAATCAAAGGCAAAAGCGGCGCGCAGGTCGCGGGCGGTCTGGGCGAGATGCTCCTTCATCGCGGCACCGGCGCCTTTGGCGTCGCGCTTGATGACGCGCTCCAGGATGAGGGCATGCTGCTCGATGACATCGTCGACCGTGCCGCCGCGGAACAGGTGGCCGCGCAGGCTCTGCATGCGGCTGGCGTGCAGCGGGGTCTCCATCGCCTCGATGAGAAAGGCCAGCAGCTGGTTGCCGCTGGCCGCCGCGAGCGCCGCGTGGAAGCGGATGTCGCCGGCGTGGATGGCCGCCGGGTCGGTCTCGGAACTGTTGCGGCGCATGTCCTCCAGCGCGAGCTCCATCGCGTCGATGGCGGCGCGTGAGGCCCGGGTGGCGGCGAGCGTGGCCGTCTGCACCTCGAGCGCGAGCCGGATGTCAAGCAGGTCAAGCATCTGGCGCGGGTCGCGCCGGATCATCGACGCGAAGAAGTCGCCGATCGGGCGCGCGTTGGGGAACGCGACGGTCGGCCGGCGCCCCTTCCTGATGTCGACCAGACCGCGCGCCTGAAGCCCTTTGATCGCCTCGCGCACCGTGAGACGGCTGACCCCGAGCCCGCCGGCGATCTCTGCCTCTGACGGGAGCTCCGCTCCCGGCTCGAGGTCGCCGACCATCTGCTCCAGGGCCGCCGCAACGCTCACGGTGACGCCGGGTTTCATGCGCGTCATCATGCAACATGTCAAACATGATCGGCAATCGCTGTCTGACAAATCGTCCGAGCAAATCGGACGTTACTGGGCTGTTACCGGCGTGAGTCTTGCTGACTTATCTGATAGGTGGCACGCTCCCATGCATCGACACAGGGCGACGGAGCAGACCCTCACATCCTCGCTGCACTACCCCGATGGCCGCGCTCCCGCCCACGATCAAACCGGATAAAGGAGGAGCTCCCGTGCGAGGAACATCGCCTCTGCGGGCAATGGTGGCCGTGGTGGCCAGTGCCGCTCTGGTCCTCGGGATGGCAGCATGCAGCGAGGACAAGAAAGATACGCCGGCCGCGCTGGCGGTGGACGACGGTGCGACCCTCACCCTATGGACGAGGGCCGCGACCGAGGGTGTTTCCAAGAAGTTCGCGGACGCCTATAACGCGAGCCATAAAAACAAGGTGCAGGTGACCGCCTACCCCAACGAGGAATACCCGGCCAAGCTGGCCTCGGCGGCGGGCGCCAAGGCGCTGCCCGACCTGTTCGCGACGGACGTCGTGTTCGCGCCGCAATACGCGTCCCAGGGCCTGTGGCTCGACATCACCGACCGGGTCAGCGGCCTGCCGTTCAAGGACAAGCTGGCCAAGGCGCATCTGGACAACGCCGTGTGGAAGGACAAGAACTACGCCGTTCCGCACACCATCGACATGTCGGTGATGCTCTACAGCATCGACCTCTACACCAAGGCGGGGCTCGACCCGAGCAAGCCGCCCAAAAACCTCAACGAGTTCGCCGAGCACGCCCGCAAGATTGACGCGCTGGGCGGCGACGTCAACGGCACGTACTTCGGCGGCAACTGCGGCGGTTGCAACGTCTTCACGCTCTGGCCCTCGGTCTGGGCCGCCGGCGGCGACGTGATGAGCAAGGACGGCATGACGAGCACGGTCAACAGCAAAGACATGGCCGACGTGTTCGCGCTTTACCGCAAGCTTTACGAGGAGGGTGTCGCCGCACCGGCCGCCAAGGACGAGGCCGGACCGACCTGGCTCGGCGCGCTCCAAAACGGCAAGATCGGCATCGCGCCCGGTCCGTCCGTCTGGCTCGGACTGATCGAGGAGAAGGGCGTGAAGATGGGCGTCGCCCCGATCACCGGCTTGGCCGGTGGCGAGTCCACCTTCATCGGCGGCGACAGCATGGGCATCGGCGCGACGAGCACCAAGGCCGCGCAGGCGTGGGACTTCCTGCAGTGGACCATGGGCGACGAGGCGCAGGTCGAGGTCGTCGCGAAGAACAAGGGTGTCCCGTTCCGCACGGATCTGGCGTCGAACAAGTACTCGTCGGCCGACCCGCGCATCGTCACCATCAACAGCCTGGTGGCCAAGGGGCGCACGCCCTATGCCAAGAACTTCAACGCCACCTACAACGACCCGCAGAGCCCGTGGATCGCGACGTTCCGCGGCGCCTTCTTCGGGCCCGACCCCAAGAAGGCGTTGGACGAGGGCGCGACGAAGCTTACGACTTCGTTGCAGAAGAGCTGACGGCCGCGCCAATGGGCTCAGCTCGTCGTTCCTGGGTTGGCGCGGCATACGCCGCGCCAACCGCGCTCATCGTCGGTGTGTTCTTCATCGTGCCGCTGCTCCTGGTGGGCTGGATGTCGCTGCACCACTGGCCCCTGCTCGGCGAGCCCGAGCTCAACGCGCCGGAAAACTACACCGGCCTGGCGGAAAACGAGCTCATCGCGGACGCGGCGTGGTTCACCGCGAAATACACGGTGATCATTACCGTGCTGCTGTTCGTCGCCGCGTTCGGGCTCGCGCTGCTCGTGCAGCACCAGCGGCGCGGGGTGGGGCTGTTGCGCACGGCGTTCTTCCTGCCCGTGGCGGTGGGGTTCGCGAGCGCGTCGCTGCTGTTCCTGGGCATGCTGTCGCAGGAGGTCGGGCCGTTCAAGACCGACGAATACATCTCGTGGACGAGCGGGAGCCCCAACCTGGCGCTCGGGTCGGCCGTGGTGTTGGTGCTGTGGCGGTTCGCCGGGTTCAACATGCTGATCATGTTGACCGGGCTGCAGGCCATCCCGACCGAGGTCTACGAGGCGGCAAAGATCGATGGGGCCAATCGCTTCCAGGTGTTCCGGCGGATCACCGTGCCGCTGATGCGCTCGACCATCGCGCTCGTGCTGACCCTGATGATCGCGGGGTCGCTGCTCGCGTTTGACCAATTCTGGATCCTCACCCGGGGCGGGCCCGACAACAGCACGACCTCGCTGGTGATGGTCATCTATCGGGAGGCGTTCATCCGGCTCGACCTCGGGTCGGCGGCGGCGCTGTCGGTGGTGCTGCTCGGCGTGCTCATCATCTTCAACGTCATCCAGTTTGGCGTGCTGCGCTCGAGGAGGGGCTGATGGCCCAGGGTCTATTGGGCAGGGTCGGTTACTACACGACGAGCGCGGCGCTGGCGATCCTGTTCCTGTTTCCGTTGCTGTGGAGCGGATACGCGTCGGTGAAGACGGGGTCGGGCTTCGGGCTGGAAAACTACGCGCGGCTGTTCACCTCCGACAACGGGATCCGGCCCCATCACGTGATCAACAGCGTGCTGGTGTGCCTGATCACGGTCGGTGGGACGCTGCTCATCTCGACGCTGGGCGGATACGCGTTCGGGCGGTTCCGGTTCCCGGGGCGGGATCTGCTGTTTCTCGTGACGCTCGCCATCCTGATGGTGCCCTATGCCACGATCCTGATCGCGCTGTATGTGCTGCTGGGCTGGCTGGGGCTGCAGGACTCGCTGCTCGGGCTGGGGCTGGTGCTCATCATGTTCCAGCTACCATTCTCGATATTTATGATGCGCAATTCGTTCGAGGCGGTGCCCAAGGAGCTGGAGGAGTCGGCGCTCATCGACGGGTGTAACAGCTTCGGCGTGCTGACCCGGGTCATGCTGCACGCGGTGCGGCCGGGCCTGATCACGGTCGGGCTGTTCGCGTTCCTGGTGTCGTGGAACGAGTTTTTCGCCCCGCTGATCCTGCTGAACTCCACCGACCAGTTCACGCTGACTCTCGCGGTGGTCAACATGCGGACGGCCAGCTTCGGGTCGATCGATTATGCCGCGCTGGAGGCCGGGGTCATGTTTATGGCATTGCCGTGCGTGCTGCTCTTCCTGTTCCTCCAACGCAGTTATGTGCGGGGCTTCATGTCGGGAGCGCTCAAGGGATGAGAACGCCGGTCCTGCCTTCGACGAGCGTGCTGCGGCCCGTCGACTCCACCATCAGCGGTGGGTTTTGGGCGGCGCGCGACGCCAACGTCGTGATTGAACACTGCTTGGAGTGCCTCGAGCGGGAGGGGTGGATACAAAACTTCCGCGACTTCGGCGGGCGGGGCCGCGAGTTCGCCGACTCCGAGGTGTACAAGACGCTCGAGGCCATGGCGTGGGCCTCGCATCCGGGCCTGTCCAAGCTCGCCGAGACCGTGGCCGGCGCCCAGGAGCCGGATGGCTACCTGCACACTCGCTTCAGGCAGGCTCGATACTCCGATATGGACTGGGGGCACGAGCTGTACTGCTTCGGCCACCTGATCCAGGCGGGCGTGGCGAGCGCGCGCAGCGGCGGATCCTCACTGGTCGAGACCGCGGTCAGGGTGGCCGATCATCTGGTCGGGTTTGACCGCTACTGCGGGCACCCCGAGGTCGAGATGGCGCTCGTGGAGCTCTACCGGGTGACCGGATCTTCCAAGTATCTGGAGCAGGCGAAGTCGTTTGTGGACAGGCGCGGATCGGGGCTGCTGTCGGACATCGAGTTCGGGCGGGCGTACTTCCAGGACGACATGCCCGTGCGGCAGCGGCGGGTGTTCGCCGGCCACGCCGTGCGGGAGCTGTATCTGGCGTGCGGCGCCGTGGACGTGGCGGTGGAGAGCGGCGATCCGGCGCTGCTGGAGGCGATCATCGCGCAATACGATCGCACGCTGGAGCGGCGGACCTACCTCACGGGCGGGATGGGCTCGCGCCGGCGCGACGAGTCGTTCGGCGACGACTTCGAGCTGCCGCCCGAGGGGGCATATGCCGAGACGTGTGCGGGCATCGCGTCGGTGATGCTGTCGTGGCGGCTGCTGCTCGCGACCGGCTCGGCCAAGTATGCGGATGTCATCGAGCGCACGCTCTACAACGTGGTCGCGGCGTCGCCGTCGGCCGACTGCCGGTCGTTCTTCTACGCCAATCCGCTGGGGTGGTCGGGCCGGTCCACCGGGCACTTCGAGGTGGCCGGGCAGCGGGCGCCGTGGTTCGAGGTGTCGTGCTGCCCGACCAACCTGGCGCGCACGTTCGCTTCGCTGTCGTGTTATCTGGCCACGTCGTCTGATAACGGCGTGCAGATACATCAATATTCATCCGGGCGGATCTCCTATGGAGACATAGTGCTCGAGGTGGCGACGGACTATCCGTGGGACGGGCGGGTCACGGTCACCGTGGTCGCGACGCCGCCGCACGAGTGGGAGCTGAAGCTGCGTGTGCCGGGCGCCGGCTATCGGGCCTGGTTCAAGCATTGGCTGCCGGGGGAGTCGGTGCAGCTGGACCTGCCCATCGAGACCAGGTTGATCGAGGCCGATCCGCGGGTCGAAGCGATCCGTGGTTGCGTCGCGGTGGAGCGCGGGCCGCTGGTCTACTGCGCCGAAACCACGGATGCCGGGACAACCCTTGTGCCGTACCACAGTTGGGCCAACAGCGGGCCCAGCACGATGCGCGTGTGGGTGCCGTTGACAACGGGCGTGTAAGAAGGGAATCTTAGTTCAGATTGACGGACGTCGTTCGAGATTTCGAACGAGCCGGGCGCGGCGTCCGTCCATCGCTACTCCAATCCGTCCCTCGATTCCCTTGGGAGCGAAGCGATGCTGATCCACACGCGCCGGCGGCGATGGCTCGCGTTGGCGTTGAGCCTGGTCTTGGTGGGAGGAAGCGCGGTCGCGCAAGGTGGGCCTTCGGCTGCCGCGCAGACCATCGGCTATCCCACGTTCAACGGCCCGGCCATCCCGCAGCCGCCGGTCGGCTACACCACCGGAAACATGATGCAGGCCATCTACGATGCCGAGAGTGGGGGCACCGACTTCTGGATGGACCGGCTGCTCGCCCGGCCCGGCAACGACCCGGCCGGCACCTGGCTGATGACCCGCGGCCGGGCACTGTTCATGAAGACACACACGCCGTCGGTCATCGGCTTCGGCGGCCAGGTCGCCTACTGGGAAAGCATCAACAACCAGAGCGCCTACTCGATCGCCATCACGCCGGGCACCTGGACCGAGCAGGCGGGCCAGCGCTGGCAGGCCCCATCGCACTGGCGCAGCGTGCACACCAGTGGCTCGCTGACCGCAAACGTCCAGAAGTTCATCACCGACAACAACGTGGCCGTGACCAACGTGTCGATCACCAACAACGGCTCGGCCTCGACCACCCTGCAACTGCGCGCGACCTCGCCATATGCCACGTCGGGCTCGGGCAACGAGCTCACCGGGCAGGTCAACGCGTACAACAATCTCACCACGCTCTTCCCGCGCCTGTCCGGCGACGGCTTCACCGCGACCAGCGGCGGGCTCAACCGGTCGGTCACCATCGCGGCCGGGCAGACCATGACCGCCAAGGTGGTCATGGGCTTCGTCGCCAACGAGATCCCCGAGTCGCTGACGGAATACAACGCCTACAAGGGTTTCACCAACGCCCAGGCGTTCCAGACACACGTGCGGGCCTACAATCTGTGGTGGGCGCAAAACGTGCCCTACATCGACGTGCCCGAGCTGCCGATCAAGAAGAACATCTACTACCGCTGGTGGCTGATGCGCTTCAACCACCTCGACGCCAACATCCCGGGGCAGAACTTCCAGTTCCCGATCTCCGTCGAGGGTGCGCTCGGCTACAACAACGCCATCGTCCTGACCCAGCCCATGCACATCGACGATTTGAAGTACCTAAGAAATCCGATTTATGGGTACGGGCCGTGGCTCAGCGCCGGGCAGGTCTCCAGGGGCGGGCGGTTCGTCGACAACCCCGGCGACCCGGAAAACTGGTCGAACTCCTACACCCAATACATCTCCGAGGCGGCGTGGAAGAGCTACCAGATCCACGGCGGCCAGCCGGCGATCGCGGGCAACCTGGCCAAATATGCCGAGGGCGATGTCAAGGGCCAGCTGTCGTTCTACGACCGCAACAACAACCGGGTCATCGGCTATGACTGGGGCGCCCTGACGGGCAACGACGCCGACGCGGTGTCGTTCCACTGGCGCGCCGGCAACATGGACCGGGGCGAGGGCGCCTACCAGTACAGCGGCGCACGCGCGGCCGCCCAGGCCTACGCGGCGGTCGGCAACACGGCCAAGGCCAACGAGATGAACACGCTGGCCGACCAGATCGGGACCGCGCTCACCAACGTGCTGTGGAACCCGAGCCGCCGGCTCTTCGAAAACCGGATGGAGTCCGACGGCGCCTTCAACCCGTGGAAGGAAATCAACATCTACTACCCGTTCGCGGTAGGCGCCATTCCCAACACGACGCAATACAAGGAGTCGTTGCGGCTCTTCGACGACCCGGCCCAGTACCCGATCTTCCCGTTCTACACGGCCAACCAGGCCGACAAGGCGGCGTCGGGGACGGGCAGCAACAACTTCTCCACCATCAACTCGACCGTCCAATTCAGACTGCTGTCGAGCGTGCTGCGCAACTACCCCAACCAGTGGATCAACACGGAGTGGTACAAGAAGCTCCTCTACTGGAACGCGTGGGCGCAGTATGTCGGCGGCAACACCCAGTGGCCGGACGCCAACGAGTTCTGGGCCGACTGGAACGGCAGCTCGATCCAGTATCGCTCGTGGATCCACCACAACACCCTGGGCAGCAGCAACTGGACCATCGTCGAGGACGTCGCCGGCCTGCGGCCGCGCAACGACGCACAGGTGGAGCTCAACCCGATCAACATCGGATGGTCCCACTTCACGGTCAACAACCTGCGCTACCGCAACGCCGACCTGACCATCGTCTGGGACAACCCGGCCGACGGCGTCGTGCGCTACAGCGGCGTGCCCGAGGGATACTCCATTTACATCAACGGGACGAGGCGGGCCACCATCAACCAGCTCGTGCCCATGACCTACAACCCGGCCACGGGCGCGGTCACCACGACGGCCACCGTCAACTTCAGCACCTCGACGCCCGGCATGCTGGCACCGACCCAGGTCGTGCAAAACAGCGCCCGGATGACCGACATGCTGGCCAAGGCGGGCGTCGACCTGGGCGACGGCGCGCCGGCCAACCTGGTCCCGGGCTCGACCGTGACCGCCTCCTTCACCGCGGGTGGCACATCGGTGTCGGCCGCGGCCGACGGCTTCCCGATCAACGAGCCGTTCTGGGGCGCGGGCGGATCACCCAACGCGCAGGACTGGTATGAGGTCAACTTCAACACGACCCGGACGGTGAACGAGGTCTGGCTGTACTTCAGGGACAGCCGGCCGCAGAACGCGACCTATCGGGCGCCGTCCTCGTACAACATCCAATATTGGAACGGCAGCGCGTGGGTCCAGGTGGCCAACCAGGCCAAGACCCCGGCCACACCGGCGGGCAACTTCAACAAGGTGCAGTTCGCCTCGGCGCAGACGCAGCGCGTGCGAGTGCTCGCCACCAACGCGTCCGGGTCGAAGATCGGGCTCACCGAAATCAAGATGTACAACCGGGGCGGCGCCGACCCGCAGCCCAACCCCAACCTGGCCCTGTCGGCCACCGCCGTATGCTCGTTCACGTCAACGTGGGAGAGCTGCGCGGCCATCAACAACGGCGACGAGCCCACAAGCTCCAACTTCGGCGCGCCCAACCAGGGCAACCGCTGGGGCAGCTGGGATCAGCAGGGCGAGCAGTGGGCCGAGCTGCAATGGTCATCGGCGCAGACGGTCACTCGGGCACAGGTGTACATCTTCGACGACAACCAGGGCATCGACCTGCCCGCGTCGTGGAAGCTGCAAGCCTGGAACGGCAGCGCCTATGTCGATGTCGCGGGCGCAAGCGGATATCCGGTGGCGGCCAACCAGTACAACAACGTCACCTTCACCGCCGTGAGCACGACGCGGTTGCGGGTGGTGCTGCAGAGCGCCGCCGGATTCTCCGTCGGATTGCTGGAAGTGAAGGCGTTCGCGACCTGATGCGGTCAGGAACGTGAGGTTGGCGAGGGCTGCGGATGTAGCCTTCGCCAACCGGCTGGTCAGGAGCCGTCGCGAAGGTCCGAAAGGCGCTCGGCGACAAGTGTGAGGTCGGCGAAGGTGGCGGTGCAGCCCTCGCCGACCGGTGCCTGCACTTCGATGCCTACCTTGGCGGCGCCCAGGTGGAAGTGGCGCACGAACTCCCAGCGCAAGCCGTCGTTGCCCGCGTGGAAGGCGTAGACACCTTCGCCCATGTGGCTGATCCGCAGCCAGACCGTGTTCGACTCCACCACCCAGCCGTTGGCGTCGTCGGACACCCCGCGCGTGATGACGCTGACCACCATCGGGGCGCCCTGCGGCGAGCGTTCGAAGCACAGCTTGGCCCAGTGCCGGTCGTCGGCCCACAGCATCAGCACGCCGGCGTCAAAGCTGTCCTTGAAGTCAACCGACACCCGCGCCCAAAACTGCCACGGCCCTTCGGGCGGAGCCATCAGCGCACGCGCTCCACTTAGGACAGTCGACGTGCCCGCCGGGTGGATGAAACAATCCGTGCGCGGCCCGGCCGTCGCAGTCCACGTGTCGCCCTCGGCCGACCACGCGGCCGGCTCCCACTCCCATTCGAGGTCCATCCCCGCAGCGTAACCGAGCCCCACGCCCCAAAGATCCGTCGCGGGCCGGACTGTTGGGCTTGAGCCCGACACCGGCGCGTTCGCCATTGTGGCCATCAACATGCTCAGTCTCATCGCGGCCGCCTGGGCACTCAGCTGACCTGGACCTTCGACAATCCTGAGCTTGCCGCCGCGTGCCTTCGCCCGGGTGCAAGCGGGCCTCGATCTACGAGCACGCGTCGCGATATCAGCTACTGGCGCCTCGTCCCGAGGCCGTCCACGAGACCGCCTGGGGCCCTCGCGGTCGTCGGGTTCCCCTCGACTCGCCTCGGTGTTCTCCAGAGGCTGCCGATAGTTTAGGATATCCTTAAAACGGCTGTGAGGGGGCTGCCGGAATGCATTGGGAGATTCTCATGACTGCCCAGGTCGAGACCTTCCTGGACGCACTCTATGAGCAAGATCGTGAGAGTCATCGTCTGGTGAATCAGGCGATCCTTGTCCTCGAGCAAAATGGTCCTGCTGAGGGCCGCCCATTAGTCGACAGCGTGACGGCGTCGCGCATAGCGAACATGAAGGAGTTGCGGCCGCCCTCGACTGGGAGGACCGAGATCCGCATCATGTTTGTGTTCGACCCGTGGCGATCAGCGATCCTGCTTGTGGCGGGGGACAAGTCGGGGCGATGGAACGGGTGGTATCGCGAGGCGATACCGGAGGCCGAGCAGCTCTATGCGACGTACCTGAAAGAGCGTGAACAGGAGATCCATGATGGCCGAGGTTAAACGTTGGCGGGACACGGACCACCTTGAGCGCGCCGTGGAAACGGCCGGTGGCCGAGATGCCTTTGACGCTGCCATGGGACAGATGCTGGCTGAGGCTCGCGGATGGCGCCTGGCCGAAATGCGCAAACGGCGGGAGATGACGCAGGAGCAGGTCGCGGCCCGGATGGGGGTCTCGGTCGCCCGTGTTTCGCAGATCGAAAGCGGCGACGTGTCCACGCAGGAAGTTCTCAACCGCTATGTCACGGCGCTGGGCGGCACGCTGAAGCTCATCGCCGACTTTGGTGACGAGCAGTTGAAGGTTGCCTGATGCGTGGTGTGGCCCCGGGACTCCTCGCCGGATC
>JBIOYB010000005.1:0-12540 GCA_044869915.1 Allorhizocola sp.
CTGCTCCTCTCGCTGCTGGGCGCGGGCATCTGGGCAATCATCTTGTACAGCAAGTATCAGACCGCGCAGAAACAGCAGGCGCAGGCGCGCGACTACATCGCGCGGTCCAAACACGACTCGATCACGCAGCTGCGCGCGGCGGGCGCGGAGTTGGTCGACTGGAACACCCGCTTCGCCACGGCCGACCGGCGTGAGGCCGACGTCCGCACGATGATCGCCGATCTGGCCATGGCCGGCAACGCCGTCTCGCCCTACGAACGGCGCGTCGTCGCCCCACATGGAGAGGCCCACCGATGACGGATCCACAGAACGAAACGGCGGTCCCGTGGGCGCGCCAGCAGTCCGTCGCGCCGCCCGTCACGACGCGGGTGCGCAAGATCGCTGAGCACCTGCCGGGGTGGGAGCCGTTGCCACCGGGCGAGGTCCTCGTACAGCGGCATAGAAAGGAATAGCTCGATGTGGGGCGACGGCGGCCACTATCACCGATGGGCGTCCTTTTTGGAGCGTTGGGGGGCGGGCGAGCAAGTCGACCCGGCCACGCTGCCCGCGCTCTCGCCGCAGGACTTCACCGGCGACAGCTGGGAACGTTTCACCCTCCGGCTGACCGACGCGCTCTCCAAGCGCCTGCAGCTGTGGGCCGACGAGCTGACCCGGGCCATGGGCGAGGCGCGCGACGAGTTCGGCGTCGCGCGCGCGTTGGGGCAATCCCGGTCCGGGCTGCGCACGGTGCGCGCGCTGGCGGCCCACCCGGGGATCCCCGAAGAACTGCGCAGCCGCGTGGCCGAGCTCATGGACCGGCAGGTGCGCTCGGCGCAGAAGTCGCTGGAGGATCAGGTCGACTCGATGCGCCGCAGCGGCGTGTCGCACCGCGACGTCGAGGCGCGCCGCCGGACCATCCGCGACAACTCCTTGCTGGCCGTGACGCGCGAGGAAACGTTGCCGGTCCAAAATGCACAGTCCGATGGGGAGCGGCCGGCGCGCCGCCGTGTGATTCACGATTGAGGAGCCGAAGTGTCGAACTTCGCCGAGGGCTGTCGCGACCTCGACAGCTACATCGCGGCCCGGGTGCCGCTGATCGGTGTGCGCAGCATCGAGCAGGTGCGGGCCCTGCGGATGGTCCGCAACGTGGCCAACAGCGCCAAGCGCGCCGGCATGCCGTTCTGGATCTACACCCGCGCCACCGGCCTGCGGGACCTGCGAAGCAACACCCCGGTCTCCGAGGACCGGTCGCTCATCGGCGCCATGGACTACGCCGCCGGGCAGTTCACCAGCCGGGCGCAGGCCACGTTTGTCTTCGTCGACCCCGAGGACCTGTCCGAGGACAACACGGCCACGCGCCACGTGGCCGAGCTGGCGCGGCTGGCCGACGCCAACTCCGGCAGCATCATCCTGGTCACCGACACTCCTTTGTGGAGCGGACTGCTGCGGTTGGGGATGAGCCTGCAGCTCGATCTCCCCGACTCCGCTGAGATGTACGACGTGATCGTCGAGTTTCTCACCGACCATCGCGGCGTCGTGCCCATCAACTGGAGCGAAGCGGACGCCCGGCGCGCGGCCGAGTTCCTCGTCGGCGTGCCCGAGGGTACGGCCATAAATGTGATGGCGATGATCGTGGCCAAGGGCGCGGTCGAGAAGGAGGACGTGGAGCACCTCGCGCAGTTCAAGGACAAGCACTTCGGCGACCTGACCGGGCTGGAACGCGTGTCCCTCAAGGATTCCGACTACCAGGTGGGCGGGCTGACCAACCTGCGCGGCTGGCTGCACCGCAAGCACCAGCTGATGGTGGCCGACCTGCGCAACACGCTGCTGCGCCCGCCGCGCGGCGTGCTGCTCGTCGGCGTGCCGGGATGCGGCAAGTCGTTATCCGCCAAGGCGATCGCGGCGCAGTGGCGGCTGCCGCTGTACCGGCTCGACCTCGCCGCGATCCTCGGGCAATATGTCGGGCAGTCCGAGGGCCGCCTGCGCGAGGTGCTGGACACCGCCGACCGGGTGGCGCCGTGCGTGCTGTGGATCGACGAGATCGAGAAGGGCCTGGCCGGGCAGAACGACAGCACGGGCGTCAACCGCCGATTGGTGGGCCAGTTCCTGTTCTGGCTGCAGGAGTCGCGCTCGCGGGTGTTCGTCGTCGCGACGGCCAACGATGTGCGGGCCCTGCCGCCGGAGCTGCTGCGCAAGGGGCGCTTCGACGAACTGTTCTTCGTGGACCTGCCCGATGCCGAGGACCGCCACGAGATCGTGCGGCTGTACTACCGGCGTTACATCAACCAGGACCCGCCGGCGGAGCTGGTCGACAAGCTGGTCGCGCTGTCGGACGGGTTCGCCGGCTCCGACATCGAATCGGTGCTGCACGACGTCGGGGCCGAGTCCTACCTCAACGGCGGCTCCGACGCGCTGCGCCCCGACTTCATCACCGAGGCGTTCGGCAACACGGTCCCGTTGAGCCGCACCAACGCCGAACAGATCGAGGAGATCCGGGCGTGGGGCCGGGAGCGCGCCGTCCCCGCGGGCCGTTCGTTTGGCGCGGCGCAGGCGGGACCCGCGCATGCTGGCCGCCGCGTGCTGGTGATGGGCGACTAGTCACCGATCGCCAGGGGTGTCCACTGTAGATGGTCGAGCCAGCCGTCCCAGTCGAACGCCCACCCGGTGAGCGTGGCATGGGCGGCGGCGCGGTTGGCGGTGATGGCCTGGAAGTGCCCGGTCTCGTCGCGGTGCTCGACGATGAACCGGCCGTCGCCCGCCATCGCCGCCTGTGCGAACAGCCCTGGCGTCGCCTTGCCCGGCTTCTGCAGCACGAAGTAGGCCTCCTCGCCGGTTTCGAGCTCGCCCAGCAGCTCGAGGATGACGCCCTCGGACGGGTCCTCCACCTCACGCCCGCTGGCGCAGTTGGCCCGCAGCCACAGGTGCCGCCGCTGCCAGCGCAGGTTGACCGCGATCCGCTGGCTGTGGTCTCCATTCCATGCGGTACGCAAACCGTGGCGCCGCAACACATTGACGATCTGGTGGCCGACCGCCACCGGGTCGGTGTCGGTCTCGGTCGCGCCGTAGCACAGGTAGAGGCTGCCGCCGTCGGCCGCGCTCTCGGTGTCCTGCATGTGAAAGTACACGTATCCGTGCGCGCCCGGTGTGTCCGCGATCTCCGCGCCGATCTCGGCGTTGCCGCAGCTTTGGCAGCACGCGAAGTGTTGCCGCGCAACGACTCCGGACTCCTCGAGGTCGGCGAATGCCGCGTCGAGCCGGTCGCAGTCGGTGGTCTGCGAGTGCGGCGGCTGGGACAGCAGGTGCGCCATCCACTCCTGCTCGACGAGCTCGGCGACCGCCCCCGGAAGATCCTCGCCCTCGTAATCGTCCTCGAAGCTCTCGATCGCGTCCTCGGCGATCACATGCCCGTCGTCGAAGCCGATGGCGACTTGCCGCCGGACGTACTCACGAAGATCCTCCGTCATAGCCCGCAGTTTAGGCGCGTTGCACGGCGCGAGAAAGGGACCGCCGACGGCCATCAGTTGATCGGTGACCCTCGATGGCGCGGTACCTGCGCGAGCGGGATTGTTGATCGCCGCGACCACCGCGGCCGTCCCTTCGGTGCCGGCGGCACCGGCACGGGGCCGCCTGGCGCGAGGCGACGCATTTTCCCGACTAAATGAACCCTTCCGACGGCATCACCCGTGTGGCATCCTGACGACCGGTATGTACCGGGGGAGAGGCATGCGGGAGATAGCGGGTTATCGAGTCCTGCGCCGCCTGGGCGAGGGCGGCATGGGCTCCGTCTTCCTGGCCGAGTCGCCGGAGGGCCAGCGGGTCGCCGTCAAGGTGATCCATGCCCATCTGCTTGACCGCGAGGAGTTCCGGGAGCGTTTCCGGCGCGAGGTGGCCCGGGCCAAGACGGTCCCGCCGTTCTGCACCGCAGAGGTGATAGCCGCCGATCCGGATCATGATCCGCCCTATCTTGTTATTGAGTACGTTGACGGTCCGACCCTGTTCGAGGTGCTGCAGGAGCACGGCCCGCTGCGGGGCGCGCGCCTGCACAGCCTCGCGGTCGGTGTGGCGACCGCGCTCACCGCGATCCACGGCGCGGGCGTCATCCACCGCGATCTCAAGCCCGGCAACGTGCTCATCTCGGCGGGCAGCATCAAGGTGATCGACTTTGGCATCGCGCGGGAGATCGGCTCCAACACGGGCAACCTCACCACCGGCAGCCAGGTGATCGGCACCGTCCCCTATCTGAGCCCGGAGCGTCTCGGTGGGGCCAAGCAGATCACCCCGGCCGCCGACGTCTTCGCGTGGGCCGGGGTCATCACGTTCGCCGCCACCGGGCGCACCCCGTTCACCGGTGAGACACCGGCCGACACCGCGATCAGCATCCTGTCAGATCCACCGGACCTGTCCGGCGTACCGGAAGAGTTAAAAGGAGTAGTAGCGCGGGCGTTGGACAAGGATCCAGAGCGGCGACCCACCGCCCGGGAATTATTGGATCTGCTCCTGCACGTGGCGCCCACCGCGCCCAGGTCGGCCGTGCCGGAGGAGACGACGCAGCCGATGCGGCGGCCGAAGTGGCGTGGGCTGCGACTGGGCCTGGCGACCGGCGGCCTGTCCGTGGCGCTGCTCGTCACGGCTGCGGCGATCTCGCTGAGCAACCGGCCGGGCACCCCGACCGCCAGTGACACTTCGACGAGTGCCTCGGCCGGCGCCAACCCGACAACATCGCCGACACCGTCGGCCACGCCGTCACCCACCCAAACGCCCACACCGACGCCCGAGGCCAGCCCATCGGCCGGCCAGAGCGGCTCCGCGCTGCGGCTCATCATCGACGATCCGCTGACCAAGGCCAAGCCCGACGACGGCTGGATCGCCACGGAGGACAAGACCCGTGGCAAGTGCACGATCGGCCCGGCCGGGCTGACCGCGACGCTGCAGCCCAATGGGTCGGTCTACCGCTGCACTGGCCGGTGGGATCAAACCACCGACTTCGACGCGCAGGTGGAGGTGAAGACGACCGGCAACAGCTGCGCCGCGATCTGGTTCCGCTTCCAGACCATCGGCTCCGACTCTCCGGGCGCGCCGCAGCCCAACGGCGGCTATGCGCTGCAGCTATGCGACCGCACGGCCTACTTCATCAAGCACAACACCGTCTACCAGACGCTGCGCACGCTCCCGCTGCACACGTCGGTCGCCGAGCGGTCCGCACAGATCCGCATCACCGCCCGCGGGAAGGAGTTCAACTTCTACCAGGACGGGCGGGTGATCGGGACGGCCGACGACGCCACCTTCCTCATTGGACGGATCGCGCTCGGCACCTTCCAGCGCAACGGGGACGTGGTCGGCAGCAACCACTCGGTGACCTTCAAAAACCTGGTCGTCTACGGCACGTCGCTGTAGAAGCCCAGGCATATTGCTCAGTGTCAGGCTCGGGGCGGGGCAGCAGCGCCGACCCGGCATAGGCCACGCAGAGGTCGGCATAGGACATTCCCGCCGACGCGGCCGCCTCGCCCGCGACCGAGGTCTGCGCGAGGCTCGGGATCGCGTGCGCCGCGAGCACGACGATGTCCCCGCTGCCCGTGATGAGCAGGTCGGTCTGGGTGAGACCGACCGCGCCGGCGGCACGCTGGAGCGCCAGCACGGTCGACTCCACCCGGCCCACCGTTTCCGCCGACAGGCGGGCCGGGATGACACGGCGATCCGCGCGATGCTCGACGAGCGGCAGGACATCCGGCCCGCGCGGCGTGTCCAGCACGACACACGAGATCTCCATCCTGACGTCCGGTTCCCAGCGCTGCACGAGGACCTTGCCGGCGCCCGGCAGCAGGTCATGGACCGCCTTGGCCGCCTCCTCGTGGGTGTTGTGCACATTCGGGCTGTCGGTCGAGCCGGCCGGATCCCAGTAGGCCGGCTTGACCACAAGCGGCGGCGGTAGCGCTGATACCGCCGCCGCTATCTCCTCCTCATCACTGTGGATGTCGAGCGTGCGGCCTCGTGGACCGCGCACCCATCCGTCCAAAGCGAACAAGGAGTCGATGACCCGCGCGAACAGCGATCTGTCGTGCATGATCGCGCCGGCCTGTGGGGTCGGCCCGGCGCAAGGCACACCCGCGAGGCGGGAGAGCGCGAAGATTCCCCCGTCCGCGCAGGGCGCGCCGAGCCCGACCGGAACAACGACATCGGGAGGTTCGTCGGTCAGCACGCGGATGAGCGTGCGGCCGTGCCCGGCGTCGATGATGCGCGCGTTCCAGCCGCGTGACGCGAGAGCGCTCGCCACGCTTGTGGCGCCGGCGACGACCACCAGTGCTCGCATAGGCCTACACAGTCGCGCGCCGGAGGGCGGCGGTGACGATTTATTGCATGGCCCATTCGCTGTCGCAATAAGTGCTGTCAAGCACGTAGCGAGGCAGGTTGAGCCACCACGCGGCGGCCCGGCGCACGCCGCCCGGCAGCGACGGGTCGGCCCGGAACCGTTGCAGCAGCGACATGTTGCGCCTGATGCCCAGCGAATACACGATGCCGCGGGCCCGGCCGCTGTCCGCCCGGTGCCGCTGCATCGCCCCGACCCAGAACGCGTCGTCGCTCACGCCGCGGGCGTGGCCGATCGCCCACACGGCCGTCTCGGCGGCGTGCTGCGCGATGCCGGGGGACAGGGCGAGTTCCTCCAGGAACGGCCGGGTGGTGGCGTCGCCCAGCTGTGCCATTGCCGCGACCATGGCGGGGCCGATCGCCGGGTCCTCGAGCAGGGTGCGGTTGCGCAGCTCGGCGGCGATGGCGCGGGCGAGGGGCGTGCGATAGGGCGTCGCCGCGACCAGGTGCAGGGCCACGAAGCGCACCGAGATCTGCGGATGGAACAGCATGTCGTCGAGCAGGACGGCCAGCATCGGATCGGAGTCGAGCACGTCGCGGGGCATGTGGCGGATGGCCGCGGCCGAGACTCGCTCGGTGATGGCGTGGGTCGTCTCGGACGCGGCCGTGCGCCCGGTGCCCAGGATCTGGCGGCTCATGCGGTCGGCCGCCACGATGCGGCGCACCGCCGGGGCCAATGTGGACGACGAGGGCAAGGTGGACGCGGTCTGGCGCAGCAGCTCGGCCGCGGCGAGCCGGCACGACGGGTGCTGCGTGTCGGCCTCCAACAGGCCGATCGCCTGGCGGATCAGCAGGTCCGTCTCGCCGGGGGTGAAGTGCCCGTTGCCGACCTTCGCGGCCACCGACCACCACGCGCCCCGGAAGGCGAGATCGTTGGTGGGGTTGACCACCTGCCCGATGATGTTGCGGGCGGCGTCCGGGTGCGGGCTCGCCTCGAGGAATGTCAACGGCTCGATGAACACCTGGTTGGTGGAGTCGCCGATGAGCGCGGCGCACGCGGCGATCACATATGGCTCGCCGGTCGGATGGCCCAGCAGGCGGCTGAGCGCCTCGCTGCGCAGCAGCCAGCCTGGGCCGTCGGCGATAATCATCTCGGCCAGCAGGCGGTCGGCGATATCGTTCCAGAGCGACGACGGATAGAGCAGCAGGTTGGGGACCGCCCACAGCGCCGCAGTCAGCTCGTCCCAGTCGGCGCCGGTCATGATGTCGCCGCCGAGCGTCTTGTCGAGCAGCGTTTCGGTGCGGCGGCGCACCAGCGGCGACGCACCGTCCAGGCCGCGGTCCAAATGGGAGCGTCCGGCCGAGCCTCGGGTCTCGCGATAGACCAGGTCGGCGACGGACACCAGGCTGTATCGGCGCAGGCCCAGCACACGCTCGTAGCGGCGCAGCACCGGATAGCCGGCCGTCAGCGCGGCCCGCTCCCAGCGCGTCACCCGGGCCGGATCGACGTGCAGCTCGGCGGCGAAATTGGCGCCGATGGCGAGGGACGCGTCGCCGCCGTAGACGCGGTTGGTCCGCAGCAGCCACGCGATCCGATCCTCACAGCCGACCCGGCCACCACCGAGGTGCGGTGTCGGTGCGGGGGGCCTGCCTCGTCCGGCCATGGGCTATAGCGTCTCATCGACTTCTACCGCCGGGCTAATCAACTGCCGGCCAAGTCGGTGGTCGCGGTGTGGCCCGCCTCGGTGGTGCGTCTCAGGAAATCGGCGATGACCTGGATTTCCGTGTCGGTGTAGCCGGCGCAGATGTCGTCTATGGAGCGATTCATGCCGTCGAAGAGTCGGTAGATTTCGGCCGTGCGGTCGCGCAGCGTGCGGATCAGGACGGCGCGGCGGTCGGACGGGTCGCGTTCGCGGGCGATGAAGCCGGCCCGCTCGAGGCGGTCCAGGATGCCGGTAAGCGTGGCCGGATGCAGGCCCGCGTGGCGGGCGAGCGCGGTCGGGCTCAGTGGGCCGCGGCGGTTGATGAGGTCGAGGCACTCGAGGTCGTCGTCTTTGAGGCCGAGTTTGGCACCCACCTGATGGTTCAGCAGCGACAGCTGGATGCCGAGCTCGCGCAGGCCTTCCTTGATCGCTGTCTGCTGCCGTCGCCGTGCTTTGCGCTGTTCTATGGAACTCATATGATATGCTTTCCGTATAATATCAGATACGGAGAAAGGATACCGTCATGCACCTCACCGTCTTCGGAGCCACAGGCGGCATCGGCGGGCACGTCGTGCGGCAGGCGCTCACGGCCGGCCACCGCGTGACCGCCGTCATCAGGCAGGGTTCGCGCTTGGACCTGACCCACCCTTCGCTGGAAATCGTCGCGGTGCCAGGCCTCGCCGACCCGGGCCCGCTCCACGCCACGCTGCGGGACACCGATGCCGCGATCTCGGGCGTGGGGCCGCGCAGCCGCAAGGACACCACCGTCGCCTCCACCGCCACCCGCGGCATCCTGCGGGCGCTGCAGGACTGCGGCGTGCGGCGCTTCGCCGCCGTCACCGCGGCGCCCGTCGGCCCCGATCCCGCCGGCGAGAGCCTGACCAACCGGCTCGTCCTGCTTCCGCTCATCCGGGCCCTGCTGCGCCCGATCTACGCCGACCTGGCCGTCGCCGAGGCAGAGATCGCCGCCAGCGACACCGATTGGACGATCGTGCGGCCGCCGAGGCTGACCGACAAACCCCTTTCCGGCCGTTACCGGGTGCGCGTCGGCGCCAACGTCCCCCGCGCCCGCACGATCTCGCGCGCCGACGTCGCCCACGCCATGCTCGCCGCCCTCACCGACCCCGCGACCATCCGCCAACCCCTCGGCGTCGCCAACTAAAGGTCAGGATTAGCTCTGTTCAGGTGATGGATAGTTGCGGGCCGAACTGCGGATTGGTCTTGCGCCACTCGAGATAGTGCGGGTTGCGGGCGGCCGATTCCTCATATGCCGCAACGGCATGAGCGAGCATGCCGTCGGCGCAGGCGGCGGCCTCGCTGCGCGGGTGCCAGCCGAGCAGGTGCCGCCAGCGCAGCGGCCCGCCCGCGATGGGCACGGTGGCGATGCCGTCGACCCGGCGCAGGGTCGCCTTGCACAGGCCGACCGCGTGCCCCGCGTGGACGGCGTCAAGGGCGTTGCCCATGTCCATTTCGTGCATGGTGCGCGGCGTGAACCCGGCCCGCGCGCACGCCCCCGCGAAACAGTCGCCGAAGCAGCCGTCGCCCGGCATGGCGGCCCACTGCGCGTCGGCCAGCTCGGCCAGGTCGATCTCCCATCGCTTCGCCAGCGGATGGTCTTCGGGCAGCATCACGAAGATTGCGTCGATCGCGATTTCGCGCCACACCAGGCCGTCGTCGGGCGTGCCGGGCATGGTGTCGCCGCACACCCCGACGATGCAGAAGTCGAGCTTGCCCGCGGCGGTCAGTTCGGCCAGCTGATCCGCCCAGTGCGACGGATGCGTGAGCACCTCGAGAGTGTCGTTTTCCGCGGTCAGCCGGGACATGAGGCCGCCGAGGATGGGCCCGTTGACCGCGCCGATGCGCCACTGGTTGGGCCGGGCCCGGTTGCCGGCGAGCTGTGTCGCGTCCTCCTGGAGTCCCTTCATCGCGGGCAGCACCACCCGTGCGCGGGCGAGGACGAGCTCGCCTAGCGCCGTCGGGGTCGCACCCTGGCGGCTGCGTTCGAACAGTGGCCCGCCCAGCGCCCGTTCGATGCGCTGCAGTTGCGCGGTCACCGCGGGCTGGGCCAGCCCGAGGATCGAGGCCGCTTTGGTTACGCTGCCAGTGTCGGCGATCGCGCAGACGACTTTGAGATGGCGTATCTCCAGGTCCATGGCGCTCCAGTCATGGCAGGATCAACGAACGGAAAAAATTGCGAACATCCTATTCCGTCTATCCGGTGCGCGTCACGGCCCAGACCAGGTGTAACGAGGGATTTACGTGCCGAGTGCGGTGATGCTGGGGCGGAGGATGTCGCGCCAGCCGGGCCCGTCGCAGACGCGCCTGGGCGCCAGATAGCGCACCTGGCGGACCTGGTCGTCAAGCACCGGGAGCACGATTGACTCCAGCGAGAACGGCTTGACCTGCCGCCCGATCCGCCACGACTCGGATCCTGACAGCCGCATGGCTAGTATCTCCGCTGGGCCGCCTGCAGCACCGCGATCGCCTGCGCCCGGGCGTCGTCCTCATCGGACTGAAGCAGCTTGATCGCCTCGTCGGCCGCGTTGACCAGCCGGCGTGACAGCTCGGCGTGCGTGCGCAGCTGCTGTGTCTTATTCCACAGGTCCACAAACACCGAAACCTTGGCCCGCAACACCCACGGATCAAACGGTTTCGTCAGGTAGTCTACCCCGCCGGCGGCATATCCGCGGACCGCCAGCTGCGCGTCTCGATCGACGGCCGTCAGGAAGATGACCGGGATGTGCCGCGTGCGTTCGCGCCGCTTGATGTGGCTGGCCGTCTCGAAGCCGTCCATGTCGGGCATCTGCGCGTCGAGCAGGATCAGCGCGAAGTCGTGTATCAGCAGCTGTTTGAGCGCCGCCTCACCGCTTTCTACAGCGACCGTCTCGACCGGCAGCCCCTGCAGCATGGCCTCCAGCGCGATCAGGTTGTCGCGCCGGTCGTCGACCAGCAGCGCCTTGGCCATCTGGGTCTGGGTCTGCATCATGCGATCGTGCCCTTCCGCTGGGTCCACGTGGCCATCAGCTCCAACAGCTCGTCGAGGTCGACCGGCTTGCTGATGTAGTCGCTCGCCCCCGCCTCAAGGGCGGCCTCGCGGTCGGTCGGCATCGCCTTCGCTGTCAGGAAGACCACCGGCAGCCCGGTGAAGCGCGGGTTGCGGCGGATCTCCTGTGTGGTCTGATACCCATCCTGGTTGGGCATCATCGCGTCCATCAAGACAATGTCGACGTCGGGGTGGTCGGCGAGCAGCCTGACCCCGTCGGTGCCGTTGTCGGCGTAGAGCACGGTCATGCCGTGCAGCTCCAGCGCGCTCGTCAAGGCGAAGACATTGCGCACGTCGTCATCGACGATCAGCACGCTGGCGCCGTCGAGCCGTTGCGCGGCAACGGTTTGACGCTTCTCCGGCACCGTGGCGGCCGGCGTCGACGACTGGGCGAGGAACGGGCCGACCGGCAGGTCGCTGTCGATGACGTCCGGCAGGTACAGCGTGAACACCGAACCCTGCCCGACCGAGGACTCGACCGCGATGGTGCCGCCCAGCAGGCGGGCCAGCTCGCGGCTGATCGACAACCCGAGGCCCGTGCCGCCGTAGCGCCGGCTCGTGGTGCCGTCGGCCTGGTGGAACGCCTCGAAGATCAGGCCGAGCTTTTCGTCCGGGATGCCGATCCCGGTGTCGCGGATGGAGAACGCGATGACCTGGCGTGCCTGCCGCAGCGTCACGTTGTCGAACCGCACGTCGGCCGGCGCCGGGCTGATCTCGAGCCCCACAGATCCGCTCGCGGTGAACTTGATGGCGTTGGACAGCAGGTTGCGCAGGATCTGTTGCATCCGTTGGGCATCCGTCGTCACGCTGCCCTGCGCGAGCTCCGGTGCGACGGTGACCGTGAGGCGCAACTTCTTCTCGTCGGCCTGCGGGCGGAACGCGGCCTCGACGAACTCGCGTACCTCGATGAAAGGCACCTGGGCCGGCTCGATGTCCATCCGCCCGGCCTCGATCTTTGACAGGTCCAGGATGTCCTCGATGAGCGCGAGCAGGTCGGATCCGGCGTTGTGGATGGTCCGGGCGAAGTCGATCTGCTTGGTGGTCAGGTTGCCCTCGGGGTTGTCCGACAGCAGCCGGGCCAGCAGCAGCACCGAGTTGAGCGGCGTGCGCAGCTCGTGGCTCATGTTGGCGAGGAACTCCGACTTGTATTGCGACGCCGACGCCAGCTGCTGCGCCTTTTCCTCAAGGCGCAGCCGCGCCATTTCGATTTCCCGGTTCTTGATCTCAATGTTGCGGTTTTGCTCCGACAGCAGCGCCGCCTTCTCTTCCAATTCATTGTTGGTACGCAGCAACTCCGCCGATTGTTCGCGGAGCTCATGCGCCAGGCGCTGCGACTGCGCCAGCAGCTCCTCGGTGCGCCGGTTGGCCAGGATCGTGTTGAGCGTGATGCCGATCGTCGTGGCGAGCCGCTCCATGAAGTCGGCGTGCAGCCCCGTGAACTCGTTGATGCTGGCGAACTCGATGACGCCCAGCACCTCGCCCTCGAACAGCACGGGCAGGATCAGCAGGTCG
>JBIOYB010000006.1:0-16811 GCA_044869915.1 Allorhizocola sp.
GGACCGTCGGCGCTCATTCGTCCCCCCGGGGTTGTCGTCCCCACGTGATAGTGTCCGGCGATCACCACGAAATGGGGAGGTTTTATGCAATCGAGCCAAGTGCGCGGTTTCCACGGTTCAAGGACCATAGCAGCCCCGGTGCCGGTCTCGTGAGCCGCGAGGAACGCCTTGCCCGCAAGGCGGCCGAAGACATCGTGGCCCAGCCGCCGCAGTGGCTGGTGCAGCTGCGGGCGGGCGGGGAAGTGCCCGGATGCTCCTTTCTCGACAGTGACACGATCCTTGCCAACGCGGAGAAGGGCATCGGCCCGTCGTTCGGCGACTCCATGCACACCGAGGCCGTCGTGCAATATGTCCGCAAGCATCGCCCGCATATGGTTCAGGTCGCCGAGGGCCCGGATTACGTGTCCCGCAGCCCCGGGTGGTCGGCGTGGTATGTCGACAGCCGCTCGCCCGACCGGCTGTTGTTCGCACCCGCGGGCGACGCGCCCTCGTTCCTTTGGATCCCCACCGAGGGCACCCTGGACGGGATCGCCTCCGCTCTGTCCGGCTACTACCCGGATCCGTGGCCGACCCGCGCGGATCTGCCCGCCGTGGCGCGCGGCTTCATGGGCTACCGCGAGCACATCGGTGTCCAGCATCCGCTCTACGCCGGCCACCTGCCGGCCACCAGGGAAAACTTGGCCAACTATTTCAACGCCGTCATGTTCGTCCAACCGGGATGGTGGGGCAACTCCTGTTTGGACGATCCATACCCGCGGGGGGCCGACACCTCCCTGCCGCTGGGTGGGATGCCTCGCCTCGGCCTCGACCTGCAGTGGATCGGCGAGACGGCCAAGGAGCAGCAGCCAGGTGTGCCGTCGATGACCTGGCGCACCGCGCAGAGCCGGTCATACCTGAGCATCGAGGGGCACCGCGGCGAACTGTTCGTGGCAAACGTGTGCTACCGGCCCAGCAACCACCCGCACGTGGTGGAGGCGATGAACGCCGAGTTCGGCTGCACCTTCCCGCTGGACCTGCCGGTCGACGTCATCGGCGCGTTGCTCGGCTTCGACTTCTCCACCCTCGACATGTGGGAGGGCCGTCTCGCCGAGGAGACCAACACGCCCGACATCGTCGGCCAGCTCGAGATCGCGCTTGCGCTGGCGTTTGGCGACCTTGACGGGGTCGACCGCCTGCGGCCGCATATGGCGCACGATGACCCAGCGACGCGGGCATACGTGCTAAATCTGATTGGCTCATACCAATATCTGTGGATCCTGGAGGAGTTCGCCCGCACCGAGCCGGAGCCCGGCCTCAGCGAGCAGCTGCAAAAGGCCCTCAACTGCCACGGCACCGGATACGGGCACCCCGACGTCTTCGCGTTCGGCTACGGGGAGGACGACTACGACGAGGAAGACGAGGAAGAAGATGACGATGAGGAGGATGACTGATGGCGGTTGAGGTTACGGAGGAGGACTCATTCCTGCTTCCGCCGGGCACGCCAAGCGCGGCAGTGCACGACCTGGCGGCTCGGGAGGGCTGGCGGCTCGTGGCGCATGAGCCGCGCGGGCGGATGGCCCCGGCGCGCCACGAGTGGAAGGCCGATGACGGGCTCGTCGGCTTCATCGAGGATCAGGAGTCCGGCCACCGGATCGTGCACATCTACAATTCGCCGGCGTTGCGTGACCGCCTTGCCACGCGGCTCGCGCTGCTCGACGAGCAAACGGTCCTCGACCAGACGCGAGCGGCCGAGGATCCCCTGACCCGGATGCGGTTGCTGCGAGTGGTGGCCTACCTCCAGCTCACCGCGGCGCTGCGGGCGGGCAGGGCGGCGCCGGTGGATCCGGATGACCCGGAGCACAAGAGGATCGATGATGACGCGCGCTATCTGGAGCTGTTCGCCAGCGCCATCGCCGATCCGGAGCCGGGCGTCCGCCGGGCCGCCATCGACGCGCTGGGACGCAGCATGTATCCCGGCGCACGAGCCGTCCTTCGCGATCACCGCGACCGGCTGACCGGCCATGCCGAGGTTATTGACTTCTATCTCGAGCAGCCGCCGGTGAAGATCTTGAACACGGCGGCCGCCTAGAAGGGATACTCCGGTGCCGTGCCGCGCACGGTGACCCAGCGCGTCTCGGTGAAGGCGTCGATGTTGGCCTCGGCCCCGCCGAAGCGGGCGCCCGTGCCGGACGCGCCCACGCCGCCAAACGGGCTGTTGGCCTCGTCGTTGACGGTCTGGTCGTTGATGTGCGCGATGCCCGTGGGGATCCGTTCGGCCAGCGCCAGGCCCTTCATCACGTCCCGGGTCACGATGCCCAGCGACAGACCATATTCGCCGTCCGCCGCGAGCCGGGCCACCTCGGCCGGGTCGGAGAAGCGCATCACCGGTGCGACGGGGCCAAACACCTCCTCGGTGTAGGCGGGCGCGTTCGGCGGCAGGTCGGCCAGCACGGTCGCGCAGTAGAAGAGCCGGTCGTGCGTCCCGCCCGCGGCGAGCCTCGCTCCACTGTGGACGGTCGAGGTCACCAGCCCGTGCACCCGGTCCCGTTGCCCGCCATCGATCAGCGGCCCGAGCGCGACCTGCTCCCGTGCCGGATCGCCCACGGGCAGCGCGGCCGCCTTCGCCGCGAGACGCTCGACGAAGTCGTCGTAGAGCCGCTCGTGCACGAGATGCCTGCCGGTGGTCATGCAGATCTGGCCCTGGTGGAAGAAGGAACCCCAGGCGGCCAGGTTCACCGCGTCGTCGACGTCGGCGTCGTCCAGGACGATCAGGGCGGAGTTGCCGCCCAGCTCGAGGTGGGCCCGCTTGAGGTGCCTGCCCGCGAGCTCGCCGACCTTGCGGCCGGCCGCGGTCGAGCCGGTGAACGAGATGACCCGCACCAGCGGGTGTGCCACGAGGGCCTCGCCCGCTTCCACCCCGCCGGGCACCATCTGCAGGACGCCCGCGGGCAGGCCGGCCTCCTCGAAGATCCGCGCCAGGACGACGCCGCCGGTCACCGCGGTCCGCGGATCGGGTTTGAGAATCACGGCGTTGCCCAGGGCGAGGGCCGGCGCGACCGAGCGGATGCCGAGGATGATCGGCACGTTGAAGGGCGAGATGACGCCGACCACGCCCACGGGGGACCGGCGGGCCATCGACAGTCGCGGTTGCTCGCTGGGGATCAGCGCGCCATAGGGGCGGCTCGGCAGCGCGGCCGCCTCGTGGCACTCCTGCTCGGCGACGTGCAGCGCGAAGCCTGCCATGCCCGGCACCGCGCCGACCTCGCGCACGTTCCACCACGAGATCTCTTCGGCGTGCTCGCCCCACAGTCGCGCCGCCTCGCGTAGCACCGCGGCGCGTTGCGGATGCGGTGTCGCGGCCCACTCGCGCTGCGCCTCGGCGGCGCTGGCGGCCGCGGCCGACATGTCTTCGGCGTTGCCGATGCCCACCTCGCCGAGCACGGCGCCGGTGGCCGGCTCGATCACCTCGCGGGCGCCGCCTGCGGCGGGAACCCACGCGCCGCCGATGAAGACCCGGCCCCTCCATGCGCTCTCATCCAGAAACACCACAGCCTCCTCCACATCGCGTGGCACGACGGTAGGGGGTTGTTTCCGAATATTCAACGATGCGTTCCGGATATTGGAACACTATCCTCTGTAGCCGAGACGGTGGGAGATCTCGGCGACCGCGTGCCGCAGCGGGCCTTCGAGCCGCGCCACCACCGAGTCGATCGACGCTCCCCACACAGTCAGGTGCACGGCGATGTTGACCGCCGCGATGACGACGCCCGACCGGTCGCGCACCGGCGCCGCCACCGAGCGCAGGCCCGCGGCCAGCTCCTCGTCGTTGACCGCGACGCCGCCCTGGCGGACCCGGGCCAGGTCGGCCATCAGCTGCTCCCGGGCTGTGATGGTCTTGGGCCCGCGCCGGGCCAGATCCGTGCGGTCCAGGACCCGGCGCAGCGCATCGGGCTCGAGGTAGGCGAGCATCGCCTTGCCCATGGCCGTGCAATAGGCGGGCAGCCGCGAACCGACGTGCAGGTTGAGCCCCATGGCGAAGTTGCTGGCCCGCCCGCTGCGCCGGCGGTCGACGTAGACGATGTCCGGGCCGTCGAGCACGGCCATGCTCACCGTGTAGCCGGTCTCGTCGCTGAGCGCCTGCAGGTGCCGGCCGGCCACCCGCGTGACCTCCATCGAGTTGATCGCCGCGAACCCGAGATCGACCACGCGCGGGCCCAGCGTGTATTTGCGGGTCTCCGGATCCTGTTGCAGGTAACCAAGTTTGGCGAGGGTGGCCACGTAGCGATGGGTGGTGCTCTTGTTGAGCTCCACCGAGCGGGCCAGGTCGGCGATGCCCAGCAACGGCCGCGTCTCGCTGAACGACGACAGGATGAGCAGGCCGCGCTCCAGCGACTGGGAGTAGCCGGCCGCGGCCGGCTCTGGCGGAGGGGAGGGCGAAGGGGGGTTGGCCATCGGCCCAGGATAACTCGGAGTGTTTCAGATACTCGAACGCCATATTGACTTCCGGTACGCCCGCTCATACGGTCACGTCCACCTTCGTATGCCCTAGGAGGCCAAACATGGACGTTTCCCCTAGCCGGAGGCAGTTGCTGCGTGCC
Organism: Allorhizocola sp.; assembly: GCA_044869915.1. Classification (GTDB taxonomy): domain Bacteria; phylum Actinomycetota; class Actinomycetes; order Mycobacteriales; family Micromonosporaceae; genus Allorhizocola. Next base: position 4,578 of record JBIOYB010000006.1, read on the forward strand.
GGCCTGGGCGTGACCGGGCTCGCGCTCTCCGGTCCATTTCTGTCGGCCTGCAAGATCGGCGCGGGAAGCACGCCCAGCGACTCCACCGCGTCCCTCAAGATCGGATTTGTCAGCCCGCGCACCGGACCCGCGGCGAGCTTCGGCGAGCCCGACGCCTACGTGCTGGGCCTTGCGCGCCAAGCGTTTGCGGCCGGCCTGACGATCGGCGGCAAGAAGTACGACGTCCAGGTCATCGACAAGGACAGCCAGTCCAACCCGCAGCGCTCGGCGCAGGTCGCCAACGATCTGATCAACGCCGAGGGCGTCGATCTGATGCTCACCACGTCCACACCGGAGACCGTCAACCCGGTGTCGGACGCGTGCGAGGCCGCGGGCATCCCCTGCATCTCCACGGTCGTCCCGTGGCAGGCGTGGTATTTCGGCCGCGGTGCCAAGGAGGGCCAGCAGGACGCCTACAAGTACACCTTCCACTTCTGCTTCGGCGTCGAGCAGTTCCACAACGCCTACACGCACCTGTGGCCGCAGGTGGCGACGAACAAGAAGGTCGGAGTCATGTGGCCCAACGACTCCGACGGCAACGCCATCCGCCGGGCGCTCGGGCCGCTGCTGACCCAGTCTGGCTACACCATCGTCGATCCGGGGCCCTACACCAACGGCACCAACGATTATTCGACCCAGATCGCCAGGTTCAAGGCCGAGGGCTGCGAGATCTTCAACACGTTCCCGATCCCGCCCGACTTCGCGACCTTCTGGCAGCAGGCGGCGCAGCAGGGATACAAGCCGAAGATCGCGCAGGTCGCCAAGACCGGTCTCTTCCCGTCACAGGTGGAGGCGCTGGGCGCGCTTGGCATCGGCCTGGGCGGTGGCGCCTACTGGCACCCGACCTACCCCTACAGTTCGGCCCTGACGAAGGTCTCGTCGAAGGACCTCGCCGAGGGCTACCAGACGTCGTCCGGCAAGCAGTGGAATCAGCAGCTCGGCCCGAGCCTTGCCCTCTTCGACGCCGCAGCGGCCGCGCTTCAGGGCACGGGCAACCCCAAGGACCGCAACGCGCTCGCCAAGACCATAGGCGCGCTCGACGTGCAGACCCCCATCGGTCGCCTGCAATGGGGCAAGGGTCCCAACGCCAACGTGGTGACCACGCCGATCCTCGGGGGCCAGTGGGTGGCCGCGCCGAGCGGTAGCAAATACAAGGTGGAGCTCGTGATCTGCGAGAACTCCAGCGATCCCAACGTCCCGGTCGCCGCACAAATGCGGCCCTACGGCACATGAGCAGTGATAAGGCGCAGACCGGCACCACCATCCTCGCCGGTGCCGGTCTGTCCAAACGCTACGGTGAGCTGCTCGTGCTGTCCGATGTGGACTTCACCCTGAAAAGCGCCGAAGCGGTCGGCATCGTCGGGCCCAACGGCGCGGGCAAGACCACGCTGCTCAACGTGCTGGGCGGCGCGGTGCTGCCCGACGCGGGCACGGTCCTGCTCGACGGGCGCGAGGTGACCCGGACGGGCCCGCAATCGCGGTGCCGCGACGGCATCGGGCGGACGTTTCAGATCCCGCGCCCGTTCGGCGGGATGACGGTGCTGGAAAACGTGCTGGTCGGCGCGGCCTACGGGGCCGGCCTGACCCGCACCGCGCTGCACGATCGGTGTGTGGAGGTGCTCGAGCTGTGCGGGCTGGCCGAGCTCGCCAACCGGCGCGCCGAAGGCCTGGGCCTGTTGCACCGCAAGCGGCTCGAGCTCGCCCGCGCGCTCGCGACCAACCCGCGCGTGCTGCTGCTCGACGAGATCGGCGGCGGTCTGACCGACGCCGAGGCGGCCGAACTGGTCACCACGATCCGGCAGCTGCACGGGCTGGGCCTGGCCATCGTGTGGATCGAGCACATCGTGCACGTGCTCCTGCAGGTCGTCGATCGCCTGGTGTGCATGGACAGCGGCCGGGTCATCGCCGACGGCGAGCCCAAAGCGGTGCTGCGCGACGCGGTCGTGGTCGACGCCTACCTCGGGAAGGCGGCACGGAAATGAGCGATCTGTTGCAGGTCAACGGGATCCGGGCCAATCACGGGCTGCTGGAGGCGGTGCGGGAGGTCTCGCTCAGTGTGAGCGAGGGCGAGGTGGTCGCGCTCGTGGGCGCCAACGGCGCCGGGAAGACCACGCTGCTGCGCACGATCGCGGGCGCGCATGCCGCATCGGGTGGGCGGATCGGCTTCGCCGGCACCGACATCACCACGATGCCGGCGCATCGCCGGGTCGCGGCCGGGCTTTGCCTCGTACCAGAAGGAAGAAAGCTCTTTTCGGAAATGACCGTCGAGGAGAACCTGATGGTCGCGGGAGGGCGTGCCCGGCCCGGGCCGTGGACGCTCGACACCGTGCTCGACGCGTTCCCGATGCTCAAACCGTTGCGGCGGCACAGGGCGGGCACGCTGTCCGGCGGCGAGCAGCAGGCGACCGCCATCGGCCGGGCGCTGATGACCAACCCGCGCCTGCTGCTGCTCGACGAGATCTCGCTCGGGCTGGCGCCGGTCGCGGTCGACGCGGTCTACGAGGCGCTGTCGGCTCTCATCGCCTCGGGCACCACGCTTCTGCTCGTCGAGCAGGACCTCGGCCGCGCGCTGTCGGTCGCCGGTCGCGTGGTGTGCATGCTCGAGGGACGCGTGGTGCTGGCGGCGGAAACCGGTGCGGTGACCCGCGAGCAGGTGACGGAGGCCTACTTCGGACTGATCCGGGAGTCAAGATGAGCTGGCTCAACGCCGTGCTGCAGGGCGTCTTCCTCGGCGGCCTCTACGCGCTGTTCGCCTGCGGGCTGTCGCTGATGTTCGGCGTCATGCGCATCATCAATCTCGCCCACGGCGACATCGCCGTCCTGGGCGCGTTTCTGGTGTGGACGGTCAGCGTCCAGGCGGAGGTCTCCCCGTTTCTCGCGCTGGTCGCCGCGCTGCCGGTGATGTTGTTGATCGGCTATTTTTTACATCATCTGGTACTCGGCCGAAGCCTGCGATCCGGTGTGCTCACACCGCTTCTGACCACGTTCGGGCTCGCGATCGTCATACAGAACGCGCTGCTGCAGGTGTATTCGCCCGACGTGCGCTCGCTCGGCGCCCAGGCGGGCGGGATCGCCACCGGCGCCTGGCACGTGACGTCGCAACTGTCCGTGCCCTATCTGGGCATGCTGATCCTCGCGGTCGCGGTGGCGGTCCTCGGCGGGCTGCAACTAGTGCTGAGGCGCACCAAGTTCGGCCGGGAAATGCGTGCCACCGCACAGGATCCGGCGACGGCGGAGCTGGTCGGCGTCCCGTCAAAAGCCATCTATGCCAGGGCCACCGGATTGGCGGTCGTCACCGCGACCCTGGCCGGCGCGTTCCTCGGCATCCATTCCACCTTCGACCCCTCCAGCGGGCCGGTGCAGCTCGTCTTCGCCTTCGAGGCGGTCATCATCGGCGGTCTGGGGTCGCTGTGGGGCACCCTGGCCGGCGGCATCGTGCTCGGTGTCGCGCAGACCGTCGGCGCCGCCATCGACCCGCAATACTCGGTCCTCGCCGGGCACCTTGTCTTCCTTGTCATTCTCGCCAGCCGGAGGGCAAACGCATGAGTCGGCAAACTGGTCGGCAGTGGACAGTCGAGCGGTCGAGCCGGGTCTCGCGGGTGGGCTCCAGCGCGCTGGCGCTCATCGCGCTCGCACTGCTTGCCGTGCCACAGGTGTTCGGCGCCAACGTCGTGCAGCAGCTCACCAGCCTGCTGATCCTCGTGATCCTGGCCATGATGTGGAACGCGCTGGCCGGCTACGCCGGGCTGGTGTCGGTCGGGCAGCAGGCCTACATCGGGTTCGGCGCCTACGCCACGATTTTCCTTACCCAGCGCGGGATCCCGCCGTATCTGGCGATCGTGCTCGCGGCCGTCGGCGCGGCGGGCCTGGCGGCGGCGCTTTCGGTGCTGCTGCTGCGGTGGCGCGGCGGGCAGTTCGCCGTGGGCACGTGGGTGGTGGCCGAGCTGCTGGGCCTGCTGGTGATCCTCGATCTGAGCATGGGCGGCGGCACCGGCGTCTCGCTGCGCGAGCTGAACGTCTTCGCCCCCGAGGTCCGCCGGGCCTTCACCTATTGGCTGACGCTCGGCTTCGCCGTGCTGCTGGTCGTGCTCCTCTTCGCGCTGCTGCGGCACCGGGCAGGCGTGGCCCTGCAAGCGATCCGCGATGACGAGGAGGCCGCGGCGTCGCTCGGGGTCAGCGTGAAGCCGTTGAAGTTCACGCTCTTTGTGCTGGCCGGGTTTGGATGTGGTGCGGCGGGAGCGCTCACGTTGGCCAACACGCTGTTCATCCAGCCGCAGTCCATCTTCGGCGTGCACTGGTCGGCCTACATGATCTTCATGGCGCTGGTGGGCGGGCTCGGCACGTTTGAGGGGCCGATCGTGGGGGCGCTCGTGTTTTTCGCCGTCCAGTACTATTTCGCCGACTTCGGCGCCTGGTACATGATCGGACTGGGTCTGGTGGCCGTGGCGTTCGCGCTCTTCATGCCGCGCGGGGTTTGGGGCCTCAGCCAGGTCAGGCTGCTGCCCGTCGGGTACCACCTGCGAAAGTAGTCGCGTGAACACTAGTCTTTTCATCGGGGGCCGCTGGTCCGGCTCGATCAGCGGCGCCGTCTACGACAACCACAACCCATACACGGGCGAAGTGCTGTCGCGGACGGCGGCGGGCGACGCGGCCGATGCGCGACTGGCCGTCGCCGCGGCGCATCAGGCGTTCCCCGGCTGGGCCGGGCTCGCCCCGACCGCGCGCCAGATGATCTTCTTGCGTGCGGCGGACGTGCTCGAGCGGCGGCGTGCCGAAATCCTTGGCCTGCTGGCGGTGGAGACCGGCTGCGGCGGCCACTTCGCCGGGGTGCAGATCGAGTTTTGCCTGTCGCTGCTGCGCCAGGCGGCCGGGCTGGCGTTCGCCCCCATCGGGCAGGTGCTCCCGTCCGACACCGATGGCACCAAGGCCTTCGCCATGCGCCGGCCGGTCGGCGTGGTCGCCGCGATCGCGCCGTGGAACGCGTCGCTCGTGCTCGCGGGCCGTTCCATCGCCGGGCCGCTCGCGCTGGGAAACACGGTGGTGCTCAAGCCCTCCGAGGAATCCCCGATCACCGGTGGCACGCTGTGGGCCGAAATCTTCGCCGAGGCCGGGCTGCCCGCCGGCGCGCTTAACATCGTCACCCACGCGCCCGGCGACGCCGGCGCGATCGGCGAGGAGCTCATCTCCCACGAGCACGTGCGACGGATCAACTTCACCGGCTCGACGGTGACCGGCCGGCGTCTCGCCGAGCTCGCGGGCAGGCACCTCAAGCGGGTCGTGCTGCAGCTCAGCGGGCAAAACCCGCTGATCGTCCTGGCCGACGCGGACTTGGATTATGCGGTACGGGCCGCGGCCTACGGCGCCTTTGTCCATCAGGGACAGGTGTGCATGTGCGCCCGCCGCATCTACGTGGAGAGCCCGATCGCCGAGGAGTTCATCGGGCGTTTCACGGAAAGGGTGGCCGGTTTGCCGATGGGCGACCCGTCGGACCCGCGGACGGTCATCGGGCCACTGATCAACAAGTGGGCGCTGTCCCTGATGACCCGGCGCATCGAGGAGGCGACCGCCGCGGGAGCGACGGTCCTCGCCGGCGGAAGCCCGCAACCACCGTGCTATCCGGCCACCGTGCTCACCGGCGTGCCGGACAGCGTGGAGGTCGCCTTCGAGGAGACCTTCGGCCCGCTGGCCATCGTCGAGCCGGTCGCCGACGCCGACGAGGCCGTGGCGCGCGCCAACGCCTCGCGCTATGGCCTGACCGCCGGGGTCATCGCCGGCGATCAGCATCGCGGGTTTGAGGTCGCCGCACGCCTCGACGCCGGCATCGTGCACATCAACGATCAGCCGGTCAACGACGAGCCGCAGATGCCGTTCGGCGGGGTGAAGGAGAGCGGCTGGGGCAGGTTTGGCATAGGTTTCGCCGCCGAGGAGTTCTGCGACCTGAAGTGGATCACGTCGCGCGGTGAGGCGCGTCCCTTCGCTTTTTAATTGAGCTTGAAGTCCAGTGTCGTCGTCTGTCCTGCTTGGACGGTCGCGGCCTGTGTGGCCGGCGCCTGGCCGGATGCGGTCTGGGAGGCGGTGACGATGGCGAGCTCGTAGCGGCCGGGCGGCAGGCTCCAGCTATAGTTGCCCTCCCGATCCGTGGACACGGCAAGCTCCGGGATGGGTTTGGCCGGCGTGTCCAGCGACCGCGTCAGCACCATCGCCCCGAAGACGGGCGTGCCACCGGGACCGGTCACCCGGCCGCTGACCGTCCCCCGGACCGCCGGGCCGGGATCGGCCGGTGGCGAGGCTCCGGGCGCGCCGCTGACCGGTTGGTCGCCCGGTGCCGGCGATGAGCTCCCGGGCCCGGCCGGATCCGTGCCGGCGCAGGCGGTCAGGGCGGCGACGGCCACCGCGGAAGCGAGCAGCGCACTAAGACGCGACAGGCGCATCGTCCCTCCAGGGTGAGGCAGGTGGACCGGCCGGAGCCGGCCCACCTGACTCAGGGTGCTCAGGGTGCGTTTCTCCAGGCTTGCAGGTTGTTGAACCGCGCCTCGGTGATGCGTGCGGCGTGGTTGTAGGTGTTGTGCGGGAAGGCACCGTGCGGGAAGCCGTATCCATGAATCGCCATGGAGCAGATCCCGGCACAGAAGGCGCTGCCGGCGGGCCGGTTTTGATAGACCGCGCTGCCGCTCATGCCACCGATGGTGTCGTTGGTGTAGAAGATCTGGTTGGTCTGGCTGACCGTGACGGTGCGGGCGACGTTGTCACCACGCCACTGCTCGCCAAACGGCTTGTCTCCGGGGTAGCCGTTGATGAGCGTGCTCGTGCCGGCCAGACTGGCGGCCTGCCACCAGTAGCCAAACCAGCCGACGGTGTTGCCGATGGTGCAGTTGAGCTTGATGGCGCCGTAGTCGTACTCCTCGTTGCCGTCGACCGTCCACCCGGTGACCGAGTGGAGCAGGCGTGGCGCGCAACTGCCATACGGTGCCGCGGCTCCGTTGCGGCCCGGCCACACGGCCAGTCCGGTGTACCACGTTCCGCCGCTTCCGCCGGTGTGCAAGCAGTGCCCGGCGGTGGCGACGATATCGGGTCCGAAGAGCCAGCCGGTGCAGTGCCCGGCGCCGTTGCGGGTGATGAACACGACCGCCCTGGCGGGGTAGCTCGTGGTCGGGTTGATGCGGATACGGTCGTCGGTCCCGAAGATGGACTCGATGCCGATCGGTGCCGACTCGCCCATGGGCGCCTTGGCATCGGTGGACAGCGGCCTGCCCGTGCCCGCGAAGCCGGACTCGCCGCCCGCGATGGCACGGCCGGTCGTCGCCGCTACCCGAACCACAGATCCGTCACTGGCCGACGGCGTGTCCGGCCGCAGCGCCTGAGGCGCCGCGACCGCAGAGGCCGTGCCCATGCCGAGCGCGAGGGTCAGCGCCGAAGCGAGCGCCATCCCGCTACCCACTAATCGGGCACGTTTTCCTGATCGGAACATTGCCTTTCCTCCCCCTCAAACGACCGTTCTCTTGGCCGCGCCTTCTTCGCGGCAGCTGGAACGGCTCCCCTTTCGTGTGTGGCGACAGCCGGCTAGCAGATCGCCTGTGGCTGCACGACTTGTGGTCGGCCGGGCGCTGTGGCGGACTCACGTGAGCTTGATCGACTAATCGCCATGCGTCACTGTATGGACAAGGGACGGGAATGAACATCCGTGGTGTCGGAACGCCGACAGGTCTAGCCAGAATGCCTGGTAGATAGGTTTTGCATTGCGGCATTGGCGTGCCTTGCCGTGACAGTGGCATTCACCCGGCCGGCCACGGCATTGCGGTTGTGGCGAGGCCGGGCGCCGACGGGTATCGCCGGCCGGGCCGTCGAGGCGGGTGCGACCTGACCGGGGCCGACCGCGGCCCGCCGATGGCCAAATCCTCGCGCGGAAGTGTTCAGCCCAGCAGGCGTGAGCGCAGCCAGTGCAGCTGGCGCTGGGTGTGCAGGGCCTCGCCGCCCTCGTGGTTGTTGAACGGATAGGCGATGATCGTGCGATCCGTTGCGCTGTAATGATTGTAGGCCGCGTAGGCGGTGCTCGGCGGGCACGTGGTGTCGCGCAGGCCGACCCCGAAGTGTGCCGGTGCGGTGGCCCGCTTGGCGAAGCTCACGCCATCCACATAGGACAGTGTGCGGCGCACCGCCTCCTCGGTGGTGCGGTTGGCGGCCAGGTAGCCGGCGATCTCGGTGTAGCCGCCATACTGCGCGACCTCGATGGCCCGCTGCACGTCGCACAGGAACGGCGCGGTCGTGAGCAGGGCGGCGAGATCGGGCACGAGCCCCGCCACGGCCAGAGCGAGCCCGCCGCCCTGGCTGTTGCCGGCCGCGACGACCCGCGCCGGATCGATCCCGGGCAGGGATCGCACCGCGTCGACCGCGCGCACCGCGTCGGTGATGAGCCGGCGATAGTAGTAGTCCTCGGGCGACAGGATCCCCATCGTGGTGGGCCGGCGCCCGCCGGGCGCGCCGGGATAGGGGTCGGGTGTGTCGCCGCCGTTGCCATACAGGTCGCCCTGCCCGCGCACGTCCATCAGCAGGTGCGCATAGCCGGCGACGGCAAACGTGAGCCGCTCGTGCGGCAGGCCCCGCCCGCGCCCATAGCCCACGAATTCGACGACCGCCGGCAGGGCGGTGTCCACTCCCGACGGACGCAGATACCAAGCCCGGATGGGGTCACCGCCGAAGCCCGCGAACGTGACGTCCCAGCAGTCGAGCAGCGTCATGTCGGTGTGGTGCGGCTGGGCATCGATCAGCGCCGGTTTGGTGCGCGAGTCGTCCAGGGTGGACCGCCAGAACTCGTCGAAGCCTACCGGCTCGTCGATGTCCGGGCGGTATTGCTCGAAGTCGGTGTGCATGTCATTCCTCGATTTGGGGCGGGGGTGCGGTGCTCTCGTGCACGATCAGTTTGGTGACGAGGGTGGGGGCGGGGGTGCGGTGCTCTCGCGCACGATCAGCTCGGTGACGAGGTCGACGCGGCTGGTGGACAGGTCGACGCCGCGCGCGAGGTCGAGCAGCATGCGCGTCGCGGTGCCCGCCATGTCCTGCAGCGGCTGGTTGATGGTGGTCAGTGCGGGCCCCATCCACGCGGCCACGGGCAGGTTGTCGTAGCCGATGACCGACAGGTCTGTGGGCACGTCGAGGCCGACCTTGCGCGCGGCCCGCAGCACGCCGACGGCCTGCATGTCGGCCCCGGCGAAGATGGCCGTCGGGCGGTCGGGCAGGGACAGCAGCCGCATGCCCTGCTCGTATCCGGCGTCCACATAGAAGTTTCCGTACCGTACAAGATTAGGGTCTATCTGAATCCCAGCCTCATCGAGAGCGAAGCGGTAGCCGGCCACCCGGGCCTGGCTGCACAGCACGTCCTCGGGGCCGGAGATGATGGCGACGCGCCGATGGCCGAGCTCGAGCAGGTGGCGGGTTGCCAGGAGCCCACCGTTCCAATTGTTGGAGCCGACCGTGGGCACGGACGCCGACGTCGCGCTGTCGGTGTCGATGACGACGAACGGGATCCGCTGCCGCTGCAGCTGCTGGCGCTGCGACTGGGTCAGGTGGCACAGCACGAACAGCACGCCGAGCGGGCGCCGCGCGAGCACAGTGTCCAGCCACGGCTGCGGCGGCAGGTGCTGGCCGCCCAGCTGGGACAGGATGATGTCGATCTTTGCGGCCGTGGCGACGGACTCGACGCCGCGAATTATCTCCATCGCCCAGGCCGAGTCGAACTCATGGAAGACAAGGTCGATCTGGCCCTTGCCGGTGGCCGGGCGTTTGGCGCGGCGGCGGTAGCGGTGCCGCTCCAGGCTCTCCTCGATCCGCGCCCTGGTCGCGGGCGCGACGTCGGCTCGCCCGTTGAGCACCTTGGACACGGTCGTGACAGAAACACCGACCTCGTCGGCGATGGTGGCGATCGTTGCGGTCCGAGTCATCGAAATCTCACCTGCCGTCGCCGGAAGTTTCGGGGCAACTTCGTGACGGAAGCACCTGACCGTCACGAAATTGTAACGACCACCCGCGGGCGGCAGTTGGACCATACACCAAGCCAGGGCCCATTTCAGAGACCCTTGACACATCTGACCAGCTGCGCCTAACCTGCCGCCAGATGTAACGGAGTTTTTGCGAAAGTTTCGGGGCCGTGTCGGAAGCCCGTTGTCCGCCGGCTGTAGCGAGGCGCGCCTTCATCCGGCCCTAAGGGGGGCGGGCCTATCGGGCTGGGGGCGGGAGGGGAACAGCGTGGCATGAGAAGCCAGTTGCCAGTCGAAATGTACCCCGGTTCGGGGGAGGTGCCCGCGTGGCGCGACCCGCGGCGCACGCCCACCGAGCGGGCCGAGGCCCTCGTCCCGCTGATGTCGCTGGAGGAGAAGGCGGCTCAGCTCGTGTCCGTGTGGGCGGGAGCCGAGGCGTCCGGTGAGGGAGTCGCGCCGATGCAGGCCGAAATGGCCGGCAGGGCCGGCGAGGGCGCGCCGTGGAGCGTGCTCATCGGCAACGGTCTGGGCCAGCTGACCCGCCCGTTCGGCACCGCGCCGGTCGACCCGGTCGCGGGCGCTCGGGCGCTGGCCGCGGCGCAGGCGCAAATCGTTGCGGCCAACCGGTTCGGGATCCCGGCGCAGGTGCACGAGGAGTGCCTGACCGGGTTTGCCACGTGGCGGGCCACCGCCTATCCGGCGCCGCTGTGCTGGGGCGCCTCGTTCGACCCGGAGCTGGTCGAGCAGATGTCCGTCCGGATTGGACGATCGATGCGCGCGGCCGGTGTGCACCAAGGGCTTTCGCCGGTGCTCGATGTGACCCGCGACTATCGCTGGGGGCGCACCGAGGAGACCATCGGCGAGGATCCCTACCTCGTCGGGACCGTGGGGGCGGCCTACGTCCACGGCCTGGAGAGCGCCGGCGTCGTGGCGACGCTGAAGCACTTCGCCGGATACTCCGCCTCCCGCGGCGGCCGCAACCTCGCTCCCGTGCCCATGGGCCGGCGCGAGCTGCACGACGTGATATTGCCGCCCTTCGAGATGGCACTGCGGCTCGGTGGGGCCCGCTCGGTGATGAATTCCTATTCAGAGATCGATGCGGTACCGGTGGCAGCCGACGCCGGTCTGCTGACCGACCTGTTGCGTGGCGAGTGGGGCTTCACCGGCACGGTGGTGGCCGACTACTTCGCGATCCGCTTCCTCGAGACGCTGCACCGCGTGGCCGCCGATGGGGCGGCCGCCGCCGCCCTCGCCCTGCGCGCGGGCATCGACGTCGAGCTGCCGCGCGGCGACGCCTACGCCGAGCCGCTGATCGAGGCGGTCAAGTCGGGCGCGATCGACGAGGCGCTCATCGACCGGGCGCTGGTGCGGGTGCTGGCGCAAAAGGCCGAGCTCGGCCTGCTCGACGAGGACTGGCAGCCCATGCCCGACGGCCTCGACGAGCTGCGCTTCGACGACGAGATCGGCCAGGACATCGCGCTGCGGCTGGCCCGCCAGTCGATTGTGTTGCTGCGCAATGAGGGTGGTCTGCTGCCGCTCGCCGCGCACCAACGGGTGGCGTTGATCGGGCCGGTGGCCGACGACCCGATCGCCATGCTCGGCTGCTACTCGTTCCCCGCACACGTCGGCGTGCACCATCCCGACTACGGGCTCGGGCTCGACATCCCGTCGCTGCGCGCGGCCCTGACTGAGGCGCTGAGTGAGGTCTGTCCACAGTTGACATTCGCGCCCGGGTGCGCCATCACCGGCGACGACACGTCCGGCATCGCCGAGGCGGTGGCCGCCGCGGCAGAGGCCGACGTGTGCGTGCTGGCCGTGGGCGACCGGGCCGGGCTGTTCGGGGGCGGCACGTCCGGCGAGGGCTGCGACGCCACCGACCTGCGCCTGCCCGGCGTGCAGGCCGAGCTGGCCCGGGCCGTGCTCGCCACCGGCACACCGGTCGTGCTGGTGCTGCTGGCCGGGCGGCCATACGCGCTCGGCGCCGAATTCGACGCGGCGGCGGCCATCGTGGAGGCGTTCTTCCCCGGCCAGCTGGGCGGGCGGGCACTGGCCGAGGTGCTGACCGGCGTGGTCAACCCGTCGGGCCGGCTGCCGGTGAGCGTGCCCAGGGACGCGGGCGGGCTGCCCGTCACCTACCTGGCGCCGCCGCTGGGGCGCCGCACCGACGTGTCCTCTGTGGATCCGACACCCGCCTTCCCGTTCGGGCACGGGCTTTCCTACACCG
>JBIOYB010000007.1:0-28974 GCA_044869915.1 Allorhizocola sp.
CACCGCGGCGGCACTGCTGCTCATCGTGGTCGTCGCCGGGTTCGCCACCGGCGGCACGGCCACCATCAAACTGCTCGGCGTCGGCACGGTCGTGGCCATCGCGATCGACGCGACACTCGTGCGCACGCTGCTGGTGCCCGCGACCATGCGCTTGCTCGGCCGGTGGAACTGGTGGGCGCCACGACCATTGGCCGGGGTCTATCGGCGATTCGGCATCCGCGAGTCATAGAAAGTTCACGGTTACCCCTAGCCCGCGGACGCCCGAGATGTTTAACGTGCGGGTAACATCTCGGCGCATCGACGGACATGGAGGTCCACTGTGGAACGTCGAAATCTCTTCCGCGCGGGAGTCGTCGGCGCGGGCGCGGTCGCCTTCTCCGGAGCACTCTGGAGCAACGCGTTCTCCGGGCCCGCGCTACCCGGCCCGAGCCCCTATGGCCCGCCGGGCCCGGCCGATGGCAACGGCATCCAGCTGCCGGCGGGCTTCACCTCCCGGGTGATCGCCCGGTCCGGGCAGCGGGTCAGCGGCACGTCCTACAGCTGGCACTGGGCACCCGACGGCGGCGCGTGCTTCGCCAACGGCAGCGGCTGGATTTACGTGTCAAACTCGGAAATCCCTTTGTTCGGCGGGGCTTCGGCGATCCGGTTCGACGCGAATGGCACGATCGGCGCGGCATATCGCATCCTGTCCAACACCAACCTCAACTGCGCGGGCGGGGCCACACCGTGGAACACGTGGCTGTCGTGCGAAGAAATCGAGCTCGGCCGGGTGATGGAGACCGACCCTTGGGGCACACAGGCGGCGCGCGAGCGGACGCGGATGGGCCGGTTCAAGCACGAGGCGGCCGCATGCGACCCCGCGCAGCGCGTGGTCTACATGACCGAGGACGAGAGCGACGGCTGCTTCTACCGGTTTCTCCCGGACGTGTGGGGAGACCTCAACACCGGGCAGCTGCAGGTGCTGTGCGCGCCGGCCGACCTCACGTCGGGGCCGGTCACGTGGCAAAACATCCCCGACCGGGACGGCTTCCCGACGGCCACGCGCAACCAGGTCGCGGCCGCCAAGCGGTTCAACGGCGGAGAGGGATGCTGGTATGACGAAGGCATCGTCTACTTCACCACCAAGGGCGACAACCGGGTGTGGGCATACCACACCGTGGCGTCCACTTTGGACCTGGCTTACAACGCGGGCGGTGAGCTGACGGGCGTGGACAACATCACCGGCTCCCGCTCGGGCGACCTGTTCGTCGCCGAGGACGGCGGCAACATGGAGATCTGCATCATCACGCCTTCCGGTGTGGTGGCGCCGTTCCTGCGCATCCTCAACCAGGGATCGTCCGAGATCACCGGGCCGGCGTTCAACCCGGCCGGCAACCGGCTCTACTTCTCGTCGCAGCGCGGCACGTCGGGCCAGGCGTGGGGCGGGATCACGTATGAGGTGACGGGACCCTTCCGCGGCTAGCGGGCTCTGGCCGCACGCACCGGGGGTGCGTGCGGCCGGCCTCGCGGGTCAGAAGTTTCGGTCAGAAGTTTCCGGTGTAGAGCAGGCGGTTTGGTGAACCCGTGCCGGGCGACCGCACGACACCCGTCGTCGCGTTGCTGATGATGGCCGAGGCCACGGTCGCGGGCGACGCGCCCGGGTTGGCTTGCAGATACAGCGCCACGGCCCCGACGACGTGCGGCGTCGACATGGACGTGCCGCTGATCGTGTTGGTGGCCGTATCGTTGGTCAGCCACGCCGACGTGATGTTGAAGCCCGGCGCGAAGACGTCGACGCACGGGCCGCGGTTGCCCCACGATGGCTTGGTGTCGGTGTTGTTGGTGATGGACACGGTGATCGCCGCGGGCACGCGCGCCGGGGATTTGTTGCACGCGTTCTCCGAGATGATCCCGAGGATGCCGTTGCCCGCCGCGATGGCATAGGTGAGGCCGTCGTCGATGGACCGCTGCACGGCCGCGTCGAGCACCGCGTCGGCGCCGCCGCCCAGGCTCATGTTGGCCACGGCAGGCGCGCCCGGGGCGTGGTCGGCCGTCACCCAGTCGATGCCGGCCACCACCTGAGCGGTGGTGCCGCTGCCCTCGCAGGTCAGCACGCGCACGGCGACGAGCGAGACGGCCTTGGCCACACCGTAGGTGGTGCCGCCGACCGTCCCGGCCACGTGCGTGCCGTGCCCGTTGCAGTCATCGGCCGACCCGCCGTCGATGGCGTCGAACCCGCTGGCGGCCCGGCCGCCGAACTCGCTGTGCGACAAGCGGATCCCGGTATCGATGATGTACGCCTTCACGCCCGCGCCGGTGCGGGTGTAGTTGTACGTGTTGTTCAGGGGCAAGTTACGCTGATCGATGCGGTCGATGCCCCACGTCGCGGGCGACTGCGAGACCTGCGTGCGGTGAATCATGTTGCGCTGCACGAAGGCGACGCGCGTGTCACCGGCGACGCGCTGTGCGCTCAGGTCGGTGCCCCGGAACAGCAGCGCCTTCACGCTGCCGAACGTTTGCCCGACCACGGCGCCGTGCCGCCCCGCCACGCCGGTGTCCACATTGGACTTGAACACGGCCAGGTATTCGCCCGGCACGGATTCGCCTTGCACCGCAAGGATTTTGCCCAACGGTGCGGCCGTCGCCGCCGACGGAGCCGTGAATGCGCCCACGACCGCGGCAGCCAGTCCGGCAGAGACGGCGAGATACTTGATGCGACCCATTGATGTTCCTCCCCTCAACGGATATTGAAGAGGAACATATCGAAACATATACGTTTAGCGCTACTGTTCGGTAGCAGGTTCAGCCCTGGGAGCGGGCTCCGACCGGATTTCGTGGCCGACGCTGGTCAGGCACCGTCCACTCGCGAGATCCCACTTCCAGCCGTGCAACTGGCAGGTCAGCGTCTTGCCGTCGACGATGCCGAAGCGGGTCAGGTCGGCCTTCAGATGCGCGCAGCGCCGCTGGAACTTCCAGCCGCCCATGACGATGTCTTCGGCGTCCGGGCGCTGCGACTCATACCAGCCCTCGGCGTATTGCAGGCGCTCCTCGGTCAGACACTTGAAGAATGCGTAGACGAACTCGTTGTATTGACCGATCCGCGCGGCCGAAAACCGGCACGACAGGAACAGCGAGTTGACCCAGTCACCCTCGCCGATGAACAGCAGGTGCTCGACGAGCCGCCGCTCGGTCCTGAAGCGGTAGCGCACCTTTTCGCTGCCGTCGGCGTGCCGGACCTCCTTGGCCGGGAAGTCCACGAGAATCGACTCGACCAGCGCGCCCGCGGGGTCGGTCAGGTCGAACCGGATCGGCCCGCCCACGCCCTTGGCCAGATAGACCGACTCGTCCAGCAGCGGCTCGATCTGAGCCTTCAACGCGCCGAGCACATCGATCTCCGGGTGCGACCAGGACGCCTTCTCCCGGGCGATGGTCTCCCGCTGGCGCTCCTGATAGGCCTTAAGGTGCGCCTCTTTGTTGGCGAAGAAGGCGTCGAGGTCGGTCGGATGCGTCGTCTCGCACGAGTCGGCGGTCAGGGTCGACACACTGCCGGGGAGCAGGACCACGCCGTTGCTTCCCTGATACTCCTTGATGAACTCGGATTGGTCCGGGAAGATGTTGCCCTCGTCGCCGAAGATATCGTTGAACCGCCATAGGTCTTCGTCGAGGAAGCAGGGCGGCCCGGCGATCGGGAAGACCCAGCTCGCCTTGAGATCGTCGATGTAGCGGAACGTGCGGTCAAACTGCCGGTCGCGCTTCTGCTTGCCGAAGGCGGTCTTGGCCACCTCGGGCAGTTCATACACCATCGGGTACCAGATGGCGCCGGAGAATTGGAGCATGTGGGCGTGGACGTGACCCAGCTCGGCAAAGCGCGACAGGTCCGCCGGGCGGGCATCGTTTTGGTTGAGCACGCGGATGCCGTCATATTCGACCCAGAGGGAGCTGTCGCCGATCGGCCCGTCCGTGGGCGACGTCAGCGCCTGGATCATCACCTTGAGCCCGCCGTCGAGCTCGTGCACCTCGTCGCTGACCGTCTTGAGGAAGCTGGTGAACCCGAGATCGCGCAGCTCGTCCTCGAGCTGTGATGTCGGATACTCCGGGAGCAGCACGGTCGCCCGCTTGCTGACGAACCGCCTCAGGTGGGCGGCGTCGAAGTGGTCGCGATGCAGATGGGACACGTAGAGGTAGTCGCAGTCGCCCAGCGCCTCCCAGTCCAGATGCGAATTGTCCGGAAACGGGAACCACGACGCGAAGTAGGCCGGGTTGACCCACGGGTCGCACAGGATGCTTCCGGCGGGAGTGTCGATGCGCAGGCTGGCGTGGCCGGTACCGGTGATTCGCACTGCTCTACGCTACCCAAAGGAAACGCACTGCTCGAAAGGACCTCCAGTGGCATCTGAAGAGCCGGTCACCTCGCCCGACCAGCACAAACCGACCCCGGTCAGGCTCTACCGCATCGTCGGGATCGCCATCATCGCCTCGCTGCTGCTCATGCTGTTCGGCAATAACGAGGTCAAGACCGGCGCGCCCTGGATCATCGGCATCGCGGCGGGCATCGCGGTCATTATGATCGTCGACGCCGTCCAGCGCCGTAACGGCCTCAAGGACTGAGCCTTTTCGTCGGAGTGAGCGGGAGTGGAAGGGCGTGCTCCGGCGGGAGACCTCGGGGCTCCGGGAGGTGGCAGCCAAGCATGGCATTGGCCTGCCACCCACCGACTCGCCAACTCCTCGGGGCGGTGGCAACCCACCTGGAAGGTGGTGCCGGGATGTCCGTTAGATAGAGCGTTTTTAGTCCCCAAAACGGATATCCCGGCACCACCCCCAGCCGAAGGGTTTCACCCCCACGCGCGCGCACTACCGCGCGCGCAAAATCTCCCGCACCTCGCGAATCGCCTGGTCCACCTCGGCCTCGTAATAGCCGCCGGGCACCAGGTTGAGACGCGAGGGGTCGAGCTCGGACTCGTTCATGCCGCCGCGGCCCGAAAGCGCGCCGAGCACGTTGTCGAAGAGCCGGTCGACCTGGCCCGGGTCGTATCCGCTGCCGAACCGGCGCAGCTGGAAGGTGCGCCGCAGCTGGTCGACCCGCTGGCTTTCGGCGCCGCCGCTGGGCGCCGCCGGGGCGCCGTAGCCTCCGCCCGACGTGACGGTGCTGAAGGCGCCGGTGGTCGCCGAGTCGTAGCCGCGGCTCGGGCCCGGGTCGCGGTAGGGCGGGGAGGCCGGTGCGACCTGCCCGTAGCCGCCGGAGCCGTAGGGGTCGTTGCGCGCCGGGCGGATCTCGCCGGTGATGTCGGGCCGGCTCGGCGGGGGCGGGCCGAAGCCCGGGAACGATCCGCCGGGCGGCTCGGACGGGGCACCGAGGCCGGCGAAGCTGCCCGTCGCGTATTCGTCGCGGCGGGGCAGGTCGTCTCTGCGCGGTAGCGGCGGCGGCGGTGGTGCCTCGAACGGCGACTGGTCGTAACGCGGGATGGTGCTCGTCTGCGCGTTGGCGTTGGGCGTGCGCGTGGGCAGCGGGGGTGGCGGTGGGCCGCCCCGGTCCATCGGGCTGCTCATCGCGGCCCGCAGCTGGGCACCGACGCCGGGCCCGGACGCGCGCTCCTCGATGTCGGCCAGCTGCCGCTCGACGCGGTCGAGGTGCAGGTCGACCTGCCACTCGTCATAGCCGCCGAAGCGCACGCGGAACACCACGTCGTGCACGTCCTGAGCGTTGACAGGTGGACCGATGGGCGTGCCGTTTAGAGTCGCCTCCACGCGATCAAGGAAGACATCGACCTCGTCCACCTTGTATCCGCGGCGCACCGCCCGCCTGCGAAAGCGTTGTCCATGACTAGAGCTCATGCCTCACCCTCACTAGCCGCAAGTTGACCACACGCGCCGTCAATCTCCCGACCTCTCGTGTCACGCACCGTAGTCGGGACACCGGCCTCCCGCAAGCGCCGGACGAATTCCCGCTCCACCGGCTTGGGACTGGCGTCCCATCGACTGCCCGGCGTGGGGTTGAGCGGGATCAGATTGACGTGCGCCAGCCGCCCCGCTAGCAGTCGGCCGAGTAGGTCGGCCCGCCACGGCTGATCGTTAACGTCCTTGATCATCGCGTACTCAATACTGACCCGGCGGCCCGTCGCGGCGGCATAGTCCCATGCCGCGCCGAGCACCTCGGAGACCTTCCACCGCTGGTTGACCGGGACGAGCTCGTCACGCAGCTCGTCGTCGGGGGCATGCAGCGACAGCGCGAGAGTCACCGAGAGGTCCTCTTCCATAAGCTTTCTCATTGCCGGTACCAACCCGACCGTCGAGATCGTCACGTGGCGCTGGGACAGGCCCAGCCCTTCCGGCGCCGGGTTGGTAAGCCTGCGGACGGCGTCGATGACCCGGGGGTAGTTGGCCAGGGGCTCGCCCATGCCCATGAAGACCACGTGCGACAGGCGCCGGGACGCCCCACCCATGACCCCCGATGCCGCCACGCCTGCCAGGTAGACCACCTGGTCCACGATCTCAGCCGTCGAGAGGTTGCGCGTCAGGCCCGCCTGACCGGTCGCGCAAAAGGGACATGCCATGCCACACCCAGCCTGGCTGGAGATGCACACGGTCACCCTGTCTGGATAGCCCATCAGGACGCTCTCGACGAGAGACCCGTCGTGAAGCCGCCACAACGCCTTGCGCGTCGCGCCGTCGTCACACGCGAGCTCGCGCACCGGCCGCAGGAGTGCGGGGAGCAGCTGCTCGGCAAGCCGCCGCCGGGAGGCGACGGGGATGTCGGTCATCGCGTCGGGGTCGCGCTCGAGCCGCCCAAAGTAGTGATTGGACAGCTGACTGGCGCGAAAGGCTTGCTCACCCGCTGTGGCGACGGCGGCGCGGCGCTCGGCGAGGTCCATGTCGGCAAGGTGCCGAGGCGGCATGGACGCACGGCGAGCGCGCACTTGGTCACCCGCTGTGAGCGGGACTAAAGGCAGAGTCGTCATGACCGATCCAGTGTCCCACGTTCGGTCACCAACGACAGCCCCCGAGTCCATAGAAGGACCCACATCACCCGTCACTCAACTCGTCGGCGCAAACACGGAGAGCAACAAGTATGCCGTTGGCACGGCAAACAGGATCGAGTCGAGGCGATCCATGAGCCCGCCGTGCCCCGGAAGAAGGTTGCTCATGTCCTTGATCCCAAGATCCCGCTTGAGCAAGGACTCGGTCAGGTCGCCGAGCACCGCCGCGATCGACACCACGACGCCGAAGATCGCGCCCTGCCACGGGACGATGTCGAGCAGGAGCCACAGCAGGATCGCGCTGCCCGCACCCGTGGCCAGGATCGAACCGCCGAACCCCTCCCACGACTTCTTCGGGCTGATCGACGGGGCCATCGGGTGCCTGCCGAGCAGGACACCCGCGACATAGCCGCCCGTGTCGGACAGTACGACCGCGGCGAGCGTCACCAAGATCCGCCAGACGCCGTCGGCGGGCGTGGTCAGCGGCGCCGCGAAACCGAGCAGAAACGGCACATACACCAGGATCAGCGCGGCCGCCCCGGCGTCGCGCTGGTAGCCGCCCGGACCGTCGCCCATCCGCCAGACCAGCGTGGCGAGCACACCGATCAGCAGGCCCGTGCTCAGGCCCTCGATGCCGGACCACCATGCCAGCGCGAGGATCGCCGTGGACCCGCCCAGCAGGGGCAGGAGCGGAGGTTGAGCGCCGCTGGCCCGTACCGCACGAACCATCTCCCAGACCCCGACCCCGGCGGCTACCACGAGTACCACCACGAAAAGGTCTTTGAGCAGGAACAGCGGCAACAGCACCACGGCGAGCAGGGTCAGGCCGACGGCGATGGAAACCGGGATGTTGCGGCCGGCGCGGCCATAGTCGGGAGGTGATCCGGGCGCGGCATGCGATTTGGGGCTTCGCCCGCGTGGCGATGCGGAATCAGGGGGAAGCCCCTGGTCGCCCCGGGCAGACCGCGCCCGATCGGAGTCGTCAATGGCCATCAGATGTCGAGCAGCTCGGCTTCCTTGTGCTTGAGCAGCTCATCGACGCGGGCGACGTATTTGTGCGTCAGGTCGTCGAGCTCCTTCTCGCCGCGGCGCCCGTCGTCCTCGCCCACACCGCCGTCCTTGACCAGCTTGTGGATCTCGTCGTTGGCGCGGCGCCGGATGTTGCGCACCGCGACGCGGGCGTCCTCGGCCTTGCCGCGCGCCACCTTGATCATTTCCTTGCGGCGTTCCTCGGTCATCTGCGGGACCACGATGCGGAGCACGGTGCCCTCGTTGCCCGGATTGACACCCAGGTCGGAATCGCGGATCGCCCGCTCCATGACGGCGAGCTGCGAGGCGTCGTAGGGCTTGATGATCACCATGCGTGGCTCGGGCACACTGATCGATGCCATCTGCGGCAGCGGTGTCGGGGTACCGTAATAATCGACCACGACCTTGGAGAACATCGCCGCGTTGGCCCGGCCGGTGCGGATCGCCGCGAAGTCCTCCTTGGCGTGATCGACCGCCCGTTCCATTCTCTCCTCGGCATCGAGGAGCGTCTCCTCAATCACGGGCCTTCTCCCACTCTCTCGTGTTTTTCCTTAAGCCATAAGGCATGTGCTCTACGCGGTGGTGATCAACGTGCCGATCTTCTCACCGCTGAGGGCGCGCCCGATGTCGTCCCCCTCCGCGCCGAAGACGAGCATCGGCAATCCATTCTCCCTGCAGAGGCTGAAGGCCGCCGCATCGACCGCCTGAAGACCCTGCTGCAGCGCCTCGGAAAATGTGATCTTGTCAAGCTTCACGGCGTCGGGGTCGCGGCGCGGATCGGCCGTGTACAGCCCGTCCACCCCGTTCTTGCTCATGAGCACGACATCCGCGCGGATCTCCAGCGCTCGCTGCGCGGCCACGGTGTCGGTCGTGAAATATGGCATACCCGCGCCGCCGCCGAAGATCACGACACGGCCCTTCTCCAGGTGCCGGATGGCCCGCAACGGGATGTATTGCTCGGCGACCTGGGCCATCGTGATGGCCGTCTGCACCCGGGTCTCCACGCCCTCCTTCTCGAGGAAGTCTTGCAGCGCAAGGCAGTTCATCACCGTGCCGAGCATGCCCATGTAGTCGGCGCGCGCCCGGTCCAAGCCCCGCTTCTGCATCTCGGCGCCCCGGAAAAAATTACCTCCGCCGACGACGACCGCGACCTGGACGCCTTTGTGTACCGCGTCGGCAATCTGCCGCGCGATAGCCGCCACGACGTCGGGGTCGGCCCCGACCGCCCCGCCGCCGAAGACCTCACCGGACAACTTCAACACGACTCGCCTGAACAAGGGCCACCACCTTCTTTACACCGCGTCACGGGAGACCATATGCCAAAGGGGAGGCCGTGACACCACGACCTCCCCTTGGTGTTCAGTCTTATGCCTGACCTCTTCCCAGCAGCGGGTGTGCCCGGATCGCTTCGCACCCGGCCGCAAGATCACGGCTTCGCCTGAAGAAACCAAACCCGCGGGTCTTAAGCTTGGCCGACCTCGAAGCGGACAAACTTCGTCACCTCGAGGCCCGCCTCCTTGAGCACCTGCGCGACCGTCTTCTTCTGGTCGGTCACGGAGGCCTGCTCCAGCAGCACGAAGTCCTTGAAGAACGCGTTGACCCGGCCCTCGACGATCCTCGGAACGGCGCCCGAGGGCTTGCCCTCCTCGATCGCGGTCTGCTCGGCAATGCGGCGCTCGGACTCGACGGTCTCGGCCGGCACCTCGTCACGGGACAGGAACTTCGGGCGCATCGCGGCGATCTGCATCGCCACGCCGCGCGCGTCCGCCTCGCCGGCCTCATCGCTCTTGCCGGTGTAGGCCACGACGACGCCCACCTGCGCCGGCAGGTCGGGGCTCTTGCGGTGCAGGTAGACCGCGAGCTGACCTTCGACCACCGCGAACCGGTTGAGCACCAGCTTCTCGCCGATCTTGGCGGACGCGTCCTGGATCACGTCGGCCACGGTCGAGCCCTCGAACTTCGAGGCGAGCAGGGCCTCGCTGTCCACCGGCTTGATCTCGTCCACGTGCTTGACCAGCTTGTCGGCCAGCGCGATGAAGTCTGCGTTCTTCGCCACGAAGTCTGTCTCGCAGTTGAGCTCGAGCAGCGCGCTGCCGGAGTGCGCGACCAGGCCGTTGGCCGTGGAGCGCCCGGCTCGCTTGCCGACATCCTTCGCGCCCTTGATGCGCAGCAGCTCGACCGCCTTGTCGAAGTCGCCGTCGGACTCCTCCAGCGCCTTCTTGCAGTCCATCATCCCGGCGCCGGTCAGCTCACGAAGCCGCTTGACGTCGGCGGCTGTGAAGTTAGCCATGGGTTCCTCTTAATCTCGGTTTGTTACTCGTTGGGCCGCTGGTCCGTCGTTTGTGTCGTTCCGCGGCGCTCGCTGTGCTGCTGGACCCTTCGTCCCGCAGATCACTCACTGGGCTGCTTGGGCCGTCTCACTGTCGCCAGTCGAGCCGGCCGTCCCGAGGTCACTAGCTCGACTTCCGGGACGGCCGGCTCGCCGTCACTCGGCCGGCTTCTGCTCGGCTGGAGCCGTGCCGGCCGGGGCGAGCAGCTCCTGCTCCCACTCGGCCAGCGGCTCGTCGGCCGCCACCGTGCCCGGCTCGGGCTTGACGTCGCCGCCGCGGGCGGCCTTGCCGGAACGGGCGATCAGGCCATCGGCCACCGCGCTCGCGATGACCTTGGTCAGGAGCTCAGCGGAACGGATCGCGTCGTCGTTGCCCGGGATCGGGAAGTCGACCTCGTCGGGGTCGCAGTTGGTGTCGAGGATCGCGATCACCGGGATGCCCAGCTTGCGGGCCTCGTCGACGGCGATGTGCTCCTTCTTGGTATCCACGATCCAGACCGCGGACGGGGTGCGGGACATGTCACGCAGACCACCCAGCGTGCGCGACAGCTTGTCCTTCTCGCGCGACAGCTGCAGGGCTTCCTTCTTGGTGTAGTTGGCCGTGGCGCCGGACAGGTCCATCGCCTCGAGCTCCTTCATCCGCTGAAGGCGCTTGTAAACGGTCTGGAAGTTGGTGAGCATGCCGCCCAGCCAGCGGTGGTTGACAAAGGGCATGCCCACTCGCGACGCCTGCTCCGCGACCGCCTCCTGGGCCTGCTTCTTCGTACCGACGAAAAGCACCGTGCCGCCGTCGGCCACGGTGTTGCGCACAAAGCTGTAGGCCTTCTCGATGTAGTCGAGGGTTTGGCGCAGATCGATGATGTAGATGCCGTTGCGCTCGGTGAAAATGAAGCGCTTCATCTTCGGGTTCCACCGGCGGGTCTGGTGTCCGAAGTGGACGCCACTCTCCAACAACTGGCGCATGCTGACAACAGCCATGGTTGCTAGTCCTTCTCCCTGGTTATGCCGGTGACCGGGCGGCCACCGCCTGGCGTCCACGGCCTTGGTGTGGCCCGCGTGTAGGGCGGGACCAGGTGAGGCCGCCCGCCCGATGGGCGGGGGAGGGCGCGCGAGGTCGACCGCACGGAGCGGTCGCCAGCAACCAGTGTACGTCAGGCCACGGCGGTGCCCGCAGCGACCAGCAGGCCTAGCGCTATTGGGATATAGATGAGGGGGGTACGCAACCAGACCCGCGGCCCTTGGAATTGCACAGCCGTCGCGGCACCCGTGGCCAGTCCATACATGCCGATGGCGAGGAGCGGGAACGCGATCATCGCGAGCAGGGGCGCCAGCGCGTCGATGGTCAGCAGGCCCTTGAAGAACGGGCGCAACATGAGCAGGTCACCCACGGCCGCCATGATCCCGTAGGCGGCGATGAAGACGGGCTTGCGGCTGCGGTACAGCCCATCGGTCTGGCTCACCGAGCGGCGCAACGAGCTCGCGTCGACCGCGCCGGTTGGCTCGTGCAGTGGCTGCTGTTGCTGCTGGTAGGGCGGCGGCTGCTGGTGGTAGGAGGAGGACGGCGGGGCCGAACTCGGCGCGAGCGTGGGCATGGGCGGGACCGAGGCGGGTGGCAGCAGCGGCTGCGGCGGCACCGGGTCGAACAGCGGGTCCGGCGCGGGCGGGAGCGGCTCACCCGAACGGGGTCCGCGAGAGTAGCCCGATGAGCGCGGCGCCGGGACCCGCGTCTCCTCGTCGTATGCCCATCGATCCCCGTGTCCGCTGTCCTGCCAACTTCCGTAGTCATCGCGTCGGTCCACGGGCGAAACGTACGCCAGGGCAATTGCGGCTCGCAAGTTGGACACCGACTGAGCAGGGCGATCAGGGGCGGCGGTCTTACCGTCGGTTCGCTCGGGGCAGGTACCCGTCGCTGACCAGCCCTACCACATGCTCCGCCGTATTCAAAGGTCCCCAGCCGCCGACCTCGTGATAGGACCGCAGGTGCACATACGTCAGCACCACCATGTTCGTGAGCACGCCCACAAATTGCCGATGGTCGTCGATGTGCTCGAATCCGCCCTGCTCCAGGATGCTCAGCCAGGGCGAGTAGAAGTCGAGATGGATCCCGACCGCGTCAAGATCCGGCCCGTGAAACGCGGTCTCCGTATGCGCGAGCAGCGGCAGATTCCGCTCGGCCACCTCGCACAGCGCGAGCAGCGCGGCACGCAGGCGCTCCCGGCCGCTCCCGCTCGCCGCCAACGGACCCCACAGTAGCTCGCGATAATCCGCGATCAGCTTGTGCCGCAACGCTTTCTCCACCGAGCCGCGCGTGATCCCGTGCCGCCACACGGTCGCCCGCGACACGCCCGCCCGCTCGGCGATCGAATCGAGGCTGAGCGCCGCCCACCCGCGCTCGTGCAGCAGCTCCACCGCGACCTTCAGCAACACCGGATTCAACGCACGCTCCTGTTGATGAAACAAACTGTTTCACGATATGACCTTGCGATGCACTCCACCACGACCGCCACCTTCACGTGGCGGGAGGACGACCCGGCCCACCCAGCCCACAGCGTGCACGTGCGCTTCGTCGCCTACGACAATCCCGAGATCACTCACCCGCTGCGCCAAACCGCGCCCGGCATCTGGACGGGAAAACTCGACCTTCCCGCCGGCTTTCGCTCGAGCTACCAGCTCTGCCCGATCCGCGACCGGGCCACGCCCACCGACGACTGGAACGCCGTCATCGCGAACGGAATCCCCGACCCCGCCAACAAAAACACCATCGGACCCGTCTACGGCAACGCCAACCAAGCGTCCATCGTGGAGCTTCCCGACGCGCCGCCCCAGCCCTTCCGCGAGCGCCGCCCGGGGATCCCGCGCGGTCGGATCCGCTCCCTCCCCACCCACCGCGAATGGCCTACTGAGCTGCACATCTACACCCCACCCACACCCGCCGACGATGGCCCGCTGCCGGTCCTTGCCGTCTTCGACGCCCAGGCCTGGATGAACCTCGACGTCACGACCATCTTCGACAACCTCATCGCCGACGGTCTGGTCCAGCCTTTTCTTTCAATCCTTATTGGGTACCCATTCGGCCCGCGCCGCGTCCATGGACTCACACACCCCAGCGTCCATCTGGCCTACCTGCTCGACGACCTCATGCCGTGGGCGGTCACCGAGCTCAACGCCACCACCGATCCTGCTCGCACAGTGCTCGCGGGCCAGAGCCTCGGCGGGCTGGCGGCCGTCGCGTGTGCCCTCGCCGCTCCGCACCGCTTCGGCAACGCGCTCAGCCAGTCCGGCTCGTTCTGGTGGCCCAGCGACAACGCCGGCCAACTGTCCGGCGCGGAAGTGATCGGCTCAGTCGAATCGGCCAAGCCCATCCGCTTCTGGCTCGAGGCAGGCGCGCTCGAGCACACCCTCCTGCCGGGCAACCGCGGCCTGTACGCCGCCCTCACCAAGCACGGCTACGCCGCCCACTACCGCGAATACCAAGGCGGGCACGACTTCGCCTGCTGGCGAGCCGGACTGCCCGACGGCTTGATCACGCTCATGCCGTCGGCAGATCTACGCAAGACTGGGCGTTGAGGTGGGCGGCCCCGCCACGGGACAAAGCCCTTGAGACTCTTGTTCCGCGGCACATAGCAGATCCACCTGTGCGCGGCCGGAAGTTATCCCCAACCCCTTGGTTATCCACAGACGGCGGGGCGAGCGAGGTTTCGGCGGGGCGGTTGGGCGACGACCCTGTGGGCATGACGAAGGTCCGACAGACTCTCGGCCAGTGGGGCGAGTCGCTTGCCGCGCAATACCTGGTCTCCAACGGCATGGTCGTGCTCGACCGCAATTGGCGCACCGCCTCCGGCGAGATCGACATCATCGCGCGCGACGGCAACGCCCTCGTGTTCTGCGAGGTGAAGACCAGGCGGGGCAGCGCCTTCGGCGACGCGGCCGAAAAGGTGGTCGGCCACAAGGAGAGGCGGCTGCGCACGCTCGCCGAGCAATGGCTGGCCCGCAGCGGGATGCGGGTGCGCGAGATCCGGTTCGACGTCGTCAAGGTCTTGGTCCACGGCCGCGACAAGCCCCACATCGACCACGTGCGTGGCGCGTTCTGATGAGCTACGCCAAGGTGTTGTGCGCGACACTGGTCGGCGTCGGCGGGCACCTGGTCGAGGTGGAGGCCTACCTGGCGCCCGGCCTGCCCGCGGTCATCCTGACCGGCCTGCCCGACTCGGCGCTTTATGAGGCACGCGAGCGGGTGCGCGCCGCGATCGTCAACTCCGGCGAGGAGTGGCCGTCCCAGCGGATCAGCGTCAACCTGCTGCCGGCATACGTCCGCAAGCACGGATCAGCTTTCGATTTGGCCATCGCGCTCGCCGTGCTCGGTGGGGCGGGCGGCCTGCCGATGGCGCCGCTGAGCCAGGTGCTCGTGATCGGAGAGTTGGGTTTGGACGGTTCGGTTCTACCAGTGCACGGCGTCCTCCCCATGGTCGCCGGCGCCGCACGGCAAGGCGTTAGCCGCGTGGTCGCACCAGCCGCAAACGCGGCCGAAGCGGCGCTCGTGCCCGGCGTGCAGGTGCTCTCGGTTGGGTCGCTTTCCGAGGTGATCGCTTTCATGCGTGGCGAACGGCCCCTGGGCGTGCCGCCGGCCGGCACCCCGTTTGACCACGCCGTAGAGATGCCCGATCTCATCGACGTCGCCGGCCAGACCGTGGGAAGGCTAGCGATCGAGGTTGCCGCTGCGGGCGGACATCACGTCGCCTTCTTCGGGTCGCCAGGATGCGGCAAGACCATGCTCGCGCAGCGGCTTCCGTCGGTGCTGCCCGACCTTGACGATGGCGCGGCACTCGAAGTCACCTCGCTGCATTCGCTGGCGGGCAAGCTCGCCCCGGGCGCATCACTGATCCGGCGCCCACCGATCCAGACGCCGCATCACACCGCGAGTGTCGCGGCCTTGGTCGGTGGGGGGAGCGGGCTTGCCCGGCCTGGGTCGCTTTCCCTTGCCCACCGCGGCATCCTGCTTCTGGACGAGGCCCCGGAGTTTGCGGGCAGCGCGCTCGAGGCACTGCGACAACCGCTCGAGGAAGGCATCATCACGCTGGGCCGCAGCCAAGGGGTCGTGGTCTACCCGGCTCAAATCCAGCTGGTGCTCACCGCCAATCCGTGCGCTTGTGCGCAGCGCAGCTCAAAATGCGAATGCCCGCCCCAGGTGCGACGGCGCTACCTCAGGCGGCTTACCGGACCGCTGATGGATCGGATCGACATACAGCTTGAACTTTTCCCGCTCACCGCCGCCGATCTGATGACCGAGGCATCGCTGCGGGAGACGTCGGAGACGGTGGCCAAGCGGGTCGCGGTGGCGCGTGAGGCGGCGGCCGCCAGGTGGGCGGAGCTCGGGCAGACAACCAATGCCATGGTGCCGGGCCGGATCCTCCGCGAGCGCAGATGGCGGTTGCCGTCCGCAGACACCGCCAAACTGCGACGCGAGCTTGACCTTGGCAGGATTTCGGCCCGTGGGCATGATCGCGTGCTGCGCCTGGCATGGACGGTGGCCGATCTCTTCGGGTGTGACCGACCCGGCTCTACAGAGGTCGAGCTGGCAATCCAACTACGGACGAGGGCGGTAAATGTACGACATTGATGACGAAGTGCTCACTGCGCGGGTGGTGCTGGGCTGGCTGGCCGAGCCGGGCAGCCAGGACATGCACGCGTTGGTGACTAGGCACGGGCCGGTAGAGGCGTTGGCGCGGCTGGCTTCGGGCAAAGCGCCGGAAAACCTCGCGGCGGCAGCGGCCACGCGTCTCGCGGGGCAGGATCCGCGGCGGATCGCCGAGCGTCTGCTCGGCCAGGCGAAGCGGCTCGGGGTCACGCTGCTGACCCCGGAGAGTCCACATTGGCCGACCACATTGGCCGATCTCACTCGGGTGGCCGAGCGTGGCTCGTTCCCGCCGCAGGCCCTGTGGGTGCGCGGCTCGATCTGGCTCGACGAGGCGTGCCATCGGTCGGTGGCGATCGTGGGAGCGCGGGCGAGCACACCCTATGGGGAGCACGTGGCGTCGGACATGGCCTATGCGCTTGCCGAGCGTGGCTGGACCGTCGTGTCAGGCGGGGCCTATGGCATCGACGCGGCCGCGCATCGCGGAGCCCTCGCGGCCGACGGCACCACCGTGGCGGTGATGGCGTGCGGCGTGGACCGGCCATACCCGAGCGGCAACAACGCGATGCTCGAGCGGATCGCCGAGCGCGGGCTGCTCATCAGCGAGTGGCCGCCCGGGGCCGATCCACATAGAGTCCGCTTCCTGATCCGCAATCGGGTGATCGCGGCCCTGACCCGGGGCACGGTCGTCGTCGAGGCGGGGGCACGCAGCGGGGCCAGGCAGACGCTCGCAAGGGCGCGCAGGCTGGGCCGGCGGGCGATGGCTGTGCCCGGCCCGGTCACGTCGGACATGTCGGCCGGGTGCCATGAGGAGCTGAGACGGGAGGGCGACGACAGCGTGCGGCTGGTGACGACGGCCGGCGAGGTGCTCGAGGAGGTCGGCCTGGTCGGCGACGATCTCGCGCCCACGGCACAGGTCAACGAACGGCCGTTCGACTCGCTGAGCCCGATGGAGAAGGCGATCGTTGACGCCACACCGCTGCGCAAGCCGGCGACGGTGGCGGCGATCGCGGCGGCGGCAGGCGTTTCCGCGCTTCACGCTTCGGTGGCGTTGCCGTCCTTGGAATTACGCGGATATGTGCGCGCGGACCGACGGGGAGGCTATCGGTTAAACCCGTAGACTTCTCACACATGATCTCTGGTGCGCGCGAGCTTTTTGTCCTCGACCCCGAGGTGGCCCATCTCAACCACGGCTCGTTCGGCTCGGTGCCGACGGTGGTGCGCGAGGTCCGGCAACGGCTGCTTGACGAGTATGACGCCAACCCGATGCGGATGGTCACAGGTGACCTTCGGGAGCGGACCTCGGCCGCGCGCGACCAGCTCGCCGCTTTCCTCGGCGCGGACCCGGCACTGTGCGGGTTCGTCAACAACGCCACCTACGGCGCGGCCCTCGCACTAAACTCGCTTGACCTGAGCGCGGGCAACGAGATCGTCATCACCGACCACAGCTACAACGCCACCACACTGGCCGTGGGCGATGCCGACACGCGCTTCGGCACCAAGACCGTCGTGGCCCCGGTCGATCTCGGCGCATCGGCGGCCGACACCATATCGGCGATCCTGGGGCAGGTCACCGAGCGCACCAAACTCGTGATCGTTGACGAGATCTCCTCGGCCACCGCACAGCGGCACCCGATCGCCGAGCTGACCGAGGCGCTTCACGAGTCGAGGATACCGATCCTGGTCGACGCCGCGCATTCGCCCGGCATGCTGCACAAGCCACTGTCCGGAGTGGACCCGGACTTCTGGGTGGGCAACATGCACAAGTGGGCATTCGCGGCGGGCGGCACCGCGCTGTTCCGGGTGTCAGCCGCCTGGCGCGGCCGGCTGCGCCCGGTTGTGGTGTCACACTTCCACCACGACGGATACCCGGCAAACATCGAGCAGCAGGGCACCCGCGACCACACCGCCTGGCTTTCCGCGCCCAGCGGGCTCACCCTGTTCGAGCGATTCGGCGAGACCGACATCCAACGGCACAACGCAGAGCTGGCCGCATACGGGCAGAAGGTCCTCGGCGCGGCGCTGGGCCTCGACCCGGCCGAGCTACCCGACCCGGGCGACGGCGTCAGCATGCGCGTCATCCCCCTGCCCGACGGGCTGATTCCCGACCACGCGACGGCCTTCGCCATCCGCCGGCGCATCGCAGACGAACTCGCCGCCGAGATCGCCATCAACCCCTGGCGCGACGGGGCACTGCTCCGCATCTGCGCGCAGATCTACAACAGCCCCGACGAATACGACCGCCTCGCCGACCGCCTACCGGCCTTCCTCGCCAACCTGTAGCCGCCTCCCCACGGTGTAGCCGCCTCCCCACGAGCCGGCCACGGGCCCACGCCCGGCACCGCCAAACGCCCGGTGGCGCCGTCACGCCCGGTGGCGCCGTCACGCCCGGTGGCGCGCCAAGGCACGGGCCACCGAGCCACCGGACGCGCCCACGGCTACCAAGCCACCGGACGCGCCGAACTGCCCGCGCGCCTACCCTGTCGCGGCAAGCCGCTGCCGCAGAACGTGGTTTGAAGCAGCCGGCCGATCGCCGGACCCACCTCGGTCGCCAACGGTGTGACGGAAAGCGCGATCTGGCTATGGGCGTCTTGGGAGCTGCCGGCAAAGGTGAGGTACCCCGGCACGGTGCCGGTGTGACCCAAAAGTGTTGTGCCACAAGGCAACGGAAATCGGATGATGCCCAGGCTGTGCCGCGAAAAATCGGGTTGGCCAGCATCTGCTCCAATTGTTCCGGCCGCAGCACGCGGCCACCGAGCAGCGCGCCGAAGAACCGGTTGAGGTCGGCCGCGGTGGAGATTTACCTCACCAGCGGCGCTGGGTGGAGGGCGGTCGCGTAGGCGGGTGAAGCCGTGGTGATGCCCAGGGTGAGGGCGGCGGCACTGGCCTTCAGGATGGTCCGGCGTCCAGTCACAACAAAACTCTACATATATAGAGTTGGTGAGTCCACCGGAATCCGCATCAGGAATCCATGTCTGCGGGCGCGAGGAGAGGTCAGGCAAAGGCACAGCCACCTCGCGGCGCGTCGGTGCTCGGCGCGGGGCCCGCGCTCCGGCGCTCCGGCGCACGGCATGCATCCCACCAAGCCCGCGTCCATCCTCGAGACTCGTGTCCGCTCTCCCAGCATCCGGTGGTGCTACAACGCATCGCCCACACGCCCCCATGCGCTTGAATGCGTGGCGAGAAAAGACCTCGGGGCTGATTCACGCGGGCCGGTCCGGCTCAGGGACACGGAAAGAGCCGAGTCGGCTGGCGCGAGCAAGCACGAGCAAAGTGGTGTGCCACGCCAGAGGCAACGCGAGACAGAGGCAACGCGAGCAGGCGAAGCTCGCGGGCGCGGCCTTCATAGCCGACCCGGGCAATCCGCGACGACGACCCGCTCGTGGCTGCCGACAGCGCGAAGCACGGACAGCGCGAAGCACGGACAGCGCGAAGCACGGACAGCGCGAGGGCGCGGGGATGGATGCAGGTGTGCGTGCGTTTAGGAGCGTGCGTTTAGGGGCGGATGGGGTGTAGGAGACGGAAAGGGCGGTGTAGGGGGCGGCGGCGGGCGGGGAGGAGGCGGACGCGGGTCCGGGTGAGGAGGGCGAGGGGATCGAGGTAGGTTTCGCCGCGTTTGAGGCCCCAGTGAAGGGCGCCGTTGTGGCCGGGCTGGAGGATGCCGATGGGGTCGCCGGTGGCGACTGTGTCGCCGACCGCGACGAGAGGCGCGACGGGCTCGTAGGTGGTGCGGGTGCCGTTGGGGTGGGCGATGCTGATCAGCGGGCGGTTGGCGAGCGGGCCGGCGAAGGCGATGGTGCCCGATCCGGCGGCGAGGACGATGGTGGAGGCGGGGGCGGCGAGGTCGACGCCTCGGTGGCCGGGGAGCCAGGGTTGGGGCGGCGGGTCAAAGGGGCGGATGACCGGGGCGCCCGGTATGGGCGACTGCCAGGCCTGGCCGGGCGCGAGGACCCGTGGCGGCGCAAACGTGGCGGCCGGCGCCAGCAGAAAGGCCGACCCAGGCGCGAGGACGCGCGGCGGCGCAAACGTGGCGGCCGGCGCCAGCAGAAAGGCCGGGCCGGGCGCGAGGACGCGCGGCGGCGGAGGCGTGGTGGCGGGTGGCAGGAGGAAGGCTAGGAGTCCCGCGAGGAGTGCGATTCGCATGGGAGCAGCCTGGCCGCACGGCGGCGCGGCTGCACCCGGTACCAGATAAAGATCTGTGGATAAACCTGGGGTTGTGGATAACTTTAGAATCCGCCCTCGGTCGGCAGCGAAATGTCCGGCTTTTCCAGCTCTTCGACGTTGACGTCCTTGAACGTCATGACGCGCACGTTTTTGACGAACCGGGCGGGACGATACATGTCCCAAACCCAGGCGTCGTGCATCTCCACCTCGAAGTAGACCTCGCCATCCGAGTTGCGCACATGCAGGTCGACCTGGTTGGCCAGATAGAACCGGCGCTCGGTTTCCACCACATAGGAGAACTGGCGCACGATATCGCGGTACTCCCGATAGAGCTGCAGCTCCATGTCGGTTTCGTACTTCTCGAGATCCTCAGCGCTCATTCCAGCTCGTCCTCCTGCGCCCCGAACGATGGCGGGTCAACCTCAGAAACCGTACCGCGCCGGTCCGCGTCACGCGCGGTTAGCCACGTCGCCGCCACATTCTTGTATGAATGTCGATGAATTGGACTCGGCCCGTGCGCCTTGAGCGCGGCCGCGTGCTCGGGTGTGCTGTATCCCTTGTGCTCAGCGAAACCGTACTGCGGGTAGACCGTGTCGAGCTCGGTCATGATCCGATCCCGGGTCACCTTGGCGACAACGCTCGCCGCCGCCACGCACGCCGCGACCTGATCGCCCTTCCAGATCGCGAGCCCCGGCACGCCCACACCGTCGACCGGGAACCCGTCCGTCAGCACATATGTCGGCCCGGGCGTCAACTGGGCCAAAGCCCGGCGCATCGCCTGCACATTGCCCACATGCAGCCCACGCGCATCGATGTCCGACGGCGAAATGATCACCACTGCCCAGGACACCGCACATGCCATGACCTCGTCGTAGATCCGATCCCGGGCCTTCTCCGTGAGCAGCTTCGAATCGGTCAGCCCTTCGATCTCGCCCCGCTCCGGCAGCACCGCCGCCGCCGCGACCAGCGGCCCGGCGCAGGCACCGCGCCCCGCCTCATCGGCCCCTGCCACCACGGCGAAGCCGCGCCGCCGCAGCGCACGCTCAAGCGCGTATAGCCCGCCCTCGCGGCGGACGACCGGCCGGGTCGGCGTCAACACCCCTGGATCCCCAATCTCTTCAACAGCTCAACG
Organism: Allorhizocola sp.; assembly: GCA_044869915.1. GTDB lineage: Bacteria > Actinomycetota > Actinomycetes > Mycobacteriales > Micromonosporaceae > Allorhizocola. Next base: position 21,240 of record JBIOYB010000007.1, read on the forward strand.
AGCTCGCGCGGGTAGTAGAGCTCGTCGGTGCGCTGCAGCTCGGGCACGGTCCACCACCTGTGGCCGGTGATGTCCACGACCTCCACCTCATCGAGCCCGGACGTGTCCACCTCCCACTCGGGCACGCGCACCAGATAGAACTCCTGCTCCTGCCGATACTCCACGCCAGCGTAGGAGAAGCGGGCGATCTCGGAGTGCACGGGCTCGCCCAACCCGGATGGTGAAACCCGCAGCCCGGTCTCCTCGGCCAGCTCCCGCGCCGCGCCGCGCCCTCGGCCGGGGTCTCGCCCGGGTCGAGCCCGCCCCCAGGCGTGAACCAGTATGGCTGGCCCGGCACTGCCGGGTCGCCGCCGAGCAACAGCAGCACACGATCGCGCCCATCCACGAGAAGGACGCGTGCGGCGTGCCGGGTCTTGGGCTCCACACCCCAGAGCCTATTAGCCTTATCCCGCTCCGGAGGGGTCCGGGACGTTCTCGAAGGTGTCGGGCACCGACAGCCAGGTGGCCCGGTTGAACGGCCAGAAGAGCACGAAGGCCCGCCCGACGACGGCCTCCTCGGGGATCGTCGCCTGCTGGATGTCGCCGTTGCTGCCCATATAGTTTTGCAGCGAGTCGCCCGACGACTGTCGATGGTCGCCCATCACCCACAGCCGCTTGTCGGGCACCGTGACGTCAAACTCGTGCACGGACGGCTTGTTGCCGGGGTAGATGTATGGCTCGTCCAGCGGATGCCCATTGACCTGGATGCGTCCCTGCGGGTCGCAGCACACGATGCGGTCGCCGGACACGCCGATCACCCGCTTGATGTAATCCTCATGCTCCGGCTTGTTGCGCCACGTCTCCGGGGCCTCGAAGACGATGATCTCTCCCCGACCGGGCGACCTGAAATCATAGACCAGCTTGTTTACGAGCACGCGGTCATCAAGATCTAGCGTATGCTCCATCGATCCGGAAGGAATGAAGAAGGTCTGCACGACGAACTGCCTGACGAGGAACGCCACCAGGATGGCGACCCCCAGGAGGATCGGCAATTCCTTCCAGAACGAACCCTTGCTGCTCTTGGTCTGCTCGTCAATCACGCACGGAGCCTACGTCGCGAAGCTGAGAACTCCGGTCACCGGGCGTGTGGCGTTTCGCGCGCCGAGTAACGAATCGGACCATGATCAGAGCCGCCGCCGCGCCGACGCCATCGAAGACGTCCTGCTGAGCGAGCGAGCCCCAGCGGGAGAAGGGCGTGGCGATCGCCATGGCTTTGCCGATAACGTTTTCGATGGGTATCGTGCCCTGGCACCGCGAGTCCTGTGAAACCCGTCGATGGTCGCCCAGCACGAACAGCTCTCCGGGCTCCACTTTGACCGGTGCGAAATCGCGCACGCTGCAGGACTTGTTGGCCGTGGGCTGCCCGCGCACCGAATCGCGGGTCACATAGGGCTCCTGGATCGGTACCCCATTGACATAAATCCGACCCGCACTGTCGCAACAGGACACTTCGTCGCCCGGGACTCCGATGACTCGCTTGATGTAGTCCTTCTCTCCCGGTTGGGAGATGCCCACCAGGTCACCGACCGTGCGCCCCAGCTTGGAGAAGAACCCGGCGTCGGGGTCGACCCGGTTCTCGACCGCCGTCCAGCTCGCGGGGCCCTCGAACACGATCACCTCGCCGCGCTCCGGATCCCGGAACTCATAAACCACCTTGTTCACGAGCACGCGGTCGCCGACCAGCAGCGTGTCCTCCATCGACCCTGATGGAATGTAGAACGCCTGCATCAGGAAGGTGCGGATGAGCACAGCTAGACAGAAGGCCACCACGAGCAACAGGGGAAGCTCCTGCCATAGGGGCATCCCCTTACGCTTCCTGGGCCGCCGCTCTCGCCTTGGCCACTGCTCCCCGCTGAAGGTGTCGTCGGTTGGCATGAGTGCCACTGTGTCCGCCCAATGTGTAGATGTGAGTCGGCGCACAGCCTAGAACGCGACAGTAAGAATGGGCACCCGTCGGGTGCCCATTTTTTGGAAACAGCTTTGTTACGCGTTTCTTTTTACGCGTTTTGAGCAGCGCCCTTGTTGTCGCGCAGCTCCTTGATCTTGGCCTTCTTGCCGCGAAGATCGCGCAGGTAGTAGAGCTTGGCCCGGCGCACATCGCCACGCGTTACTACTTCGATCTTGTCGAGCTGCGGGCTGTTGATCGGGTAGGTGCGCTCGACCCCGACGCCGAAGCTGAGCTTGCGGACCGTGAAGGTCTCGCGCAGGCCCGCGCCCTGGCGGCGGATCACGACGCCCTGGAAGATCTGGATCCGGGACCGGTTTCCCTCGACGACCCGGGCATACACCTTCACGGTGTCTCCGGCGCGGAACCTGGGGATGTCGACCCGCATAGAGGCGGCATCGACGGCGTCCAGCGTGTTCATAACTCTCGTCCTTTTGACGGTGTGGGCATAACTGACTCAGCGCCGAGCTTGAAACTGAGTCCTCGCCAGGAAAGATCCCGGGCGGCAGAGACAACTGCGAAATCAAGTCATCCCCGGGCAGACCGCCTCATGTAGCCGGATCTGCCCAAGGGGATACTTGACATCGCTCCTACTCTGCCACAGCCTCGCCCGGGACCGGTAATCCGGCCTCCCGCAGTAGAGCAATGTCACGTTTGTCCAGCGTCGCGGGGTCGAGCGCGGCCAGCATGTCGGGCCGGCGCTCGGCGGTGCGCAGCAGGGCCTGGTCCCGCCGCCAGCGCGCGATCTTCCCGTGATGGCCGGACACGAGCACGTCCGGAACGGACCGGCCCCGCCATTGAAAAGGCTTGGTGTACATGGGCGCCTCGAGCAGCCCGTGCGCGTGCGACTCGTCGGCCAGCGACTCGGCGTTGCCCAGCACCCCCGGCAGCAGCCGCGTGATCGCCTCCAGCATCGCGAGCACCGCCACCTCGCCGCCGAACAGCACATAGTCGCCGAGCGAGACCTCGAGCCCGCCGTACTCCTCGATCACGCGCTGGTCGATGCCTTCGTAACGCCCGCATGCGAACGTCAAATGTTCTTCCGCGGCAAGCGAATGCGCCATCTCCTGGGTGAACGGCGCCCCTGCCGGCGACGGCACGATGAGCCGCCCGCCGATCTCGTCGAGGCAAAGCCCCCACGGCTCAGGTCGCATGACCATCCCGGGACCCCCGCCGTAGGGCGTATCGTCCACGGTCCGGTGCACGTCATGGGTCCAGCCGCGCAGATCGTGCACGTCGACGGACAGCACGCCCGACGTCCGCGCCTTGCCGATCAGCGACAGCTCCAGCGGTGCGAAGTATTCGGGGAAGACCGAGACGATGTCGACCCGCATCACAGGTCCAGCAGCCCGCCGGGCGGATCGATAATGATCTTCCCGGAGGAGAGATCCACGGTGGGCACGATCGCCTCGACAAACGGGACGTAGGTGACCCGGCGGTCCTCACGTGGTACCACCAAAAGATCAGCAGCGGGAGCATGCTCTATGCGTGCCACCCGGCCGACCACCTCGCCCCCCACGGTGATCACCGTCAAACCCACCAGCTGGTGATCGTGGAACTCGTCGGGGTCGGACGGCGGCTCGATCAAGTCAGAATCGACTTCGAGTGAAAGCCCCCGAGCCGCCTCCGCGGCATCGCGGTCGGGGATCTCGGCAAACGTGACGATCAAGCGCCCGAGATGTGGGCGCACTGAAGTCACGGTAAGCCGCGAGGGGCCGGTCAAGAACACCGACCCCTCACGAAAGCGCAGTTCAGGCTCGTCCGTGCGCACGTCAACGATCACCTCGCCGCGGATGCCGTGCGGACGGACGATCTGACCGACAGTCAGCAACATAGGGTCAGAACGAGTCGACGATGTCGACCCGAATGCCCTTGCCGCCCACGGAGCCGATCACCTGACGCAGGGCACGCGCCGTGCGCCCGCCGCGGCCGATGACCGTGCCCAGATCCTCGGGATGCACCCGGACCTCGAGCCGGGCGCCCCGGCGGTTGTCGATCAGACGCACCCGGACGTCGTCCGGGTTGTCCACGATGCCCTTGACCAGGTGCTCCAGCGCCGGACGTAGCGCGCTGTCAGCCCTGCTGCTCGTCGCTTGCTGGCGCAACGACAGTCTCCTCTGCGGGGACCTCGGCCTTGGCCTCGGTCTTCTACTCAGCCTTCTCGGCGGACTTCTTCGCTGCGGCCGGCTTTGTCGACGCCGGCGCCTCGAGACCCGCAGCGGCCTGCGCCGCCGCCTCGTAAACCGCCTTGCGGTCGGCCCTGGCCGGCGCCACCTTCAGCGGCTCGGTCGGGGCGGGCAGTCCCTTGAACTTCTGCCAGTCACCGGTCTTGGAGAGGATGGCGATCACCGGCTCGCTCGGCTGCGCGCCGACGCCCAGCCAGTGCTGCACCCGGTCGGACTTGACCTCAATGCGCGAGGGGTCCTCCTTGGGGTGATAGATGCCGATGAACTCGATCGCCTTGCCGTCGCGCTTGGTGCGCGAGTCGGCGACGACGATCCTGTACTGCGGGTTGCGGATCTTGCCCATCCGCAGAAGCCGGATACGAACGGCCACTGTTTTTCGCTCCTGTTGCGATTGAGTTGAACTTCCTCCGAGCCCGCGTGGGGTTGCGAGTCGATGGGAGGCTCTGGACACAGCACGCGCCCGAGGTTTAGAGGGCGCCAGACGCGAACCGAATACCAGTCGGCAATTATGCCAGACGCGCTCAGTAACTCCGGGAGAGGATCGCAGTGAGGTCCGGCTCGTCCTGCGATGCGGGTGCCGAGCCGTCCGCGCGATAGAGGCAGCGCACCGAGACCGCGCTCTCGTTGGCCTTGGCCTCGCCCGCGACACCGACCGCCGCCCACGGGACGCGTGCCCAGCCGGTCGCGGCCGCCTCGAGCGCCTCTTCCAGCGTCGCGACGTCGACCGTGTTGGCCTCGCGCCGGGCGAGCGCCTCGTCGTAGAGCGCCTTCTGGTCGGCCTCGAGCGCGGCCGTGACCGCGCCGACCGCCTCGCCAAGCGACACCGGTGTCTTGGATCCGTCGATCCGCCGGACCAGTGTGACGTTGCCCGCAGCGATGTCGCGCGGGCCGACCTCGATGCGCACCGGGATGCCCTTGAGCTCGGCGTCGACCGCGCGCCGCCCGAACGCCACGTCCACCCGCTCGTCGAGCTTGACCCGCACACCGGCCGCGGCCAGATCGTCGGTCAGCGCTCGCGCCTCGGATTGAACGCCGTCCTTGACCACGGTCACCAGGACCTGGGTCGGGGCGAGCAGCGGCGGCAGGCGCAGCCCGTTGTCGTCGCCGTGGCACATGATCAGCCCGCCGAGCATGCGCGTCGATGTGCCCCACGACGTGGTCCACGCCAGCTCGCGCCCGCCGTCTTGCGCCGAGTAGTAGATGTCGAACGCACGGGCGAAGTTTTGGCCGAGCTCGTGCGACGTGCCCATCTGCAGGGCCTTGCCGTCGCCGGTCATCGCCTCCAGCGTGTAGGTGCTCGTCGCGCCCGCGAAGCGCTCGCGGTCGGTCTTGCGCCCGACCACGACCGGGATCGCGAGAAGGTCGCGCATGTGGCGCTCATAAGCTTCGTGATGGATTTTCAGTGTGTACGCCTTGGCGTCCTCAAAGGTCGCATGCGCCGTGTGTCCCTCCTGCCACAGGAACTCGCTCGTGCGCAGGAAGATCCGTGGCCGCATCTCCCACCGGACCACGTTGGCCCACTGGTTGAGCAGCAACGGCAGGTCACGATAGGAGTCGATCCACTTGGCCATGAACTCGCCGATGACCGTCTCCGACGTCGGGCGCACCACGACCGGCTCGGCCAGCTGCTTGCCGCCGCCGTGGGTGACCACCGCGAGCTCGGGCGAGAATCCCTCCACGTGCTGCGCCTCGCGCTTGAGGTAGCTCTCCGGGATGAACAGCGGGAAATAGGCGTTTTCAGCGCCGCACGCCTTGATCCGCGCATCCATGTCGGCCTGCATGCGCTCCCAGATCGCGTAGGCCGTCGGTCGGATGACCATGGTGCCACGCACCGGGCCGTTGTCGGCCAGCTCGGCCTTGGCGATCAAGTCTTGGTACCAGCGGGGGAAGTCCTCCACCCGGGGAGTGAGCACGCGAGCCATGACCGCAAATCCTACAGACCCGGTCGCGCGTGTCTCTTGCATGGCTAGATTGCATCGGCCGCGGACGTCTCGCCTCGGTCGCAGCCGGGCTGGCGGCCGGCTTCCAGGCCCGCGTGACCTCCTCTCGCGTGCGCCAGGCCTGCTGCTCCCGCCGCCTCACCTGATCCGCCGCCGTGCGCGCCGGCGCCGCTTGCGCCGGTGGGCACTCACCACGTTGATCATCGCCGTGGTTTTATGGGTGTACCTCGCAAGATGATCATATTTGGGCTTGTCAATACTTGAAGATCGTCTCTTGGGTCGGCGTCATACACCGTGAAGTCGGCCCCGGTCGTAAACCCCAGCCACTCGCGCGCCTTCCACGACCCGGCCGCGAGCACGTCCACAGTGGACATCCCGGCGGCGTGCAGGCGCAGCATCTCGTGCGCGGCCTGGCCGTGGGCGATGCCGCCGCCCGCGTCGGATCCGGCGTAGATCGGCACACCCGCCTCATAGGCCGCCTTGACCACGGCCGGGAAGGTACGCTTCAGATGCCGCATATGCTTGGCATACAAGGGGAATTTTGCCTCGGCCCGCTGCGCGATCTCGTCAAATGTCTCGATATTTATCATGGTGGGCACGAGGGCCGTGCCGCGCCGGGCCATCAGGTCCACTATTTCCAGTGACAGCCCCGTCCCGTGTTCGACGCAATCGATGCCCGCGCGCACGAGCGTGGCCACGCTCGACTCCTCGAAGCAGTGCGCCGTGACCCGGGCGCCCGCCTCATGCGCGGCGTGGACCGCTCCCGTGAGGGTCGCCTCATCCCACGCCGGCGCCAGATCCCCGCGCTCCCGGTCGATCCAGTCGCCGACCAGCTTCACCCACCCGTTGCCCTGAGCCGCCTGCCGCTTGACCTCCGCCGCCACCTCGGCGGCCGGCACCTCCACCCCGATTTCGGGCAGGTATCGCCGGACCGGCGCCACGTGCCGCCCCGCACGCGCGAGCCGCGGCAGTTCCGGGTCGTCGTCCAGCTCCGGATAGGGGAAGGGCGAACCGGCGTCCCGGATCGCGAGCACCCCGGCGTCGCGGTCGATCAGCGCGAGCTCACGGGCCTGGTCGATGCTTTTGATGGGCGCGCCGCCGGGCGCGATCCCGATGTGGCAGTGCGCGTCGACCAACCCGGGCAGGATGAACCCACCGTCCACAATGGTCTGTGCGCCCGGCACCGCCTCGGTCGTGACCTGATCGCCCACCAGCCACAGATCGCGGGTCTCGTCGTCGGGGAGCAGCACACCGCGCACATGCAACGCCATCCCCGCACTTTCCCACAGTCCCTACAATGCGCCCATGGCACCCTTCGTCCGGATCCGCATCGCCGCCGCACTCCTGTGCATCGTCGCGGCCGCGTTGCGCGTCTGGACCTATCATCTGCGCCACGAGTTCAACCTCTTCCTCACCACAGCGCTCGCGCTCGCCGTCCCGTTCGCGATCTATGCCTTACTGCTGTGGCCCTTGCGGCGCACGCCGAGGACCTTCGCCGCCCGGGCCGGTTCGTTCACGACTCTGCCCGGCCCGATCGTCGGGCTATGGATCGTCGGTTTCGGCTTCATGGCCGGCCCGCTGCTCACCCTCGGCTACTGGGAGGCGTGGGCCATCTTCGTGGCCGT
>JBIOYB010000008.1:0-2314 GCA_044869915.1 Allorhizocola sp.
GTGTCTTCGTCTGCTTACCTCGCCAGAAGGAGTACCAGCTGATGACACCGCCGGCCACGACGCCTATCAGGGTCAGCCAGATGTTGTCGGCGTTGCCACTCAGCCAGTCGATCAGACCACTCATGGCGGAGAAGGGTAGCGAAGCCAGCCGGTAGAGTTTGCTGCATGACGACCTGTGGGAACTGTGGCCGCAATCTGGATGATGTACCACCAGGAGAACCCTGCCTTGACTGTGGTAGCCCTAATCGGAACCTCAGCACAGGCGGAGTGTCATCAGCTGCCGCCCATGCCTTCGTGACAGGCTATACGGTCAGCTACAGCCCAGATCGACCTTGGTATGAGATGTGGCACAAGGTGGGACAGCATTTGGAGGGAGTAGAGGTCGTATGCAAATCCTACTCCGGCAATATCGCTGTCCAACTGGCCTTTGAGAATTTTTTCGTGTGGTGCTTCCAGTGGACTTTCGCACTTGCCGGTCGCGACTGACTGATGTAACCGAGGCTGTCCGCTGCTGTCAGCGGTCCGCGACACGCCCACCGTGATCCGTGATCTGCAGGCCCGACCGCAGGACCATCTGTTTGTGGCTACGCAAACAGATGGGAGAATGGCATGGCCATGCCGAACAAGCCGCCGGACCGCATACCACGGCTGCTGCGCGGGTCGCTGGTCACGCTGCGCCGCCGCTGCGGCAAGCCGAGCTGCCGTTGCGCGGACGGCGAGCAGCTGCACGAGGCGCCGGCGTTGAGCTACTCCGAGGGCGGGCGGACCCGGATGCTGACACTCGCCGACACCGACGTGCCCGCGGTGGCCGCGGCGCTGGACCGCTACCGGGCCGCGCAGTCGGAGCTGGAAGCGCAGGCGAACGCCGGGCTGGCCGCGCTGGCCGACCGGATCGCCGCGGATCGGGCCGCCGGCCGCCGCCCGCGGCGGGGTCGGTGAGCGCATGGACGGCGCTGCTGGAAACCACCCGCAGGTGCTTCCGCGCGCCGAGCTTCGTCCTGTTCACCGACCTGCTGGTCGGGTGGGTGTGCGCCCCGGGCCGGCGCACCATCACCGCGATGATCGCGGTCGCCGACCCGGCCGGCCGGCGCGCGCACGATTCCTACCACCGGTTCGTCCGCGACGGCGCCTGGAGCATGAGCCGGCTGTGGCGAGTGCTGGCCACCCACGCCATCGCCAGGTTCGCCTCCACCGGGGTGGTCAGCCTGGACGTGGATGACACGTTGTTCCACAAGGTCGGGCACAAGGTCAACGGCGCCGGGGTGTTCCGGGACGCGGTGCGTTCCACGGTCAGACGCATTGTCTACGCGCTCGGGCTGAACCTGGTCGTGGTCACGTTGCGGGTCAGTCCGCCGTGGGGCGGTCCACCGATCGCGCTGCCCGTCACCGCCCGGCTGCACAAGAAGAACGACGCCACCACCACGGTCGAACACGCCGCCAAGATGATTCGCGAGCTCGCCGGCTGGCTGCCCGACCGGCAATTCCACCTATGCGGGGACGGCGCCTACGCGTCGCTGTGCGGCGCGGATCTGCCCCGCACCCACATCACCAGCCGGATGCGCCGCGACGCCGCACTGTACGAGCCCGCGCCACCACGCACCGGGAAACGCGGCCGCCCCCGCACCAAAGGGGACCGGCTGCCCACCCCAGCCGAACTGGCCAACAAGGCACGCAAGAAGGACTGGCAGGACGTCGAGATCGACGTGCGCGGGCGGACCGTGCAGCGGCTGGTCTGCGTGCGCGACGTGCTCTGGTACGCGGTCAACAAACACGACCTGCTCCGACTCGTCATCGTCCGCGACCCGGCCGGGGTCGAACCCGACGACTTCTTCGTCACCACCGACCTCACCGCCAGCGGCGGCGACACTGCATCCCGCTATGCCGGCCGCTGGTCGATCGAGGTGTGCTTCCGCGATGTCAAGCAAGACCTCGGCGGCGAGGACCCGCAATCCTGGAAACGCAAGGGCCCCGAACGCGCCGCCTGCCTGTCACGGTGGATGCACGGCCTCACCTGGTGCTGGTACCTCGACACCCACCCAACCGGCCGCACCTGGATCCCCCGACCCTGGTACACCCACAAGGCCACCCCCAGCTTCCTCGACGCCCTCGCCGCGCTGCGCCGCGTCCTATGGTCACAGCGAATTACAGCCCTGTCGAACTCGGCAGCCGACGACATCAAAATCACCGAGGCCCTGCTCGACACGCTCGCCTACGCAGCATGAGTCACCGCGCCGGTGCGAAAGTCCACTGAGACACGTCCGTGGGTTTATTGCTGAGTCGGTGTCTCCTTGCCCTCGGGCTTGTTGATCCAGGC
>JBIOYB010000009.1:0-14549 GCA_044869915.1 Allorhizocola sp.
TGAGGTCGGCTCGCCGCCGGCCAGCAGCGTGACCAATATGCGGGCCATCTCGCTGCCGAGCGCGCGGATCGGCTGGTTGACCGTGGTGAGCGGGGGTGCGGTGTGCCGTGCCCACGGCAGGTCGTCGAAGCCGACCACGGCGACGTCGTCGGGGACACGGCGGCCGGTCTCGCGCAGCGCGCGCAGGGCGCCGGCGGCCATGTTGTCGGACTGGGCAAACACGGCGTCGATGCCGGGATGGGCCTCGAGCAGTGAGGCCATCGCGTTGTATCCGCCCGACTCGAGGAAATCGGCGTGGGCGATCAGCGGGTTGCCGCCGCTGAGGGCGTCCAGGCATCCATTGAGCCGTGCGTGGGTGACCTCGTTGTCCATCGGACCGGTGATCGTGGCGATGGACCGCCTTCCCTGGGCGAGCAGGTGCTCGACCGCCTTGCGTGCCCCGCCCCGGTTGTCTGCGTCGACGAAGTATCGTGGCTCGCCCTCCATGGTCCGTCCACCGTAGACGGTCGGCGCGCCTGACTCCTCGGCCAGGCGGCACAGCGGATCCGAGCCGTGCAGCGCGAGCAGCATGACGCCGTCGAGCTGACCGGAGTGTAATCGGCGCAGCAGGCGGGCGCGGGCGCGCTCGGTGGCGCCGAGCATCAGCATGAGCTCGAGGTCGGTCTCGGCGAGCACGGAGTTGATGCCGACGACGACCTCGGCGAAGAACGGGTCCTCGAACATGCGCGGATCATCGGCCTCACCCGAGATGACGAGGGCGACGGTCTCGTGCGAGCGGGTGACCAGGCTTCGGGCGGCCCGATTGGGCACGTAACCGAGCTCGCGCACGGCTTTTTGCACGGCTGCGCGGGCCGCCGCGCTGACGTATGGCTCACCGTTGACCACCCGTGACGCCGTGCCCCTGGAGACACCGGCGAGCGCCGCGACCTGCTCGATGGTGGGCCGGTCACGCTTCACGCGCTAAACATAAATGGAACTGGGAGCGCTCCACAAGACACCTTTACATCCCTCAAATCGACGCTTATGGTGATCTCTGGGAGCGCTCCAGGAAGGAGTGTGCTCCAGAAAGGAGTCTTGGATGAAGCGCATCGGCTCCGTCCTGTTGCTTCTGTCGGCCTCGCTGGCCCTGCCGATTGCCGTTCAACCAGCGCAAGCGGCGACCGAACTCATCGTCAACGGCACGTTCGGCAGCGACACGGCCAACTGGTGGAGCACAGGCAACGCACCGATCAGCGTAGACGCCGGCCGGCTGAAAGCGGTCGTGCCAGGGGGCACGGCCAACCGCTGGGACGCCATGCTCGGGCAGAAGACCCCGGCGATCCCGTTGCAGAGCGGGCGGGCCTATACCCTCTCGTTCGACGCGTCCGCCACGGCGACCCGGACCGTCCGCACGACGGTGCAGGTCAACGCGGCACCATATCCGGCCACATTGGACCAGACGTTCACCGTCGACACGACGGCCAGGCGTTACACCTTCCCGTTCACCGGCACGCTTGACACGGCGATCGGCGAAGTGACGCTGCAGTTGGGGGCGCAGGCCGGTTACACGGTCTACTTCGACAACATTTCGCTGTCGGCGGCCGATCCACCGTCCACTCCGTCGCCATCTCCGTCGCCTTCCCCGCCGGCATCGGGTTCGCCCATCGACATGACGAGCGGGTTCTATGTCGACCCCGACTCCAACCCGGCGATATGGGTGCGCAACAACGGCGGCGACGGCCGGGCGGCGAGCATCAACGCCAACCTCGCGACCAAGCCGATGGCGCGATGGTTCGGCAACTGGAGCGGTGACATCGGCGCGGCCGTGTCCACGTTCGTCGGCAACGCCGACGGGGCCGACAAGCTGCCGTTGCTGGTGGCTTACAACGTCCCCGGGCGCGACTGCGGCGGGCACTCGGGCGGCGGGGCAGGAAGCCCTGACGCCTATCGCGCATGGATTTCCGCGTTCGCCACGGCGATCGGCAACCGCCCCGCGGTTGTGATGATCGAGCCGGACGCGCTGGCCCAGCTGGACTGCCTGCCCAACGACGCGGAGCGGGCGACCAGGACGTCACTGCTGCGATATGCGACCGAGCAGTTCAAGGCCAAGGCCCCCAACACGTGGGCATACATGGACGCGGGCAACGCGACCTGGATCTCGCCGGCCGTGATGGCGCCGAGGCTGGAGGCGGCGGGCGTGCGCAACGTGCGCGGGTTTGCCGTCAACGTGTCCAACTATCACACCACGTCGGCGTCGGTCACGTATTCCAACGAGGTCGTGGCGCGGCTGGGATACGCGGCGAAGTTCATCATCGACACGAGCCGCAACGGCAACGGGTCCAACGGTGAATGGTGCAATCCTGCCGGGCGCAAGCTCGGTGTCGTGTCGCAGGTCGGCGGCGGCGCGGAAATGTTGTTGTGGGTCAAGGTTCCCGGCGACTCCGATGGGTCGTGCGGCATCGGGGCCGGCATCCCGGCGGGACAGTTCTCGCCCGTGCTGGCAACCCGGCTGATCAACGGGACTTGAGGGTAGGTTTCGCGGGGCGCTCCCGGAGGTGGGTCTGGGAGCGCTCCAGAAATGGAGTGAAACGATGGTGACATTGCGCGCCGTCGCCGAGGCCGCGGGCGTTTCCTGCAGCACGGTCTCGCGGGTCATCAACGACATGCCGAGGGTCAGCCCTTCGACCAGGGATCGGGTGTGGCGGGTCGTTCGGGAGATGGGCTATCAGCCCGATCCGATTGCTCGGGAGCTGGCGGCCCGGCGATTGCGCCAGCATTAGCTACCGGCCGGGCTCAACGCAGCCGACTGGTGGCCGCGGCCGTGTGGGGCCTGCGGCCATGGGGGTGCCGGCTGTGGGTGCCGGCTGCGTTCCGATCGGGCACGGACGGCGACCGAGTCCTGCCGGCCTGGCGCAAGCACGCCACCGCGCCGCCCAGCGGTCGGGGTGTGGCGTAGGACACCTGCGTTCTCTTGCCCGGTACCCCCCCGGGGTATGCTGACCAGCATGCAGATGACGGAGACGCTGGCCGGTGATGCGCTGATCCGGCTAAAGCGGGCGCAGGGCCAGCTGGCCGGTGTGGTGACGATGATCGAGGACGGCGAAGACTGCGTGAAGGTTTTGACGCAGCTCGCGGCCGTGTCGAAGGCTTTGGACCGGGCCGGTTTCAAGCTGGTGGCCTCCGGGTTGCGGCACTGCCAGGCGGCGCGGGGGCGTGGTGAGGAGCCGCCGATGGACGAGTCCGAGCTGGAGAAGCTGTTCCTGGCCTTGGCTTGAGGTGCCGCGCGCCGGGCATGCGCCGGGAGCGGTGCCGATTCCGCTGGATCAGCTCGCGGCGCATGCTGGGCCGCCGGGCTGCCAGGCACCCTCGTGCTCGACGGCGGTATGAACGCTTGGACCACCGCCGGCGCACCCACCATCCGCGGCCGGCAACGCTGGGCACTGGAACGACAAGTCCGCCTCGTCGCCGGAGCCATCGTCACCATCGCCGTCACCGCATCCCTGTGGTGGGAGCCGGCCAAATACGCCGGGCTGCTCGTCGGCGCCGGCCTCACCCTGGCCGCACTCACCAACAGCTGCGTCATGGGCACCATGCTGTCCAAACTGCCCTTCAACCGGCCCACCCGGCCTGCCGACATCAGCACCAGTCTCGCCAGGCTCACCGGAGCAAAGCCATGACCCCCGGTATCGCGGTCGCGCTCGCCGCCGCCGTCGCCATCGGGCTGGCCCTGGGCCTGCTTGGTGGCGGTGGGTCCATCCTCACCGTCCCCATCCTGGTCTACCTCGCCGGTGTCGAGCCCAAAACCGCCATCGCCATGTCGTTGGCCATCGTCGGCGCCTCCGCCGCCGTCGGCCTCATCCCGCACGCCCGCCGCGGCAACGTCCGCTGGCGCACCGGTCTGATCTTTGGCGCGGCGGGCATGGCGGGCGCCTACACCGGCGGCCGGATCGGCGCCTTCCTGCCCGACGCCATCCTCATGGGCGCCTTCGCCCTCATGATGATCGCCACCGCCATAGTGATGCTGCGCCCACGGAGCATCTCCGGCCCCCCGCAACCCCTGGCCAAACGCCCCATCGCCAAAATCATCGCCGAAGGCACCGCCGTCGGCCTCATCACCGGACTCGTCGGCGCCGGCGGCGGATTCCTCGTCGTGCCGGCCCTGGTCATCCTCGGCGGCCTCACCATGCCCGCCGCTGTCGGCACCAGCCTGCTCGTCATCGCCCTCAAATCTGGCGCGGCCTTGGCCGGCCACCTCGCCACCATCAACTGGACACTGACCCTCGCCATCACCGCACTGGCAATCGCCGGCAGCCTCATCGGGGCGCGACTCGCCTGCCACGTCAACCCGCACACCCTGCGCAAAGCCTTTGGCTGGTTTACGATCACCATCGGCACCGGCGTCTTGGCCGGCCAACTGCTGCACTGAAAACCCATATCCGACAACGGGGTCAGGGCAGCAGGCCGATGGTCATGGCGGTGGTGACGGCGGCGGTGCGGTCGGAGACGTTGAGTTTGGCGAACGTGCGCAGCAGGTGGGTTTTGACGGTGGCCTCGCTGATGTGCAGGCGCTGCCCGATGTCGGCATTGGACAGGCCCTGCGCCACGAGCCGCAGCACCTCGATCTCGCGCGGGCTCAGGGCGGTGGTGGCCGGGCGGTGGGTGTGCTGCCACAGCCGGCCCGCCACGGAGGGCGCGAGCACGGTCTCGCCGCGGGCCGCGGAGCGGATGGCGTGCAACAGGTCTGCCCGCGACGAATCCTTGAGCAGATATCCGGCCGCGCCGGCCTCGACCGCGCGCAGGATGTCGGCGTCGGTCTCGTAGGTGGTCAGGACGACGACGCGGGTGCCCTGGCCGAGCGCCATGATGCGTGCGGTCGCGGTGGCGCCGTCGACGCCCGGCATCCGCAGGTCCATCAACACCACGGCGGGCGCGACCGCACGCACGACCGCGAGCGCCTCCTCGCCCGAAGCGGCCTCGCCGACGACAGTGATGTCGGGCTCGCCGCCGAGCATGCCCCGCACCCCGCTGCGCACGACGGGATGGTCGTCCACGATCAGGACAGTGATCATGCCGGTGCCGCCACGGTCACCAGGGTCTCGCCGGGGGCGCTGGACACCCGCAGGGACCCGCCCACTTGCTCCACCCGATTTCGCATGCCTTCCAACCCGTACCCCCCAAAGGATTGTGAAACGTCGAAACCGCAACCGTCGTCGCGGACGGCGAGCCGCACGGTGCTGTCCTCATAGGACAGTCGCAGCGCGGCGGAGGTCGCCCCGGCGTGGCGGCGCACGTTGCTCAGCGACTCCTGCGCGGCACGCAGCAGCATCACCTCCACCGGTGTGGGCAGTTGCCGCGCGGGCCCGTCAACCTCAAGCGCCGCAACGACTCCGGTCTCCTCGGCGAAGCGGGCCGCCAGCCGCCGCAGCGCGGCCTCGAGGTCGGGCGTGGCCGGAGTGATGGCGTCGAGCACGGCCCGGATCTCGTTGAGGTTGTCGCGGGCGGTGCGGGCCGCGAGGTCGAGATGGCGGCGGGTCTCCTCGCGGTCGCGGTCGAGCGACGCCTCGGCCGCCTGGATGAGCATCACCATGCTGGACAGGCCCTGAGCCACCGTGTCGTGGATGTCGCCGGCCAGGCGCTGCCGCTCGGCCTCGCGCGACAGTCGGGCCAACTCGGACCGGCTCTCGTAAAGCTCGTGGCTCTGCGCGATCAGGCGTCGGATGATCACTCCGATCACGACAGTGCCGACGAACGCGGTGAGTGACAGGGCCAGGTGGCTGCCGGCCACGTGCGCGAGGGAGCGGCCCCTGGCCAGCATCACGCCCGGCAGCACGAGGTTGAACACGGCCGCGAACGCCATGCCCCACCGCAACGGCACGACCATCAGCGCGTGCGGCGACAGCACCCACAGCATGAACGCCGATCGGTCGTCGACCACTATCGCCGACACCAGCAGGACGAGCACCCCGGCCATGTAGACGAAGCCCTGCGCATAGGTGCCGGTGACGATGAGCCTGCGCCCAAAGGCCACATACCACACAGCCATCGCGGCGATGAGGCCGGCGGCGAGCGCATTGCCCGCCGCCAGCGTGGCGACCGCGGTGATCCCGGCGATGAGGGCGAAATATCCGTCCCACAAAGGGAGCCCGCGGCGCCAGATCTTCACTCCCGGCGCCATCTGAACGTCATCAGACACAGCAACAGCCCTCCCACCGCCCACGCTCCGAGTATCAGCGCGACCCGGCCATGTTCCCACGACCCTATGACTTCCTGAGCCTCCATCGCGTCCGGCAGAAAGACCGATCTGAATCCCTGAGCCATCCAGCGCAGCGGAAACAGCGACGCGAAATTGATGAGATAGGTCGGCAGGTGTGCCAGCGGCACCACGAAGACGCCGGAGATGAACGACAGCACCAGATAGGGCAGGTTCATCACGGCCGGCGCGCTGCGCCCCGTCCGGGGGAGGCTGCTCGCGGCCACGCCCAGCAGCCCGCACGCGACCGCGCCCAACGGCAGCACCCAGGCAAACGTCAGCCACTTGCGCGGCTCCGCCGGCAGGTTCAGGTCCAGGAAAAGCGTTGCCGCCGTGAGCATGAGCGCGACCTCGCCCAGCATGATCACGAAGACCAGCGCGATTTTGCCGAGAAAATAAGAGATTGGCTTCATGGGGGTACCGCGCAGGCGCTTCAGCGTGCCGTCCTCCCGATCCATGGCGATACCGATGCCCAGGCTCACAAACGTGGTCGACGCCACGCCGGCCGCGATCATCCCGCCGGTGAACACGTCCGACGACGTCCGGAAGATCGAGCCGAGCAGGGCCAGCATGACGATCGGCAGCGAGAACGTGAACACGACCGAATCGCGTTGCCGGAAGAAGAGCTTGAGTTCCACCAGGGCGCGGCTCATTGGTGTGCTCCGATCAGTTCGAGGTAGACGTCCTCCAGCGACGGCCGGGTCACGGTGAGACCGGCAAGCGTTTCCGTGCGCGACAGGCGATTGATCAGTGCGACCGGGTCGTCGGTGCGCTGCGAGCCGCCGTCCCACGAGACCGTCGCCAGGCCGTTGGCCCGCCCGCCGAGAGTCTCTGGCGAACCCTCGGCGACGATCCTCCCCCGAGCGAGGACCCCCACCCGGTCGGCGAGCACCTCGGCCTCCTCCAGGTAGTGCGTGGTGAGCAGGATCGTGGTGTCCTTGAGCTCCTTGAGCAGGGTCCAAAACCGCCGGCGCGCCTGAGGGTCGAACCCGGTGGTCGGCTCGTCCAGGAACAGCAACCGCGGCCGGCCCACGATCCCGAGCGCCACGTCCAGCCGCCGCCGCTGCCCGCCCGACAGTTGGCGGATGCGGGTGCGGGCGCTGTCGGCCAACCCCACGAAGCCGATGAGTTCGCGGGGATCCCACGGATCGGCGTAATAGGTCGCGAAGTGGCGCACCATTTCCGACACCGTCAGGTCGATGGCGTCGCTGGTGTCCTGCAACACGATCCCGACCTCGTGCTTGCGCGCGCCCGGCCGCCCGCCGAGCACCTCCACCGAACCCTCGTCCGGATCCCGGTGTCCCTCAAGGATTTCCACCGTTGTGGTCTTGCCCGCGCCGTTGGGCCCCAGCAGGGCGTAGATCTCGCCGTGGGCGATGTCGAGGTCGATGCCGTCCACGGCGACCCGATCCCGATAGCGTTTCCGCAATCCGCGTACGCGGATCGCGCTCGAATCCGTCATGCCTCGAGCGTGCGGCCGCCCGTCCCGCGGCGGTGACCACCGCAAGACCGAATCGCGTTGTCCGTCGATCGGTGGACAGGCAGGCTACAGACAGGCTATTGCGAGAGGCGGCGGGCCCGCTTGCCGCGGGCCAGCTCGGTGCCGAGGGCGTCGAGACGCTGGCTCCAGAAGCGCTCGAGCCAGCGGTTGACCTCCTCGAGCGGCTCGGTCTGCACCGCGTAGAGCCGGCGCACGCCGTCGGCGCGGACACGCGCGAACCCGTTGTCGCGCAACACTCGCAGGTGCTGCGACACGGCCGGCTGGGAGATGCCGAACTCCTCCTGCACTATTGCGCCGACGTCCCCGGCCGAGCGCTCGCCGTCGGCGAGCAGCTCGAGGATCCGGCGCCGGACCGGATCCCCGAGGACATCAAACGCGTGCACGCGCCGATAGTATCACTGAACACTTATATAAGGCTCAGCCAATGATGTCGCCCGTAAGTGGATATTGTGCCGTGCGCCGGTGCGGTGGTTCCGCCGGGACCCGGGCCAGCACCGGCGGGACGAGGTCGAGCCCCGTTATCCGTTCCTCAAAGGCGAACCGGTCGAAGAGGTAGGGCGCGCCATCGGCGGCCAGGCCGGAGGGCAGGCCCGAGCCGTCAGTGACGTGGAAGTGCAGGTGCGGTTGGGTCGAGTTGCCGGTATTGCCCACCTGGCCGAGCAGCTGGCCGCGTTCGATCCGGTCGCCGGCCCGCACGCGGACGCTGCCCGTCTGAAGGTGGGCGTAAAGGGCGAAGCGCCCGCCACCGAAGTCCTGTACCACGTAGTTGCCGGCCAGGTCGTTGAGCCCGAGGTTGGCCGGCGGGTTGGGCGGCGTGTTCTCGGGCACGCCGTCGCGGACCGCCACGACCCGGCCCGGTGCCGCGGCCGTGATGTCGTCGCCGAAGATGAAGTAGCTCTCGTTGCGTGCCGGGTCGCCGCTGAGGCTGTTCAGCCCGTCATCCAGCCGCAGGAAGTCGATCGCGTAGCGCTGGGCGATGACGGACCGGCCGTCGAGGTTGAGCAGGGCTCGCCGGTGACCTAACGGCAGGTCGCAGCATCCGATCACGCCGATGTTGGGTCCGTCGAGGGGCAGCGACAGGCGTATCGGTGGGCGCCGATCGATGCGTGTCGGGGCCTGCGCCGAGACATCGTTGAGCCGGTGGGTGAGGCCGGCCGGCACCCGCGCCTCGGGCCTCAGCCTGACGTCGACCATCAGGAAGCCGGACTCGCCGGGCCCAAGCGTCCGGGTGAACGCGCCGTTCGCGATCATCCGGCGCTCGATCGCGTCGCCCTCGAGGGTGTCGACCGGTCTGCCGCGGGCCGGATCGCACACGACAAATCGGTCGAGGCTCACCGGGGTGGCGGAGGTGTTGCGCATGAAGACCTCGTAGACCAGATGGACTTTCTGGTCCGTGGCCGGCATCGGGCTTGGCGGCGTCACGACTTCGGCGCTGAGGCCGGGATCGCCGGGGCGTGGCGAACAGTCCGTTGTGGTCTCTGCAGCTGCCGC
Source organism: Allorhizocola sp. (assembly GCA_044869915.1). Classification (GTDB taxonomy): domain Bacteria; phylum Actinomycetota; class Actinomycetes; order Mycobacteriales; family Micromonosporaceae; genus Allorhizocola. The sequence continues at coordinate 9,222 of JBIOYB010000009.1, forward strand.
CGGTGAGGCGCTGACGATGGGCGGGAGGAAGGCCGAAACGATCGCGATCAGTGTCAGGGGTAAGGGTTTCATCGATGTCGTGTACCCTCCGCTGTCGGCTTAAACCCGGCCCGTCTCGCTGGAAACGCTCTCCGGGCATGTTGACCAATTGACATCCGTGTTGACCCGGGCTTACGGTCTGCGAGAGAGCGCTCTCTCACTCCGTCCCCAGGGAGCACCCATGCGCGTATTCAAGATCTCACTCGCGGTCGGCGTCGCCGCGGCGGCCGCGCTGATCGGCATCTCGCCACCGTCCGCACACGCCGCGGTCATCGGCGTGGGAGCGGGCAGCTATCGCACAGACCGCCCGGCCGGCACGGCCGGACCGTCCAACTCCGACGGCGCGCCGGTCACGCCCAAGGTCACGGCCGCGATGGCGGGCCGGGCCGTGCCCACCAACGACTGGTGGTCCTCGCTGGTCTGGCAGCGCTACGCCGGCAACCCATACTCGGAGAACATGTACGCCCACCCGCTGACATTCCACGCCTACCCCGAAGGGCTCGGCGTCGGCTACCCCACGACGGCGAGTGTCACGCCCGACGGGCGGACCTACGAGCACATACACACCAACGATTTGCGCGTCGGCGTCGCCGGCCTCAACGCACCGCGCACCGAAGTCGACGACTGGGGCGACTGGCACGTCAGTCCACGATGGACGGACGGCACGCGCACGCTGCGCGCGACCATCGCCCACGGCAGCCCATACGTCTACGCCACGGTCAGCGGCGGCGCCGGACGGATCGACTTCCTCAGCGCTGCAACGGTTTTCGCCAACTCCGGCACGGTCGTCGGCGTGACCATCAACGGGCGCCACTACGGCCTGTTCTCCACGTCGGCGTGGACGGTCTTGGGCGGCTTCGCCACGACCGCGGCCGGATCCTATTCGGTGGCCGTCCTGCCCGGCACGGGCGCGCTTTCGCTCTACAACACCTACGCGCGCAACGTCATCACCGGCACGAGCGTGTCGTGGTCCTACGATCCGGGCAGCGGCAATGTCAGTACCACATATTCAATAACCACAAACCCTTCAGGGGGTACGCTCACCGCGCTCTACCGTCACCAGTGGCTCACCACCACGAGTCCGCTGACAGCGCACACATATGTGTCGCCCAGGGGCCAGATGCGGGTGCGGGAAGGATCGTCGTTCACGACCGTGAGCAGGTTCAACGGTGTGCTGCCCGCGCTGCCCATCGCGGCCGACGCCGACCGGGCACGGCTGCGGGCCGACATCGACGCGGTGCTGGCCGAGAGCGACAAGTTCCAGGGCGCGACCGACACGTATTGGACGGGCAAAGCGTTGTGGCGCTTGGCCGCGCTCGTGCCGGTGGCCAACCAGATCGGGCACACGTCCGCGCGCGACCAGTTGCTGGGCCTGCTCAAAGGGCGGCTCGCCGAATGGCTGACCAGCGGCGGGTCGGGACAGTTCATGCTCGACGAGACCTGGGACACGCTCATCGGGTACCCGGCGTCGTATGGTTCTGATCTTGAATTGAATGACCACCATTTCCATTACGGGTACTACGTGCTCGCGGCCGCGATTGTGGCGCAACACGATCCGGCATGGGTGGCCGCGTCGCAATACGGCGGCATGGTGAAACTGTTGGTCAAGGACCCGGCCAACTACGAGCGGGGCGATGCTCGATTCCCGTTCCTGCGCAACTTCGATCCCTATGCGGGGCACGCGTGGGCTTCCGGGCACGCCGGATTCGCGCACGGCAACAATCAGGAGTCGTCGAGCGAGTCCATGATGTTCGCCACCGCCATGGTCCTGTTTGGACAGGCGACCGGCGACACGGCGCTGCGCAACGCGGGAGTGTATCTGTACACGACCGAGCGCGACGCCATCGGGCAATACTGGTTCGACGTCAACAACGCCGTGTTCCCCTCAAACTATGGGCATGACACGCTGGGCATCGTGTGGGGCGCGGGCGGAGCATATGCCACATGGTGGACGGCCAACCCGGAGGAGATTCACGGGATCAACATGCTGCCCATCACGGGTGGGTCGCTCTATAGTGGACACTGGAAGCCCGACATCACGGCCAACATCGGCGAGCTGCGCGCCTCCAATGGCGGGCAGGAGACCGAGTGGCGCGACATCATCTGGGGCTACCTGGCGATGGCCGACCCGGCGTCGGCGCACTCGCTGTGGACCGGTGCCAATCCGGCGCCCGAGTGGGGCGAGAGCCGTGCGCACATGTATCACTGGATTTCGGCCCTGCGCGGGTGGGGCACCCCGTCCAACACGATCACCGGCAACACGCCGACCTCGGCAGTCCTCGGTAACTCTACATATGTAGCGTTTAACCCGGGGTCGACGGCGATCACGGTAACCTTCAGCAACGGGCAGACGCTGGCCGTGCCGGCGCGGGCCATGGCCTGGCGCGGACCGGCCGGCAGCGGCGTCGAAACCCCAGGCACGCCAACCACCCCGTCGCCCACACCCACACCCACGCCCACGCCTTCGACATCGCCGCCTGCGTGTGCGACTCCGTTGTCCGGCAACACCTTCTCGCTCGGCACGACGGGCTCGGTGGCCATTTCGTCAGCGGGCGGGCAAAACTGGGACGGCACACCGCACAATCCCGCGACCTTCAACGCATGCGGCGTCAACGGATCCTATGCGGGCGGGGCCACCTCGTTCGACCTGTTCCTCGAGGCGGGCACGGTGGTGGCCAACGGGACGCAGGTGCGAGTCTCGTACGATTTCACGGGCGACAACACCTGGGATCGCGTCGAGACCTACCGTTATTTCGCCACCGACCCGGTCGCGGGTTGGGAACACTACACCCAAGCGGCGGGCCTGCACTCGTCCTCCGGCGCGCTCGCGTCGTTCAGCAATGGCAAAGTCCGAGTGGAAGTGTGGAACGCCATCGGCAACGGCACCACCACCCTCGGCACGGCCAACCAGTCCTACGTCCGCCTACCCTTCTAGCGCCACGAACCGCCTGCGCCGCCGGTCCAGCCCGGCGGCGCACACGGTGTCTCGCTGAGGGCATGGGCTTGATCGTTGTCAAGTCAGGAGTCGGGAAAGCGTTTGCCGGGCCTGCTGACGTGACAACGATCAAGCCCGCTCCGTGCCCGCATCTCGGGCGCCAACGACAGGCCCACGATCCTTCGCGCGCGAATGGTGCTCTACTCGATCGGGCCGCGGATCGGCGAGCACAGGCTGATCCCGGAAGGGATCGTGCTTCCGCCTGGCACGCCCATCGCCGATGACGACTACAACGACGTCACCGTGATCAGATCCACGCTGGTCATCGAGGTCGCCAGCAGATCAACGGAGACGATCGACGCGGGCAACAAGATGGTCGTCTACGCGGCGGGCCAGGATGGATCGGGCAGACTGTTTCCATGGATGCAGTCGGTGGAGGCTTCTTCGAACCGCAGCGGCTTCTGCTCGGAGCCGCAGGTTTGCTCCTGCGCGATAGCGAGGATCGCATCCTGCTCGTGAAGCCCCACTACAAACAGGTATGGCATCTGCCCGGCGGCCTTATGGAACAAGATGAGTCACCACGCCAAGCAGCACAGCGGGAGACCCTGGAAGAGGTTGGACTTGAGGTGGTCGCGGGCCGGCTGTTGGTGGTCGACTACAAGTCCGCCACTGTGGAACGCCCCGTCTGCGTCCAGTTCGTCTTCGACGGTGGAATCCTTACGGAGCAGCAGCTCGACTCCGTTGTCTTGCAAGCCGACGAGATCGAGGCTTGGCGGATGACTCCAAAGCACGAAGCGGTCACCATGGTCCAGACTGGTGGCCCGGCTTCGCGCCTCACCCGGGCCTTGGCGGCACTCCACAGCGGTGAGGCTGCCTATCTGGAAGACGGTCAGCCTGTCTGATTCCTACGCTTCACGGCAGCTCGGGTAGAAGCGCTACGCGCTCGCAGATGGCTGCTATGCCAGAGTGTTGGCCCTTGAAAGGTTCGGCCCGCTTCGCCAGCGACCTCAGGCGCATACCGACACGGTGTGACCTAAGCGTCGCTGCTAGCGAAATGGCCTCGTCGGCCTGCTCGGCCGCACCATCCAGTTCGCGTCGGCGCAGTCTGGCCGTCGCCAGATTGGCCCGATCCAGGGCCTGATTTCGAATCTGGTCTTTGCCCCGGAGCGACATGGCGCGGCGGATAGGCTCTTCAGCTTTGACGGCCTGCGCCGGATCGAGCACTGCCAAGTCTCGGTAACAAGAACCCGCCACACCGGCCAGCTGTGCCTCGGTGAAATAGGTGATCCACATCGGATCGTCATCCCGCTTTCCTTGGGACAGGCTTGCTTCGGCCTCGCCGAGAGCCCTACGGCATGGCTCGGGCCGGCCGAGGATGGCGTAGGTCTTCGCTTCCATGCTGCTCACCTTGGCCCGCACGGTCGGTGTCACTGCGCCTTTGGATGTCAAATGGTTCGCCAATCCAAGGAGTTCCACGGACTGCATCGGATTGCCGAGATCGGCATTCACCCGTGCCATGTCGCACAGCAGCCGTGAGGCCAAAGCGGCGTCTTCACCTTGCTGGGCCACCTGGATGCCGAGCGCGAAGTAGCGCTGTGATTCTTCGAATCTGCCGATGTCATAGGCGACCCAGCCGGTCACTGCGCAAAGATCAGCGACCGCGGGCAAGAGCTGGTGTCGGACCTTGTCCGTGTATGAGCCGCGTACCAGGCGAATAGCGCTGTCCACATAGCCCACTGCTGCCTGATACGGCACCCAGCCGCCGAATTGGCGATCCCATCGGTGCAGGGTGCGCGCAGCGGAACTGATCTCGCGGACCTCGCTTGCGGTCACGCGATATCGGTCGGTCGGGCCAATGAAGGCGAAACTGCCGAGCAACGAGCCGCCTAGGAGTACATTGCGACGTTTAACTTCATCGCCACCCAGCGCGTGGGCGGTGGTGCTCTCGACCGCCACAAGGCCTAGGCCAAGCACCGATAGCGCTGACGGTGGAAGCTCTGCGAACAGCACCCGTTCCGGCGCATCGTAGACAAACGCCCAGAGCGAGCGGTAAAAGTCGCTGGGTTCGTGGTCACCGCGCTCCCAGCCCTTGAGCATGCGAAGCAGGCTGTCACGGGCCGGAAGCGTCAGGCCGAACTCGCGGCCCTTATCCTCCAGGGCACGCACGGCACGAAGCTGTGACCAGAACGGCGAGCGCTTTAGCCGCGCTTCGCGTAGCCGGTCTGCCCAAGCCGGACGCACAGTCATGGCGGAATTCTCTCTTGGGGACACGGTGTCACCTCTGTTTCACCGGCTGTCATCTGCGCCTCTGAGCGTAACCCTGATTGGCTGGCCATGTGCACTGGAGTCACTCC
>JBIOYB010000010.1:0-6131 GCA_044869915.1 Allorhizocola sp.
CGCGGGGCGTGCGGGCTGGCCCGCAAGCTCTGAGCCCCGGACTCCCACGAATGGGTGGGCACGCGCCGCGGGGCGTGCGGGCTCCCCTGCACACCGCCGGGCTGAGCCTCGGGCTCCCACGATCGGGTCGGGCGCGCGGCGCGGGGCGTGCGGGCTTCTCCCGCAACCGCTGAAATGGCGGGGCTGTCTGGTTTGTTCACCCGGCTTGATCTAAGGCGGGGTTGCCGCCAGGATGTCCTGGTGTCAAGCGACAACCCCTCTGCCGCTGCTGGCGCCGGGCAGGCGCCCCTAGCCGGGCAGACGCCCTATGCCGCGCCCGCGGGCGGCGCGCCCATCCGCATCGGCCGCGACCCGCGCAACGAAGTGGTGCTGGTCGACCTGCAGGTCACCCGCTTCCACGCCGAGGTGCGCCAGGTCGGCGACACGTTCCAGGTCGTGGATCTGGGCAGCCGCAACGGCACCTATCTCAATGGCCGACAGGTGCAAAAACCGATGGTCGTCCATGCCGGCGACGTTATCTCGATCGGGCGGCACGAGCTGCTGTTCGACGGGCACCGGCTGCACGATCACGTCGACACCGGGCCCGCGTCACTGATCGCCGATGATTTGACGGTACGCATCGGCAACAAGGTGCTGCTTGATGACGTGAGTTTTGCGTTGTCGGAGGGCAGTCTGCTGGCCGTGATCGGGCCGAGCGGCTGCGGCAAATCGACGTTGGTGAAGGCGCTGACCGGGTTGCGGCCCGCGACGCAGGGGCGGATCTGGTATGGCGGGCGGGATCTTTACGCCGACTATGCGCAGCTGCGCTACCGGCTGGGCATGGTGCCGCAGGACGATGTGTTGCACAAGCAGTTGAAGGTGCGCACGGCGCTACGGTATGCGGCCGCGCTGCGCTTCGCCGATGATGTGCCGCGCAAGGTGCGATGGGCCAAGGTAAACGAGGTCATGCAGACGATGCGCCTGACCGAGCGGGCCAAGCAGCGCATCGACACGCTCTCGGGTGGCCAGCGCAAGCGCGCGTCGGTCGCCATGGAGCTGCTGACCGAGCCGTCACTGTTCTGCCTCGACGAGCCGACGTCCGGTTTGGACCCCGCGCTCGACAAGGAGGTCATGAACGAGCTTCGTGAGCTGGCCGACAAGGGCAAGACGGTCATTGTCGTGACGCACAGCGTGCTGCATCTGAACTACTGCGACCGGGTGCTGGTGATGTGCTACGGCGGCACGATGGGCTATTTCGGCCCGCCCGACCAGCTGCTCAGCTTCTTCGACGCCGAGGACTACGCCGAGGTGTTCCAGAAGATCAGCGATGAGCCGGAGCGGTGGACGCGGGCGTTCCGTAACTCCCCGCTTTACGCGCGCTATGTGAGCGCGGTCAATCCGACCGAGCGCAACGCGCCGCGGCCGGCGCTCGCGGTCCAGCCGCCGACGGACGGGCCGGCCGAGCCGTCGCTGACGCACGTGACCGTGCCGACGCAGCGCAGCGGGCAGCTCGATGACGAGCCGACGCTGCACGCGGTGATGACGACCGAGCCTCCCCTGCCCGACAAGATCGGGGTCGAGCCGACGATGGCGCGGACGCGGCCCACCAAGCCCGCGGCCAAGCCCGGCACGGCCAATATGGACAAGCAGGGCTGGCGCCTGTTCGCCCGCAATCCCAGTGCGCCGCTTCGGCAATATGGCACGCTGTGCCTGCGCATGCTCAACGTGATGCTGTCCGACCGCGGGTTCAGCGCCTTCCTTCTGGCCATGCCGCTGGTGCTGGCGGTGATCTCGTACACCGCGCCCGGCAAGGAGGGACTGGCGTTCTCCAGCAACCTTGGGCAGGGCATCCAGGCCATGCAGCTGCTCGTGGTTTTGGTGACCGGGGCGGCTTTTCTTGGTACCGCGGCATCTATTAGAGAAATCGTCAACGAGGCCGCTATTTATCGCCGCGAGCGTGCGGTAGGGCTGTCGGCTGCGGCTTATTTGAGCTCGAAGCTGACCGTCCTGTTCATCGTCAACTCGGCCCAGGTGGCGCTGTTCGTCTATCTCGCGCTGTTCGAGGGTCCGCCCACGCGGTCGCTGGTGATCCAGAGCCAGACCGTGGAGATCATCGTGGCGATGGTCGGCATAGCGGTTGCGTCCACAGTGCTCGGACTGTTCTTCAGCTCGCTGGCCAAGACGACCGAGCAGACCACGCCCATCATGGTGGTCGTGGTGATGGGCCAGCTGGTCTTCTCCGGCGGTCTGTTCATCCTGGCGGGCAGCGGGGTCATGGAGATCATCGCGTGGTTCTTCCCGACGCGGTGGGGCCTGGCCGCGGGCGCCGAGACCACCAACCTGTTCGGCATGCTGCCCAAGGGTTTCCAGGATCCGCTGTGGCAGCACGACGCGGGGCTGTGGTGGCGTTCGATGATTTTCCTGGCCGTCCAGGTGATCGTGCTGACCACGCTGACCCGGCTGGCCCTGCGCCGGCACGAGCCCGGACGGTCCTGACCCGGCGACCGACCGGTTGCGCCCGCCCGAGGTGGCGGGCGCAACCGGACTTTGGTCGAATGCCGGCCAACCTGCGCGCCGCGCTGGCAAGGTGGATCATGCGCGCTTAGGTAAACGGGAGGCCCGCTTTGGCGAGGATGCTTTACTCGGCGGCGATGTCGCTGGACGGGTTCATCGCCGGGCCGGGTGGGGACATGTCGTGGCTGTCCGGCTATCTCGCGCCCAACCCGATCGTCGACGAGCTCATCGCCGCGACCGGCGCGATCCTGGTGGGCCGCCGCACATATGGCGGGGACGACCCCTACAAGGGCACCGAGGGTGAGGGCGAGGCGTTCGGCGGGGGTTGGGACGGCCCGCAGTTCGTGCTCACGCACCGGCCACCGGCCGCGCCCGTGCCCGGCGTGACGTTCCTGTCCGACCTGGGCACGGCTGTCGCACAGGCGAAGGCCGCCGCGGGCGAACACTACGTCAACGTGCTGGGCGCCGACGTCGCCCGGCAGTGCCTCGAGGCAGGCGAGCTGGACGAGATCCTGGTGAGCGTCGTGCCAGTGATGCTGGGCGACGGCGTGCGCCTGTTTGACCACCCGGGCGGGGCAGCGGTCAGGCTCGAGTTGCTGCGCCGGTCGGAGGCGCCGCAGGCGTCAAACCTCTGGTATCGCGTCACGTCTTGCGCTTAGTGCACACCGGCGGCGCCGTCACTATCTTCTCGGACGAATAGGCGACGGTCACGGTCACGCAATAGTCGCGCTGCTTGTCCTGCACCGGCAGGGTGTAGGTCTGCGCGCCCGCAGGCAGGGATTGCATGGCGCGCATGGGTTCGCCGGCGAACGCGGCCGACACGATGACAGGCCCGTTGGCCCCGCTTGGGTAGGTCCACGTCACCGCCAGGCTGTCGCCGTTGTCGGTCAGCGCGAGGTCGGTGACGGGCCCGGATGGCTGCGCGGCGGGCGGCAGGCTCGCCAGCGGCGTGCCGGCGATCTCGGCGGGCGGCTTCGGCTTGTCCTCGCCCGACGCGACGACCGCGACCGCGATCACCGCGACGGCGGCCGCGGCCACCGTGCCGATGACGACGACCGGCATGATGCTCGGCCGCTTGGGCGCGGGCGGCGGGGCGAACTGCGGGGGCGGCGGGGTGAGCGTCGGCAGCAGTGGGCGCGGCGCCGGGGGCAGGGGCCGGCCCGGCACCGGGGGCGGGACAAGGGCCGGGGCCTGGGGCTGGGTCGCGGGCGGCGCGTCCAGGATCTCGTCTTCGGGCCACTCGTACGCTTCTGGCACGCACACACGGTAGCGTGCCCGCTCATGAGATTCATCGTCTATGGTGCGGGCGCGGTCGGCGGATCGCTGGGCGGGCTGCTCGCGCTGGCCGGGCATGAGGTGACGCTGATCGCGCGCGGCGCGCATCTGGAAGCGTTGCGGCGCAATGGACTCGTGCTGCAGACCCCGGAGTCGCAGACCACTGTGGACATCCCGGCGGTGGGCAGCCCGGACGAGGTCGAGTGGCGTGACGGCGATGTCGTGCTGCTCGCGATGAAGTCGCAGGACACGGAGGCCGCGCTGCGCACGCTACCGGTTGGGGCAAACGTGTTCTGCGCACAGAACGGGGTGGCCAACGAGCGGCTGGCGCTGCGCTACTTCGAGCACGTGTATGGCGTGTGCGTGATGTTCCCGACGACGCACTTGACGCCCGGGGTGGTCGCCACGCACTGCTCGCCCATCCCGGGGATCTTGGACCTCGGGAGGTACCCATATGGAAATGACGACCTTGCGGAGCGGGTGGCGGAAGCCTTCCGGGAGGCGGGTTTCAAGGCGTCTACCCGGCCCGACGTCATGCGACTCAAGCACACCAAGCTGCTGATGAACCTGGGCAACGCAATCAACGCGGTGTGCGGGGCGGAGTCTTCGCAGGAGCTGCGCGCGAAGGTGCGAGCGGAGGGCGAGGCGGTGCTGCGCGCGGCGGGCATCGCCTGGACATCCGACGACGAGGCGGCCGACCTGCGCGGCGACATCATCACCGTGCGGGACGCGGTGGGCCAGCCACGCACGGGCAGCTCGTCATGGCAGAGCCTCGCCCGCGGGACGGGCGCGATCGAGGCCGACCACCTCAACGGGGAAATCGTCCTGCTCGGACGGCTGCACGGCATACCGACCCCGCTCAACGAACACGCCCGGGTGATGGCCAACGAGCTGGCGCGCGACGGAGGCGCCCCGGGCTCCGTTACCCAGGAGGAATGGATGTCCAAGTTGGACTTGTGAAGCGGGGGACGATCACGTTACCTTGCAGTAACGTTGACCAACCTCTATCCCCCGGAGGTAACAATGCGGTACGCGCGCACGTCCCTCGCGCTCGCCACCGGCCTGGTCATCTCGCTGCTCGCGGCCACCCCGGCGGCAGCGGATCCCGGCCCACCGCCGAGCTCCATGGCCTCGATGGGTGACTCCATCACCCGGGGCTTCAACGCCAGCGGCTGGTATTCGGACTGGCCCAGCCGCTCGTGGACCACGGGCACCTACGCCAGCGTCAACAGTCACTACCGGCGCATCCTCGCCAAGAACTCGGCGCTCAACGGCCGCAACTACAACGACGCCGACTCGGGCGCCAAGGCCTCCGACATGGCCGGGCAGGCCAACACGGTCGCCGGCCGCGGCGTCGGCTACGTCACCATGCTCATCGGGGCCAACGACGCCTGCACCGGCACCGAGGGCGCGATGACTTCCGTGGCCACCTTCCGCTCGCAGATCGACACGGCCCTCAACACGCTCAAGACCCGCCTGCCCAACGCCAAGGTCGCAGTGATCTCCATCCCGGACATCAAGCGGCTGTGGTCGGTCGGCAAGGACAGCGGCTCGGCGCGCAGCGCGTGGAGCACGTTCAGCGTCTGCCAGTCGATGCTGGCCAACCCGACCTCGACGGCCGCGGCCGACGAGGACCGGCGTAACCGCGTGCGCCAGCGGGTCATCGACTTCAACACGCAGCTGGCGCAGGCGTGCGCGGCCTACGGCGCCAACTGCGACTTCGACGACAACGCCGTCTTCAACTATCCGTTCCTGCTGTCGCAGGTGTCCACATGGGACTACTTCCACCCGAACGTGAGCGGGCAGGCGGTGCTCGCTCAGGTTACCTACACCGCCGGATTTAACTGGTGATTTCCGGTTAAATCTATTATGTGAAGGTCAGCCAGCAGGCCGTATTCGCCGCAGTAGCGGTCGGCATGCTGCTCGCCGCGCTCGACCAGACGATCGTCGGCACCGCACTGCCGACGATCGTCGCCGATCTGGGCGGGGCCTCACACATCTCCTGGGTCGTGACGGCGTACCTACTGGCCGAGACCATCGCCACGGCCCTGGCCGGCAAGCTGGGCGACCTGTTCGGGCGCAAGCTGCTGTTCCAGGTCAGCATCGCGATCTTCCTGGTGGCCTCCATCTTCTGCGGGCTGGCCGGCAGCATGCACTGGCTCATCGCCTGGCGGGGCGTACAGGGTTTCGGCGCCGGCGGCATGATGGTCACCGCGATGGCCCTCATCGCCGACTACATCCCGCTGCGGGAACGCGGCAAATACCAGGGCGCGCTGGGCGCGGTGTTCGGCATCGTGACGGTCGTCGGGCCACTGCTGGGCGGGCTGTTCACCGATCATCTGAGCTGGCGATGGGCGTTCTAC
>JBIOYB010000011.1:0-7203 GCA_044869915.1 Allorhizocola sp.
CGCGGTGCCGATCGCGAGGTTGACGTCGAAGCCGCCGCATCGAGCGCACCGATACTCGTACACCGCCATCACGCACCTCCGGACTGTCCGGATCGATAGTTCGGGCTCCCGCTCCAAAATCATCCCAAATATGGATAATAACACCCCGCATGGCCGCCCAGAGCCCGAAATTGAGGTTCTGGCAGGCTAATGCCCTGGTCATGGGGCCTCTGTCGGTCCCCCAATAACGAACTTTCCCACTGAAATGCGGGCATAGGGTGAGGCCCATGGGCATTCGCGCCTGGATCTCCCGCTGGCCGGTGTACCGGCAGCTCACCGGCGAAGATCGCACGGGCCGGGAGCCGCCGCGAAGTCGGCCCGCTCCCCGGGGACTGCTCAGCGAGCCATACCGGACCGGCCGAGCCGGCCGGCTGCTGCGCGTCGGCCGGGCGCTGACCGTGTTGGGCACGCTCGGCGCGCAGTTGGGCCGGCGTAGCCGGGTGCTGTCCGCGCTGCCGGGGCGGCGCTGCTGGCAGCCTCGGCGGTCACCCGGTTCGGCGTCTACGAGGTCGGCGTCGCGTCCGCGCGAGACCCCATGTACACGATATGTACACGATCGTGCCGCAGCGGGAGCGGCCGCAGGTCAGGAGCTGGCGTGGGGGGGCAGCCGGGGGCCGGGGTGACCGGGCGGCCTGAACCATCGGTAAGGTGGTCATTCCGATCGATCTGATCTGAGGGCCACCGTCCGGAGGGGAAAGTTCGTGCAACAACAAGTTCACATTGGTGTGGTCGCCGAGTCGGCTGCCGGCGAGACCCGCGTGGCAGCGACACCGGCAACGGTCCGTCAGATGATCGGTCTTGGCTATGAGGTCGTGGTCGAGTCGGGGGCCGGGGCGAAGTCGAGCTTCGGCGATGAGGAATTCCTTGAGGCCGGCGCGAAAATCGTCGACAACTTCGAGGCGTGGCAATGCGATGTGGTGGTCAAGGTCAACCCGCCGTCCGGTGACGAGATCGCCAGGATGCGCGATGGCGCCACCCTGATCGGCCTGATCAGCCCGGCGCTGAATCCGGATCTGGTCGCGGCGCTGGCGCGGCGGCCGATCACCGTGCTGGCGATGGACGCGGTGCCGCGCATCTCCCGGGCGCAATCGCTTGACGTACTCAGCTCGATGGCCAATATCGCCGGATACCGGGCGGTGGTCGAGGCGGCGCACGCTTTCGGCCGGTTCTTCGCCGGGCAGGTGACCGCCGCCGGCAAGGTTGCTCCCGCGAAAGTTCTCGTGGCCGGCGCTGGTGTCGCCGGCCTTGCCGCGATTGGGGCCGCCAAGAGCCTGGGCGCGATCGTGCGCGCCACCGACCCGCGGCCCGAGGTGGCCGAGCAGGTGCGCTCGCTGGGCGGTGACTTCCTGGCCGTGGAGGTCGAGCAGGAGGCGAGCGCCGACGGGTACGCGAAGGCGACCTCGGCGGACTATGACCGCCTGGCCGCAAGGCTTTACGCGCAGCAGGCAGCCGAGGTCGACATCATCATCACGACGGCGCTGATCCCGGGCCGCCCGGCGCCCAAGCTCATCACGGCCGAACACGTGGCCGGCATGCGTTCCGGCAGCGTGATCGTGGACATGGCCGCCGCGCAAGGCGGCAACGTGGCCGGTTCGGTGGCCGGTGAGGTGGTGGTGACCGGCAACGGGGTGACCATCATCGGCTACACCGATCTGCCCGGCCGGCTGCCGGCCCAGGCCTCACAGCTCTACGGCACCAACCTGGTCAATCTCATGAAGCTGCTGACGCCGGCCAAGGACGGCCAGATCACGCTGGATTTTGAGGATGTGGTACTGCGCTCGATGACCGTGGTCCGGGAGGGCGAGCTGACCTGGCCGCCTCCGCCGGTGCAGGTGTCGGCCGCGCCGCAGGCGGCAGCCGCGCCGGTCGTCGCGAGCGCCGAGACGCCCCGCAAGCCCAGCCGCACCTATCTCACGGCCGGCTTGGCGTTGTCGGCGTTGTTTCTGCTGACCGCGATCGCGCCCAGCCAGCTGATCGGCAACTTCACCGTCTTCGTGCTGGCGATCGTCATCGGCTTCTATGTGGTGGGCAAGGTGCACCACGCGCTGCACACGCCGTTGATGTCGGTGACCAACGCGATCTCCGGCATCATCGTGATCGGCGCGCTGCTGCAGATCGGCCACGGCAACACCCTGGTCACCGCGCTGTCTTTCGCCGCGATCCTGTTGGCCAGCATCAACATCTTCGGCGGGTTCGCCGTGACCAAACGCATGCTCAGCATGTTCTCGAAGGGCTGATATCCGATGACCGCGCATACGGCCGCGCAGGCGGCCTACATCGTCGCTGCCCTGCTGTTCGTCCTCAGCCTGGCCGGACTGTCCAAACACGAGACTTCCCGCTCGGGTGTCGTTTACGGCATCGCCGGCATGGCCATCGCGCTTGCCGCCACGATCGGGCTGGCCGCGCAGAGCATCGCCGCGGCGGGCATCGGGTTGCTCGTGGCCGCGATGGTGATCGGCGCGGTGCTGGGCTTCTGGCGCGCCCGGGTCGTGGAGATGACGGGCATGCCGGAGCTGATCGCGATCCTGCACAGCTTTGTCGGCCTGGCCGCGGTGCTGGTGGGCTGGAACGGATACCTGGACACCGGGATGGTCACCGGGATTGACACCGGGCATCAGGCCGAGCTGTCCGGCTCGCTGCTGCGCATCCACCACGCCGAGATCTTCATCGGCGTGTTCATCGGCGCGGTGACCTTCACCGGCTCGATTGTGGCCTATCTGAAGCTGGCCGCGAAGATTAACTCCAGCCCGATGATGCTGCCCGGCCGGCACGCGCTCAATCTCGGCGCGCTGGTCGCCTTCGTGGCGCTGACCGTCCAATTTGTACGCGAGCCGCACCTCGGGTTGCTCGTCGCGGTGACCGTGGTGGCGCTCGCGTTGGGCTGGCACCTGGTCGCTTCGATCGGCGGCGGGGACATGCCGGTGGTCGTGTCGATGCTCAACAGCTACTCGGGCTGGGCGGCGGCGGCCTCGGGCTTCCTGCTCAACAACAACCTGCTGATCGTGACCGGCGCGTTGGTGGGCTCGTCGGGCGCCTACCTGTCCTACATCATGTGCCAGGCGATGAACCGCTCGTTCCTCTCGGTGATCGCGGGCGGGTTCGGCATCGAGAACGTCGCACCGGACACCGCCGATCACGGGGAGCACCGCGAAATCAACGCCGAGGAGGCGGCCGCGCTGCTGCGCAACGCCACGTCGGTCATCATCACGCCGGGCTATGGCATGGCCGTGGCGCAGGCGCAGTATCCGGTCGCCGAGCTGACCCGCAGGCTGCGCGAACGCGGCGTGCGGGTGCGATTTGGGATCCACCCGGTTGCGGGCCGCTTGCCCGGTCACATGAACGTGTTGCTGGCGGAGGCACACGTACCATATGACATTGTTTTGGAAATGGACGAAATAAATGAGGACTTCGCCAAAACGTCGGTCGTGCTGGTGATCGGGGCCAACGACACGGTCAATCCGGCCGCGGCCGACCCGGGCAGCCCGATCGCCGGCATGCCCGTCCTGCGCGTGTGGGAAGCCGAAAACGTCATCGTGTTCAAGCGGTCGATGGCGGCCGGATACGCCGGCGTACAGAATCCGCTGTTTTTCCGGGAAAACACGCAGATGCTCTTCGGTGACGCGAAGGCCCGAGTCGATGACATCGTGCAGGAGCTGACGCCGGTGGCGGTGGGCGGCTAGCCATGCCCAGGGAGACCGGCCGCAAACTCGTCGCCTCCAACAAGAGGGCGCGGCACGACTACGCCATTCTCAAGACCTACGAGGCGGGGATCGCCTTGGTGGGCACCGAGGTGAAGTCGGCACGGGCGGGGCGGGTGTCCATTGTGGAGGCTTTCGCGCAGGAGCGCGATGGCGAGATCATGCTGCACGGCCTGCACATCGCCGAGTACAGCCACGGCAACCGGGCCAACCACCAGCCGCGACGCAGTCGCAAGCTGCTGCTGCATCGCGCCGAGATCAGGAAGATCCTGCTCAAGGTCAAGGAGGCCGGGCTGACGCTGGTGCCGCTGTCGATGTACTTCGAGAACGGCTGGGCCAAGGTCGAGCTGGCCGTCGCGCGCGGCAAGTCCTCCTACGACAAGCGGCAAGTACTGGCCCAACGGGATGCCGATCGGGAGATCGCCCGGCATATGGGCCGGCATCTCAAGGGAATCCCCGGCCGCAAGGAGAAATAAGCGGCTGCGACAGCGGCGCGTGGTCGGCATACTTGCTGTTCGTGTACTCCTCGATCTCGGTGACCCCGGCTCGGCTGCCCGACCTGCTGCTGCATGTGGCGGTCGTGCGGCCGGTGTTCGTGTGGGGCGCGCCGGGGATCGGCAAAAGTTCGTTGGTGCGGGCGTTCGCGGAGTCCCTCGGGCTGCCCTGCGTGACGCTCGTGGGCACGCAGCTGGCGGCCGAGGACCTGATCGGCGTGCCGGAGCTGCGCGATGGCCGCAGCCGGTTCGCGCCGCCCGAGATGATCGCCCGGGACGAGCCCTACTGCCTGTTTTTGGACGAACTGAACGCGTCCACCCCGGAGGTGCAGAAGGCCTTCTAATCGCTGATCCTGGATCGCCGGATCGGCGACTACGAGCTGCCCGCCGGATCCATCGTGATCGGAGCGGGCAACCGGACCACCGACAACGCCCTGGCCAAACCGATGGCGTCGGCACTGATCAACCGCCTGGTGCATGTGCACCTGCGTGCCTCGGCGGCCGACTGGATCGGCTGGCCCGCCTCGGCCGGCATCCACGCGCTGGTGCTGGACTATCTGACCCAGCGGCCGGATCACCTGTGGGTGACGCCGCCGCGCACCGAGGAGCCGTTCTCCACGCCTCGCTCGTGGCACATGCTCTCCGACGCGCTGCACTCCTTCGGCCTCGACTTCGGCGAGGCCGAGGAGGAGGAGGAGGAGACGCTGCGGTTGCTGGCGCACGGCACGCTGACCGCGCAGCACGCCAACTCTTTCACCGCCTACGTCAAGACGGTGCGGCACCGCTACGGGCTCGACACGATCGTGCACGGTGAGGCCTCCTGGCCGCGCGCCGCGACTGACCGGGATCTGCTCTACTTCTTCGCCGACACGTTCCGCGCCCGCCTCATCAAGGAGCTGCCGGCCAGTCGCGAGCACGCCAGCCGCCACGTGCGCGAGTTCGCGTTGCGGGCCAAGGCGATGCTGGTCGAGCTGGCGGAGATCTCGCTGGAGTGTGCCCAGCTGGTGATGGCCGCCGACGGCGAAGGCGAGCCCGTGCTGCCGACATGGTTTCTCGTCGAGGTCACCCGGGACCTGCCCCGGCTCGTGGCCGCGCGCAATTAGGGGACCATCGTTGGCACGCAAGAAGAATGAGCAGATCGATCCGCACGAGAAGTCGTTTGTGGACGGATGCGCGTCGGCGCTGCGCTATCCGATCTTCCGGGCCATGAGCTACCACTACGTCAACCCGCTGCGCGCGATGACACCCGGCGAGCATCGGTTTGTCCTGGCCCACGAAATGCTGCACGCTGCCCTGCGCCACGGCGAAAGGGTCGGCCCGCGCGAGCCATACCTGTGGAACGTCGCCACCGATTAGGTCATCAACGGATGGCTGGTGGAGATGGGCGTGGGCGAGATGCCGGAGGGATGCCTCTACGACCCCGCGCTCAAAGGCCGTGGGGCCGAAGACGTGTACGACGAGATCTGCCGCAACCTTCGTCGATACCGCAAGATGGCCACCCTGCGCGGGCACGGCCTCGGCGACATCATCGCCGCATCCACACCGGCGCCGGGCGAGGCACGGCACGCCGGAGATCTCGACGACTTCTACCGGCGCGCCCTGATCGGCGGGCTGGACTACCATCGGCCGCTCGGCCGCGGCCTGGTGCCCTCCGGTTTGGAGGAGGAGATCCGGGTTTTGGAGCATCCGCCCCCGCCGTGGGAGGTCGAGCTGGCGCAGTGGTTCGACCGCCACTTCACCCCGCTGGAGGCCACGCGCACCTACGCCCGGCCCTCGCGGCGGCAAGCGTCCACACCGGACATTCCGCGCCCGGGCCGGCACCGGCCCGAGATCGCGGTCAGGGAGCGCACCTTCGGCGTGGTGCTGGACACCTCCGGCTCCATGGAGGCCGCGCTGCTGGGCAAAGCCCTGGGCGCGATCGCCGCCTATGCCACGGCTCGGGACGTGCCGGCGGCGCGGGTCGTGTTTTGCGACGCGGCCGCGTACGACGCGGGATATGTGGAGGTGGACGACATCGCCGGCCGGGTGCGGGTGCGCGGCCGGGGCGGCACGATCCTGCAACCCGGGATCAACCTGCTGGAGAGCGCCGACGACTTCCCCAAGGACGGGCCGATCCTCGTCATCACCGACGGCGACTGCGACTTCGTGCGCGTCCGCCGCGAGCACGCCTTCCTCATCCCGCGTGGGGCGCGGCTGCCGTTCACCCCGCGCGGCGACGTCTTCCGCGTCAAATGAAGGCCCGCACGAGTCGTCGTCCCGCTGTACAACATCGTGCTCGGCATTGTCGTGTTTGGACTGTCCGTGGCGCTCAGTAGCCTTGGCGGCCCGTGCCTTTGCCGTTTGCCGGGTGTGGGTGGCACGGGCATGCCGGCGTGACCCCGGAGGCCGGTCGGCTGCTGCGATGGGTCAGAGCCGACCGGCTCAGGCCGGGGGGATGGGTCAGGGCAAGTGGGTTTCGGGCAGGGGAGGGGTCAGGGCCGGCCGATCGTCAGGCCGGCTGCCGATCACGGCCAGGGGCCCGGGTTGCAGATGAAGCTGGTGCTGGGGCTGGTCTCGGTGACGCCGCTGGCGTTGACGAAGCTGTAGAAGACGCGGACCGACCGGCGCGGGTTGGGGCACGACGTGGACAGGGTCGAGCCCGGGGTGGTCAAGACCACGGTCTGCGCGGGCGGGAAGACGAACGTCACCGTCCACGTGGTGGTCCCCACGCTGGAGCCGAAGCAGAAGAAGCGTGAGGCGCCGGACTCGCAGTGCGGCGCGGACGCGGCGGCCGTGGCGGCGCCCGGGGGCATCGCCAGCATGCCCAGGGTGAAGGCCGCGGCGACCGCCAGCGCTCTAATCGAAGTATTCATGCGTATGAGTATATAACTAACCCCAGACCTCCTCGGCGGTCTCCACGATCAGGGCGAGCTTGGCGATCTGCTGGTCGCGGGTCAGGGCGTTGCCCTCCACGGTGGAGGAGAAGCCGCACT
>JBIOYB010000012.1:0-19941 GCA_044869915.1 Allorhizocola sp.
CGAGTGAAGCCAGGGTCGTTGTACCTCTTCGGTTCCCGCCGGTTGGAGAATTACGTTGTCTACCTCGGAGATCGATAGCTTCGAGTCCCGTCCATGTGCTCGCCTATCTGCTGATGTCGTCGTCATCGCCAGGCCAACATTGCGGCGATGCCGGCCGCGACACCACACAGGACCCCGATGGTCATGGCTAGGCGCGCCTTCGTCTGAAATTGCCAACCGCCAAGCGTGGCCCGGCGAAGTAACGCCACCCTCGGCGGTGACGTCTGAACCTCTGTAGGCAGAGCACTATCGATGGCTTCGTCGAGCGCTTCGATCCATCGTTCCAACGTTGGACGCGGCAGTTGCCTGCGCAGCGAGCCAGCGAGGATCTTTCTCAACGGTGTAGGTACCATCTGCATACCCTCGATGCCTTCTAAGGCATCGGTGCTCGGATGCCAGGTCGGACTATTCAGGGTACGGATTAGAAGTAGGCCCAATCCATATGCAACTGAGGCGTGGTCCGGCCGGCGGACCTGGCCACTCAAAACTCGCGGGTCAGTCCAGTCAGCTGTCGTATATAGAGCATCGCCGGGCTGGGAGTCTACTTTGCGCAACGAGTCGCAATCCAGCAAGAAGACGTCCGGTGCCGGATCCGTCGTCCATAACACATTCTGTGCTGCGAGATCCTCGTAAACCAGGCCCAGCCCTTGGAGCAGGCTAAGGACCCGCGCGAGAGCGGTGACGATTCTCAGCTTTTTCACAAGCGGTAGTGGGACGACGCCCACACGCGCAGCTCGTTCCTCGTAGAGCAAATAGTTCAGATCGCGTAACCTTGGCGGACCGACGGTTAGATGGGCGACAAATGCTTGCCGCGCCTTCGGAATCAATACGCCCGATAGCTGCCCGTCTTCGGAGGTAACCATGCGGTCAGGCCAGGCCAAACTCGCCCGGAGGACCGCCTGAACATCAGCATCACTCTGACTCATGATCGCAATGAGCTGGCTCATTCCGGCTGGGTCACGCGGCTGATCGTACTTCTTGAACAGCATGCCCCCGTCATATCCATGGACCTCGTAAACGCTCGCCGTGCCGCCACGACCGACGAGTGCACGAAGAATCAGCTGATCCTCGCTGAGGACAGAAAGCGAACCCATGGCGGCGAGTCACACCCACTCGTCGGAGACGTCAGAGATGGGTCCCGGCGGCTGAAGCGAATTGGGAAGCCTCGGCTCTGTCACCACTGTCGATCTCACCAAAGATTGCGTCATCTCAATGACAACATTCGACAGTGTACGACCCGGGCCGTCCCACGGAGTCCACCGGTAGATTCGCAGAGCCCGCAGTTGCTCAAGGAATGAGCCGTCAACGTCCTCATGGGCGATCACGATGAGGTTCGCTCTTGCCGTCTGCATGAAGCTTTCATGGGCTCCGCGCCAATTATCAGTGGGGAGTCCATCGGTGAGCAACAGCACCAATGGCCGGAACACTTGCGCATCCTCGCCCCGCAGTCGATGGATGTCGGATCGGATCAGCTTTTCAAGAAACACGAACAATGCGCCGAGGTTGGTTGCGCCCCGTGCACGCAGCCGGGGAATGGCCCGGACACGGGTCATGTCCGACAGCGGCAGGATCACTTCGGGATAATCTGAAAATTCAATGATCGCAACTCGTACCGTGTCGCCAAGGATTGGACTCGCGGCAAGCTCATCAGCGAACTGGAGTAGCGCCTGCTCCACCGACGCAAGGCTTTGCCCAGCCATCGAGCCGGAGACATCGATCGCAAGATAGACTGGCAGGACCCGCCGACCTATTTCCCTCATTGACTACCGCCTTTCGGTCCACGGCTGACAGTATCGAGCGCAGCACCTGGTTAAGCAAGCTGCGAATTGGCTCGGGCCTAGGTCCGCCATTGAGGTCAGGTTTCGCCACAACCCGACCGCGCGTGAAGCCAAGCTGCGGCCAATATCACGCGCGACCGGTGATCATCCAGAGAAGGAGTTGGCGGCGTGCCTGAGGTGATCAAAGCAGGGGCATCCCAGCTGAATTCGCCGAATGGGACAAAATGGAACCTGTCAGTCCATTCGCCGAATGGGTAGCCGGATTACTGCGGCTGCTGACTCAAGTTCTGTGTGGAGCCGACTGTTTTCGATGGTGAGCCGCCGGATGTGCTCTTCGTAGAGGTCCAGGTGCAGTTTCAGTTGTTCGTTGTCGTATCGCAGTCGGGCGAGCTTGTCGTCCTCGGCGCGCCTGGGCCTAGGTGCACGAGGTGTCGCCACCCGCATCTTCGCCGCCTGGCCGAGGAAATCCTCGACGGCGGCGGGGTGGTTGCGATACAGCGTCGGGCGTGTGATGCCAGCTCGCTCGGCCAGGGCAGTGATCGTGGCCTTGGCTCGACCGGCTGCCGCATTTTCGAGGAGCTGCGCTGCAACGGCGCGCAGTTGCTGGTCGGTGATGCTCACTCGGCCTCACCCAGCAGCTTACGGATCATATCTTGGCGTTGACGAAGTCTTTCTAGCACCGCTGGCGCAAGAACTTCAGGGTGTCGCAGTGCCGTGTCCAGGTCTTGTTTACGCTGATCCCAGGCGTGTTTGTTCTCCGGGGTGAGCGCGACGTTGCGGCAGGCCAGCGGTTGGCAGTCTCCGAGTGCCGGCGTGGTGCGGGTGCCGGTGTGGCACAGCGCTTTCTCCGGGTTGTGTACACAGGTGACGAATTCGCCGGGGTAGATGTGCGGGTCGTGGCGGGTGATCAGTTTGTGGAGCTGGCGCCGGTCGGTGGGCACGACTCCGGCGAATCGCAGGTGCTGCCCGAGCTCGCGTAGCCGCAGGTCGGCTTGCTGGGCTGCCGGCCCGGATAGCCGCTGGTGTTCATGGCGTTCAACCATCACCGCGAGCTGCTCGCCGCGGGCGAGGGCTTGCTCGGCTTCGACTTCGGGCCGGAATCCCGATTCGGAAGTCCCGGCGTAACCCTCGAACATCTGCACCGTGTGGTGCCGATAGGCGATCGCTCCGGCGATCGACCCGCCCGGCCGACGCGCGATGAACCAGGCCAGGGTCCGCCGGAACTGGCTGGTGACAACGGCCGGCGGCTGCCCGGCGACGTCGGGAATGTTATCGGGCAGTCCGTGTTCGCGACAGTAGTCGTTGATCCAGGCGATCAGACCGGCGATGTCCTGGTTGGTGGCTTTGCTGGTGAGCACTTCGTTGGCGTGTTCACGGCCGTGACGGCGGCGGGTGAAGTGGTGCCCGGAGGGCAGCGGCGCGAACAGTAGCTGCTGTTCGGGTGGCTGGAGTTGTTCGATGATCGCCACGGCGCGGGCGACGGGTTCCCCGACGACCCATGCGGCTTCGACTCCGTGGGGATCGGATTCGCCTTTGAAGGCCCGGCTGGTCAGCTTGTATCGGCTCAGCGTCCCATCGGCGCTGCGGTGCACGCTCAGGCAGCCGCGGCGCAGGTGTTTGACTTCGCTGTCACGCATCCCGGACAGGTAGGCGATCACGATGTAGCAGGCGGTGTTGAGGCGCTGCTCGTGATATTTGTGCAGCCGGTAGACCATCCGGGGAAGCCATAGCCGGCCGCCGATCGTAGCGGTCATCGGTGTCCACAGGTAGGCGTCGTCGTCGATGCCGAGTTCGGCGATCGCCGCGTCCAGGGCGCCGCGCCCGATCTTCGTCTCCGAGATGGAGTTGCGCTGGCAGCCGATCTCCCGTGCGAGGTGGGACAGGTTCACGCCGGTCGCGCTGCGGGCGCGGCGTCCGACGGCGATGCCGGGCAGTGCCCGCCCGGCCTGCCGGTAGCGTTGCAGCACCGCCATGGCCAGCGGGGCCACGGTCTTTTCTCCCGGGTCGCGGTGTCCTTTCCAGCGGGTGAAGTCCCGCGCATACAGCTCGGCCCATTCGCGGCGTGAGGCCAGGATGTCGCCCGACAGTTCGTCGACGAACCGTAACGCCCACCCGAGCAGCGGCCCGAGCACGGCTTCCGGTATACGGTCAGTGCTGTTTTCGCGACTGCGGCCGTAGATGGTTCGCCCGGCATACCAGCCGTCGAGCCCGGTGGGGTCAAAGCGCAGGTGGTCGTCGAGAACGTTGCGGTAGGCCCACAGATGCCGAATGGCTTGCTGGAGCCCGAACAGCCAGCTCTCGGAGACCTGCCGCGCCGCCTGTGCCCGACGGTAGGCGTCGATGTCATCCGGGGTGACCTTGGCCAGTGGCGGGCTGCCCCGGGTGGCCAGCCAGGTGGTGAAGATCTTGAGTTTGGTGAACGCCACCCGGATGGTGACCGGGCCGAGCATGCGTTCGCCTTCGGGCCAGGGCCCGGCGAGCACGGCGTAGAACAGCTGCTTGGCGGTCACGCGGTAGGCCGCGGGCAGGGTGGTGAAGTCCAGCACCTTGCCGACGAGATGTTTCTGTAGCTGCGCCGGCCCCAGATCCCATACGTCGTCGCGGTAGCGGCTGGTCCCTGCCAGCTCGGTTCCCGCGCGCAGCGGCCTGCCCGCCAGCACCAGCCGATCGCCTGGCACTGACGGCTTGGGTTGCGGCCATGCAACTGCGGCTGCCGTGCTCATAGCTGCACCGGTCCTTCCAGCAGATCGAGCAGCTGTGCCGGGGACACCGCGATCGGTGTGCGGGCCGCTTCCAGCTCGGCCGGGGTGAACGTGGGCAGGACATCTTCGGTGATCGCCAGCCAGGCCTGGCCGTAACGGCGCCACCAACGGGTGCTGGCCGATTGATGCCACCGGCGTTCCAGTTCGGCTTGCAAGGCCACCAACGCCGGCAGGTGCGCTGCGGACACCACGGCGTTGCGGCAGGCGAAGCAGGCCAGAAACGAGGCCCGGCACACTCCGTCGTTGAACGGGCTGTCGCTGATCGCGGTGCAGGCGGCGAACGCCGTGGCCGTATGTGCCTGTGCTTTCTCGTCGCCCACTACCGGCAGTTGTCCGCCGCTGGCGGCCAGAGCCCGCTTGTGGGCGTCTCGGGCGGTGGTTTCGGCGTCGGCGATGGCCTCGCCGATGAGGTCATCGGCCCAGTCGCGCACTACCGGATCTCCAGCCAGATAGCTGCCGAACAGCACGTCCTGGGTGTTGGTGCGCACCGCCGAAGGAAGATGCCCGCCGACAGCGCGGGTGTGACGGCGTTCCACCGTCGTTTTCAGACGGTTGAGAGTCAGCCTCAACGGCCGGCCACCTTCGGTCAGCCCGTGAGAACGCGCCCACCGCGAAAGCTCCAGCCCGACCGACAACTGCTTGGCGAACGGGTCAGCGTGGCCACCGCCTTCCAGCCGGTGTTTGACCGAGCCGCCGGCCCACAGCGACCAGATCGTGTTCGATCCGCTGAACGCACGCGACCGTGCGGTCAGTTGCAGGATCAGCAGATACAGACCGCCCGGGGTGTGCAGGCTGCGGTGTGGCGGGCCGATCTCCCACACCACGTCGGCGTACCAGTTTCCGTTGCCGCGGCGGCGTTTGGTCACCCGAAGCTGCACCGCGCGATCGTCGAGGAGCTGATGCTGCACGGGAAGCTCTTTGATCGTTTCACCGTTGCGGCCGGACAACCCCACTGCCAGCACCAGCAGCGGGGTGGAATCCCCGCATACCAGGAACAGCCGGCTGGCCATCTGTTTGCGCAACCGTGGGTTCGGCGTGTCAAAACCCGCATGCCTGATCATGGGAACCTCGCCGGTGGTGGCCATGCCCATCAGTTCCGGCGTGCCGGAAGCGTCCGGGTCGGCGGAGACCTTGGCCAGGCGGCGCTCTCCGTCTGCCAGCCGGTCCCGGATCGCCGCGACATCCGCGCGGGCCGCCCGCATGATCTGGTCGAACACCTCGTCGGTGTAGCCCGCCACGCCGGTGCGCCGCTGGGGTTTGGCGCTCAACTGGCCGGTTGCCAGCGCCGCGCGGGTCTCGGCCAGGAGCCCGTCGGCCGAGACCTCCTGCAGCAGACGGCAGATCCGCCGCATCTCGGCGTATACCGCCACCTCGCTCATCGTGGCCAACCGGTGTAGCCGGTAGCGGCGCAGATGCTGCGCGGTGATCGACTCGACGCGCTGCGGTCGGCGCGGCAGCCCGTGCAGGAACTGGGTGAACCGGCGGATCGCCGACCAGGCATTGACCGCGCTGGAAAGCGTGTGCAGCGATCCGGTGTGACCGATCCTCACCGCGAACGCCTCGGCCACCACGGCGCGCATGCCGGCGATGGGGAACCCGGCGAAGTTGAACACGTGGTGCCGTCCGTCGCGGCCGGAGAACGGGACCGCCAGCGCGTTGGGCCGATTGGCTGGTGCGACGGGTGCCTCGTACTGATCGGTCGGCCGCGCCGACGACCGGCCGCGTTTCGTCGTGCGCGCAGGTTTGACCGCGCTCATGTCTGGCCGCTCTCTTTGCCCAGGTCGTCTGGGCGGATCAGGCGTGGGTCTTCCCACGGGTCGGCGATCAGAGCCAGGCGGGTCTCCATCTCCAGTTCCGCCAAGGTATGCAGGTACTTCAGCGACGTCTCGATGGATCGATGACCGAGGCGACGGCGTACCCAATCCAATGGGTCGCCGAAGACCATCTGATAGTGGCGCCGCTGCTCAGGGTTCATCTCGCCCAGGGCGGCAAGATGCCCACGTTGCAGGTGCTCAAGTGTGGTGACCGCGAAGCTGTGCCGAAGTAAATGGGCGTGGCAGTAGATGCCTAACCCGGCTGCGGCGCAACGTGTACTCGCGGTGCGAAACACCGACTTCCATCCACCCAGACCGACGGGCATGCCGTCCTCGCTCAGCCACAGCAGCGCAGGTTCCAACCCCGCGTCGGTGCGTATCAGCAACCGCCTGCGCTGGCCGGGGTCAAGGCGATCCACACCGACTCGCCTGCCGCCGAGCGGTACCGTGCGCCGCGCCGGCGCCTCCACGATCAACGCATTGGGGATCGCGTCATACCGGCCGGATCGCTGCGCCAGTTCAACGGCCGCTGCCCGGTCGACCTCGATGTAGGTCCACAGGTCGCGCAGCACACCATCGGGGGTGTAGACGCTGCGGGCCGAGCCGTACTTGGCGATCGCCGCAGGCAACCACGAGCGGTGATAACCAGCGAAGCCGTCGCGCTGCGCGACATCGAACATGGTCAGGCTGGCCTGTTCTTCCAGCCGCAGACCGGTGCGGATCATCAGATCGGTGAAAGCGGAGTTACGTGCCACCATCCGCCCGCGGAATCGATTGTCCGGTAACCCTTCCGGCAGGTAGCCGCGCACACCGACATCGCGCCAGGTCCGGTACATCTGCGGCGTCAGCCACGCCACCCGATCGTTTTGCCGGTCCGGGCGATACTCGGCCGGCACTGTTCCGTCCACATCAGAGGAACGATGACGTTTCCTGTGGTACCGCGAGGCCCGCTGAACCATCGGTGACACCGCGACATGGCCCGAGCCGGCTGCCCATCGATAGAACCCGTTGACCGAGGCCACCTCCCGGTCCCACGTCGCCCCCGCGATCAGCGGACCCGCCTCGTCACGGCAGCGCCACCACTCAAACGCCCGCCGGTCAGCCTCCAGCGCCTCGCGCCACGACCGCGGCCGAGTCAACCCTTCGCCCTCCCCGGCAACCGCGGGCCGGTGGAACCACACGAAATCCAGAAACCGGGCCAGATCCCGGGCCGCCGCCTCCTGGGTGTGCGGCGACGCCATCACCATCCGATAGGTCCGAAAATACATGTTCAGCGATACATCGAAACTACCGTCAGGGGCGATCAGAAACGGTATCCCATCCGGGATATCCTCTTCGTCTAGCCATCCGCCCAGCCCGTCCAGCTCCGCCAGCAACGGCCGGGGATTCACCGGCTGTCGCCTGGCGCGCAAGGTAAACCGCACCCGCCAGCTGAAACTCAACTGCACACCCCAGCGGTCAAAACGCCGGTTCCGCGCCTGGTTGCCGATCCAGCATCCGCGCATACGCCAGCGCTTCCAACCCAGCGGCATCGTCGCGACGAGGATGAACCCATGCCCCGATCTCGCGCCCCTGCACGCGTACACACGCCTGCGTAAGATCTGCGATCCACCGTCCGTCCGATGCGGACACCACGAAAGTAATACCGTTGTCGTCCTGCTTGACCACCAGAAAGGCCGTCACCCCAGCGGGAGTCAGCACAGCGCCCACCGATGGCAGATGCCGCATATCTCCACGCCAGCCAATGTCAGCTCCAGCGTCGGCAAGCGCCAACACCGCCCGCAAAGCCCACCACACCGCCGACGGCGAAGCGCCATTCAACCAGTCGGGCAACGGCGTCAAGCCGTCCCAGTCATCAATCGGTTCTGGCAACCGGTACACGAACACCCCCTGCTCAACGAGCAGCAGGTCAGCGGCGAACGTGGTACGAACGGTTCATCGCAGTGACGGCTTGCCGACAGTGCGAGGCCGTCCGAAGCCGACTCTCGCCGCCGCTCGCCGGCCGTCAACACCGTCCGTCCTCGCCGCAGCGCAGGCGCTGCGTGTTGACACCTTCCTCGACGGCGCCTCAGCCCCGGCAACCACCGAACCACCCATCGCCGGCGTCGCCAAAACGATCAGCAACGGGGTGGACAACGTCCACGCATACATATGCTGACGAAGACGACCGGGCGACCCGCGACCACTCCTATAGCACCAACTGGCGCACCGCATGGCATCCGCTCATCGAGTGGGGCTGGGACCGCCAACGATGTCACTCCTATTCGGAACAGAAGTTTGGCGAACCTTGGTCGAGGTCGTGCTGCGGCTTCTGCCCGTTCCAATTTGGACCTGAGAAGGCCGAGCTGCTCGCCAGGTGGCGCCGCGAACCCGCCAAGGCGGTCGAAGCGCTGCTGCTCGAGCGGTCGGCTCTAGCATTCAATCCTCGCTCCACCCTTTGGGGCGGCACAACATCGGCCTATCAAACCGCCGTCAACTGCGGCCTGCACGACGTGGTAGCCACGGTAGAGGCCGCACTCGACGCTCAGCCGTGGGCCGTCTATGAAGTCCGGCGCATCTTCACCGAAAGCAAACGCAACCCGGGAAGCAAAGGCAACTGCCACCGCAGTCTGCGCACGCTTCACATCGGCACCAGAACGGACATGAACGCACTGGTGACCGTCCACCCGCACGGCCACGCAGCCCCCGACACACACGGGTTCGCCCGGACCTGGATCCGCCACGCAGCCACCAGCTATCCCACCGTGGAGCACTTCCTCGTCGCCGCTCCACACGTCGCAAGACCCAAGGAACACACCAAGTTCGACACCTGGTGGGCACAGCACACGACATAGCCACCCCTGCCCATGCCGGTCAAGCGCACCACCAAGACGTGACCTCGATGCCGGCAATTGAAGCTCCGAGACGAAAGGCCCAAAAACGTGCGAACTCACCTTGCCATCCACATCAACCAGGCGGCACAAGGCCGCACCACCATCGACAACAGCGTCATCTGGTTCAACACCTTGGCTGCGGCCGATCAGGTCACCGCCGTGCACTACCTCGTGGTCTTCGTTGGGCAGACCAATGTCACCCCAAACCGCCCCGAGCTTGAGTCTGTCCAATCCGCCCTGACCACGCACCAGAACCTGCTCGTCAGCGTCACCGCCGACAACTTCCACTACACGCTGCGGATGCTGGCAGGCGGTGCCACAGCACAATTGGCGGGCACCTACCGGCTGCTGCTCAATCTGTTCGCCCGCCACGACCGCAGTCGCCGCGAAACACAGTGCGCCAGCGGATGCACACACTGGTGGCACCACCTCGGCTAGCCGCAGGACTAGGCATCCAAAGCAGGCTCGCGGCCCAATGTAAAGCCGAGCAGACGGCTCCAGTGAACCCTTGGCAGATCGCCGCACCGCTTGTGTCCATTGCGCTGCAACGGTTCTGAACATGCCGGCTGGCCCGGTCAACGCCTAACGGGCCGACGTCGCGGCCATCGACCTGGGCTGCACCAGGCAGCATGTCCACAACGCCGACGCCCGGCTGATCGGCTCGCCAGCCGTCGGAAGCCGGTAAACGCCAACCATTTCTTACCCATCCCGCGGACCCGGCCATCACCGTTCCCGGGCTCAAACCCGGGCGCCCCAGGCCGGCCAACGTGTGCCGCGGCAAGACCGCATTGGAGCACCCATCATGAGCCACACACCAGCACTCACCTTCGACCCCGCCGCAGCTAACGCATGGCTTTGCCAGCCCAGCGACACCGAAGACGGCACCACCCGGGCCGAAAGCCTTGGCGTGGACGAGAACCTGACCGGCCGCGGCATGAGCGGCGACTTCCTCACCACCATCGACGCCGTGCTCGATGCCGGACCGCAAGGGTGGCACCGCCGGGCCGACATAGACGCCGTCGATCTGTGGCTCATCCCAGACGGCGACGTCCTGAACCAAGGAGCACTGATCACCGTCGACCTGACCAGCGGGATACGTCTGTGCACCCGCCATCGGGACACCAAGTACTTCGCTGACCGCGATCAGCGCGGCACCGACGCTGTGCTGACCGCCTTAGCCCACATTGCCAACGAGGTGTGCCTCGTGGTGGACCAGTACCAGCATTCGAATCCCTTCGCCACAGACGCGACGACGCCGGCCACGACCCCAGGCACCGCCAAGCCGGCCTCGTCGACGCCTCAGAAGATGTTCACCGAACAGCAGGTCACTGACGCGCTCAACGAGGCGGCCGACGACATCCTCGACGCGGTCGACGCCGGCGACGACGGGCTGCGCGACGCAATCAACTTGATGGTCAATGCCACCATCGCGTACCTGACCGGCCAGGCAAACGACCTCCGGGAAGTCGTCGCGCACAACTACGGCGACAGCTACGACGAGGTCCTCGGCTGGATTGAACCGGCGGCGCGGTGAGCGCAGGCGGGATGAGCCAGACGATTGGCGGTGCTACCCGGCTCGACGTAGCGCCTGCCGTCCACCCCGGCGCAGTGGATTCCTGTTCTGCCGCGGCCATCTCGACGGCAGCACCCCGATCGGTTTTCACCCCGCCGAACCCCAGCCGAGCCTGAACTGACCTTCGCCCCGCAGTGATCTAGACCTCGCAGCACGACAGCCCAAACGCCTCACCGACTCCGTCAGGGACACCGCCCACTGCGGCACGCCCCTGACCAGGGGCCAGCACGCACGGACGGTGTCCCTTCCACCAGGGAGGGACGAGAACTGCCCACCTTCTTCCTCGGCACCCACATGCCGCACTGGCTACGCGACAGCCCCATCCCGTTATTCGTGTCCGACTCGCGGCTACGCCGCTACCGCACCCTTCCCGTCGCCAAGACCGAGTGGGCCGCCGATAGCGGCGGGTTCACCCAGCTGCAAAAGTACGGCCGCTGGACCATCTCCCCGCAGGAGTACGTCAGCCGCCTTTACCATTACCGCAACGAAATCGGCAAACCGCGCTGGGCCGCGCCACAAGACTGGATGTGTGAGCCCATCGTCATCAGCGGCGGAATCGCCAAGCGGCAACGGTTCGCCGGCACCGGCCTATCCGTCGCCGAGCACCAGCGCCGCACCGTTTTGAATCTGTTGCAGCTGCGCGAACTGGGCCCAGATCTGCCCATCATCTCCACGATCCAGGGTTTCCAACGCGACGAGTACCTACGTTGCGTCGACCTGTACTGGACCGTGGCCCGCATCGATCTGACCGCAGAACCCATCGTGGCCGTCGGGTCCATCTGCCGCCGTCAATCCACCAACGAAGCTGGCGACATCCTCACCGCGCTGCATCATGCCGGGCTGAAGCGGCTACACGGATTCGGCTTCAAATTATGTCCAGGGTTTATGAACTGTCCAGTGTTCAGTGCCATGCAGCCCACACGAGATAGGGACCAGCCCGACCGTACGATCAAACGTGGCAGTTGTCTAAGCGCGGTCCAGGCATACGGTTAGCCGGCGTCATTGAGAAACGATCGCGGACACCCTATCCGAGAATGCGCTGGCCGAGGCCGTTCGCTCTTGACCATTCTGGATCGTGCTGTCCGTTGGGGGATCGGCCTAGCGGACAATCTTCCTCACCCTTCGACACTTGATCCGGACGCCGCGCTGGCCTCGCGCTGCGGGCAGGGTCAGGTCGCCCCCTTGGTGGTGGCAAGGAAATCGAATAGATATAGGCCAGCGGGGCCTCCGACTGCTATAGCGTCGCAAAGTGGGAGCCATGCGCATACGCGCACGGTGCTGTTGAGGCGCATCATGGCAACCACGCGCCAAGTAGACGTATCCCAGATCCGCACAGTCCCGCCCTCGCCATCGGCGCTTGCTAGCCAGCGACCATCCGAGGCGATCGCCACTGCGGACACCGAGTCCGTGTGGCCGGTCAGGTTGACGCGGAGCTGCCCGGTGGCACTGTCCCAGATCCGCACTGACCTGTCTTCGCCACCAGCGGTGGCCAACCAGCTGCCATCCGGAACGATCGCCACTACGGACACCCAACTATTGCGGCGGGTGACGGTAAGGGCGACCCGGGTCTGCCCGGTATCGGTATCCCAGATCCGTACTGTCTCGTCGTTGTCGCTGCCTGTCGCCAGCCAGCTGCCGTCCGGCGCGATCGCCACCGAGGACACCGAACCGGTGTGGCCGGTAAGGGTGACCCGGGTTTGTCCACTGGTTGCGTCCCAGATCCGGACCGTCCCGTCGGAGCAGCCGGTGGCTAGCCAGCTGCCATCCGGCGCGATCGCCACCGAGGACACCGAACCGGTGTGGCCGGTAAGGGTGACCCGGGTTTGTCCGCTGGTTGCGTCCCAGATCTGCACTGTCCCATAGCCACCGGTGGCCAGCCAGCTGCCGTCCGGCGCGATCGCCACCGCGCGGACCGAAAAGGTGTTGTCGGTGGTGATGGTGACCCGGGCCTCCCCTGTGGCCGCGTCCCAGACGTGCACGGTCCCGTCGTAGTAGCTGCCGGTGGCCAGCCAGGTGCCGTCCGGCGCGGTCGCCACCGCGCTGACTGAAAAGGTGTTGCCGGTGACGGCGACCCGGTGCTGCCCGGCCTCCGTATCCCAGATCTGCACGGTCGCGTCGCCGTGGCCGCCGGTAGCCAGCCAGCTGCCGTCCGGGGCAATCGCCACCCGGTGCACCCGGCCAGTGTGGCCGGTGCGGCTGACCCGCGTGTGTCGCCAGGTGGCGGCGTCCCAGATCCGCATCTCGCCGGCCCCGGTGGTGGCCAGCCAGCTGCCATCCGGCGCGATCGCCACCGAGGACACCGAACCAGTAAGGGTGACTCGGTGCCGCCCAGTGGCCACATCCCAGATCCGCGTCTCGCCGGCCCCGGTGGTGGCCAGCCAGCTGCCATCCGGCGCGATCGCCACTGCGCTGACCGAACCGCTGTGGCCGGTAAGGGTGACCCGGTACCGCCCAGTGGCCACATCCCAGATCCGCGTGGTCCCCTTTTCGTCGCCGGTAGCCAGCCAGGTGCCGTCCGGCGCGATCGCCACTGCGCTGACCGAACCGCTGTGGCCGGTAAGGGTGACCCGGTGTCGCCCGGTGGCCACATCCCACATCCGGACCATCCCGTCGGTGCTGCTACCGGCGGCTAGCCAGCTTCCGTCCAGGGCGATCGCTATCACGGACACTCGGTCGGTGTGCCCGGTAAGGGTACGCCGGAGTCGGCCCGTGGCCGCGTCCCAGATCCGCACCTTCTCGTCAAACCCGCTGCTGGTAGCCACCCAGCTGCCGTCTGCGGCGATCGCTACTGCGCCGACAGAACCGATTTGGCCGGTGAGGCCGGTGAAGGTGACGCGGAGTTGCCAGGTGACGGCATCCCAGATTTGCAGTGTCCCGTCGTAAAAGCCGGCCGCCAGCCAGCTGCTGTCCCCGGCTATCGCCACCGCCCCGACCGAACCCGCGTGTCCGGAGAGGGAGCGTAGGAGCGCCGGATCGGGCAGGTCGGGTAGCCGCCAGCGGTTGACCATTCGCGGCCTGTCGTAGCTACCGCGCAGGGCAACAGCCTGGGGCCCCCAGTCGGGGTCCTCTCCTAGGCGGCTGTGCAGCACATCAATTACCGCTTCCGTCGGATCAGTAGGGCCGAGCAGGTGCGCTGTACGTGACCATGCTCGGCGCATGCGGGCCGCACGCTGAGTGTCGATCAGCGTCAAGTCGGCATGGGGCGCTGCCGGGCCGAAACGTAACAGGCGGGCACCGGCCCAGCGCAGATCCCCTGCGACGGCCTCGGCGTCTTCGATCTGGTCGGCTCCGATCAGGTGCTCGATCAGGTGATCCCACAGATAGCGCCTGTTATCACCCAGCTGCCACCAAGCGGGACGCGGGTGCCCAGGTGCACCGGGGGGCAGCGGGCCAACGCGAGGCAAATCCTCGGCCACCGCATCCAGCAGTACTCGGTGCAGTTCTACCAACCGTCGCGATCCCAACTCGTGGTGCAGGAAATCCCGCACCACGTCATGCACACTCGCCAGACCGCCGCCAGCTGCACTGACCGAGATCAGCGCCAGGTCGGCCAGCCGTGCACACAGCTGTCTACTCTGCAGTTCGTCTAACCCGGCCGTGCCTTTCCACAGTCGGGCGATTAAACCCACTGGGATCATCTCATCCTCAGCGAACACCGCGAGCTCAGCGAAACGATCCGGCTCACCAGCAGCCAGCAGACTAGTGCTGGCCTCGATCGTGGGCCGCACCGCCTGGGCCCGCCGCCCCGGATCATCCCGGTCCGCACCGCCTCCAGCCATGCCAGTCAACAGGTCCACAGCGGCCGGACCGGCCGCTTCCAACCGCGACCACAATTGCTGTCCGGTCACCGACACATCTGCCCCAGTACGAACCCCATCGACCAGGATCTTGTTGGCCAGCCGCAGCAGTAATGCCCACCGGCCCGTCACCATCAGCAACCCGTCCACCACCGCCGACGCCACCGTCGGCAAATCGTAGGTCAGCACTTTTCGGGCCTGCGGCAGTGACATCTGATCTACCAGAACCAGCGCGCCCCGCCCGGCCATCACCTCGGGAATGCGGGTCGTCACCAGCCGCGCGCACTGCCGCCCACCCAACAGAAACGGTGCCAACTGCTCGGCGGACCACACATCGTCGAGTACCAGTAGCCGCCGCGGCCGATCATCAAGCAGCGACCCCAACCGCTGCCCCGCTAGCCGGGCATCAGTGAACGTGGCATCCTCACCACACACCAACTTGATCACATCGTTGACCTTGGCCGCTATCGCAGCATTTCCCCGCACATCGCGCCCGACCGTCACAAAGAAGATCCGGCCACCAACATGCTGGCGCACTCGCTGATCCGCGCACACTACACGCGCCAATGTGGTCTTACCGAACCCGCCTGCCCCATACAGGGACGTCGTGATCCCCACCGTCCCACTACCCCTGCGCCGCAGCAGTTGCCTCACCACCAGACCCACCTCGAACGGCCGGTCCACCACCCAACCTGGAATCTCCAGCGCCGGCGGCACCGCGCGGTGATCATCGGCTGCGCGGCCCGCCCACCGGCCACCCAACGTGACCACGGCAGTTGAAAGTAAACCTGCCAAACCCCACGCGCCGGAGTCCTCAAACCTCGCCAGCGCTCTTTTCGCCAGCGGCGTCGTCGCCCAAGTCTTAACCCACGGCAAAATCGCTGGCAGCAGCCAGTCGAATACCGCGAGAGCTGCAACGAACATAGCTCCCGCAGCCAAAAGCACGACCAGCCACCGCCACGACCGTTTCCAACCAGCAAGACGCTGCGACATACGAGGCTCCGGCGGGGTGAAGGGTGACCACAACCGACAGCAGTGTCACACGTCAATGCCAGCCATGCGGCATCTGAATGTGTCCGCTCGGGTTCCCCATCGGACGGCACACACCACGTGATCCGTCGGGTTCCGCATCAGCCGTAGCGAGTTTGAAATCTTCTGCGGGCAAGTCCCCTGGCTGATCTTGCTGTCGCGTACCGGTTATTGCCACCAAATAGTTCGGCGGGGCATGGGTGCGCGCGCGCCGGTCGGCGCAGATTCCGAATCTGATCACCTGATCCGCGCCCTGCTAGGCCGCGTTTGCCGCAGTACGAAAACGTGTGCGTCACTCACACTTCAAGATCCTCGTTTGTGGAGGATAACCGGGAAACGCTTTGAGGGGATCTGCTGGTGACCGCGTTGGCGTCGGTGCCTACTGGTGTCGGCGGCTGGCGCGTCTTCTTCACGCGGCGTGATCTGCCCGTCCTCGGCGACCCGATGGTGTTCATTTCGGGGCTGCCCCCGGACCTGAAAGGCTGGCTGGATGAGGCCGACATTCCGGACGCGACACCGTTCTTGATGTCGCCGTCATTGGAGTACGACGTCGACCTCAACGGGTTCTTCCACAGCGCGGTGATGCTCGGTTCGCCGCATAACACGCAGGCGGGATACGCACGAGATCTGGCGCAGTTCCTGACTTTTCTCTGGCTGGCGCGTGGGAGGAGACGGTGGCGTGACACCGTCGAGGACGATCATCTGGCCTATTGGCATTGGCGACGGCGCGATCCTGGTGGCCCGAGGGTTGCGGGGTCCACTTGGGACCGGGAGGTCGCTGCGGTCAATCAGTTCTTCAACTGGGCTGTTCGCCGCGGGCATCTTGCGGAAAATCCGTTGCCTCAACGTCTGCGTCGTCCGGCACCGGTGGAGGCGGGTCATCAGCGCGGCCGTCACACGGGCGGGACCACCCCAGCAACCTACAGCCACGATGCGGTTCGGGAACGGGTTCAATGGCTTCCGCCCGATAGCTATCGGCGCTGGCGTGATGTCGGGTTGCGAGGGTTCACGCCAGCGGGATTGCCCGACGAGCGGTTCCGGGGCCGGTGGTCAGCACGTAACGCGTGCTTCGCCGATCTCATGGTCCGCACCGGGCTGAGGTTGTCCGAGCAATGCAGTCTGACGATTTCTGAGGTTCCATTCATGGCGAGCATCACGGGCTTTCAGCGGTTTTGGCTGCCGGCGGCGATCGCCAAGGCCGGGTCGGCGCGATGGGTATACACGCCGGTGTCGGTGGTACGGGAGCTATGCGGCTACGTCACCATCGACCGAGCCGATATCGTTGCGCGGGCTAGGGAGTCGGGGCGCTACCGGAGCATCAAGCGGCCATTGGTCATCGAGAACCCCGATCGGCCGGTAGTCACCCGCATCGGCCAGCACGGCAGCCTGCATAAGGTCAAACTTGCCCAGCTGCGTCCTGAGGAACGCCGGCTTGTTCTGATCGCCACCGAGCGAGGTCTGGAACCTGCCGCGTTCTGGCTGTCCGAACATGGGGCGCCGATGGCGCCGGCGACGTGGAAGAGCATCTTCACAGAGGCGAATACGCGCTGCCGACGTCACGGACTGGACCTTTACTGTCATGCCCACATGCTGCGGCATACGTTCGCCGTCGTCACCCTTGAACAGCTTCAGCGCGGCCATATCGTCGCGCTGGCTGAGCTCAACGCCGAGCAGCGGGGGCACTACACGCGCATCTTTGGTGATCCGCTCGATTGGGTTCGGCGCCGGTTAGGGCATCGGTCATTGACATCCACCATGATCTACCTGCACGCGCTCGCGGAGCTGGAGATGCATACCCGTATGGCGCTGGTCCCTGATGGCTGGGAGCACCTGGAGGAGATCGCCGAAGCCGAGATGGCCGATCCGCAAGCCGCAGGTGACCGGTGACCAGCCGAGGCAGGGGAAGCACCCGGCGGGGCCAGCCGGCAGCCATGCCGCACGTTGATTACCAACGGCCACCTGCCGTTCAGCTTGGCCTGGATGGGCTCAACGTCGAGTTTCAGGGCGAGGATGGCCGTGGTTCTGAATTCAAGGTTCACGAGCTTCCATTGCCGGGCTGGCATCAGCCGGTCGCGCAGGCGCTGGCCCATCGGACCGGCCCGGGCGGAGGCCGGCGGACCCGCTCGTCGATCGAAAGCGTGTGGATGAGCATCCGCGGGTTTCTGCGCTTTGTCGCCGAGTATGCCGAACCGCCGCCGAATCCGGGCCTGCTTGCGCCAGCCCATTTGGAGGGCTATTACCAGCAGTCGTTGCAAACAGCGTCGCGGGAATCGGCCTGGTACAAGATCCGCGAGTTGCGGCTGCTGTTCGATTGCCCGGCCACCTGGAACCTACTGACCCAGGAAACCCGTGACTACCTGGGCCGCCGGGCGCCAGTAAAGCGCCCAGCCCAATCCGGCTACTCAGATGGCGAACTGAACCGGATCATCGCCGCCGCACGCCGGGAAGTAGCCCGGATCCGTGACCGCATCGCCGCTGGCGAGAACCTGCTGGCATCCTATTTAGACGACCTCGCATCCGTTGCCCCGCCGGACATTATCCGCGCAGCGCAATTGGCCGGCATGGCCTCCACCGGCCTGGTCCCGAAGGTTCCTGCTGCGCCACTGCACCATGCCAATGCCCGGCTCGACTGCGCCGAGCAGCTTTTCCTCACGCACCGGGACATGGTTCCGCTGATGACGCTGCTGGTCGCCGTGACCGGATGGAATGCCGAGACAGTAAAAGAGTTACCTGCACAGCATCGCGTCCTTGAACAGCGCGCTGTCGAGTTACAGGTGGTCAAGCGCCGACGAGGGCGGCGGAGCTGGTATAGCACCGTGACCTGGGAGATCGGGCCGCCAGGCCGCGAACTTCACACCCCAGGGGGCCTCTACCTGCTTCTGTTGCGGCTGACAGCACGCAGCCGGGTCATTACACAGACCGGCCGGGCGTGGTCGATCTGGCGCAACGGCACCCAGTCTGGAGTCGAAGGCACAGACGAACACTTTGATCCCTTTGCCCGCCGCCTCAGCGGAGCATGGTTCAAGCTGGACAAGTGGGTGGCAGCCGCCAGGATAGTCGCCGATGACGGCGAGCCGCTACGGCTCAACCTGCGGCGCCTGCGCACCAGCGTCGAGGTTCGCCGCACCAAGCAACTCGGCGGGCACCTGCCGTCAGTTGTCCGGTCGAACACCATTCCGGTGTTGTTCCGCCATTACCTGCGCGGAGACCCGACAGTCACCGCTTGGGCCGAGGAAATCATCAGCGACGCGGTACTCGACGCCGAGCAGGCAGCCCTCGCCGCTCATGAACGGGCCCTGCGGACCGCTGGCGGGTCACTGCACATCGTCACCGCTACGCAGCCCGATGCGGCGGCACTGCAACAGGCCGGCATCGACGCCGCAACCGCCGCAGATGTCACGAGCGGGAAGCTCAACACCGCCTGGACTGCCTGCGTTGACCGGGAATCGCATCCGGCTACCGGACGGCCTTGCCAAGCGTCCTTTCTGGACTGTTTCCACTGCGGGAACTGCCTGATCACCAGGGACCATTTGCCGCGGCTTCTGGCGCTGTTGACGGCGATGAACCAGCGGCGGGCACACATGGGTGAAGACGCGTGGTGGCAGCGATACGGACCAGCCTGGGCGGCGATCCGTCATGACATCCTCGGCCGGTTCAGCCCAGCAGAAGTCGAGCAAGCCAAAAGCATCCAACCCGGCGACGCACTGCTGGATCTAGTCGAAAACCCTTGGGAGACACAGTGACCAGACCTGCCAGAGTCACTGCGGCACAAGCCCACTGCGCATACGCGCCCGACCTGTTCGTCCTACACGCACGACCGCTGAGGTCATCGACCGCACTCGACGACACCGCACGGTACGGCGACGACTACTGGCCCCTCAACGATGCCGTCCGCCAGAACCATCAGCGCGGACTGTCCCTGGACTTCACCACACTGCCCGCCAGCAGAAAAGCCATCGCCAAAGAACTCTTCTATGTCCTGCTGTCCGGCCCCGTCCCTCCAGGCGAAACCCGGCTCGACCTTGTCACCATCCGGGAAGTCTTCACCGAGGTGAAGCGCTTCTTCATCTGGCTCGGCGAGCAGCAGAACTTGCATGACCGGCCGCTGTCCGGCCTGGACCCAACGGATCTGGAGAAGTATCAGCGTCACCTGACCACCGTCCTGCGAGTCGAGAGCTCCCGCTCGCGGGCACGAGGATCAGTTCGCCGGTTCTGGCGCTACCGCGACCACCTCACCGACCGGCTGATGTTCGATCCCCGCTATCAAGTTGACGGA
>JBIOYB010000013.1:0-4410 GCA_044869915.1 Allorhizocola sp.
CGGCTGCTCGAAAAGTATGGCAAACCCACCGCCGAGGCGCTCGTGGAGTCGGCGCTGTGGGAGTGCTCGCTGTTCGAGGAGCACGGCTTCCGCGACATCAAGATCAGCGTGAAGCACAACGATCCGGTCGTGATGATCCGGGCCTATCGCCAGCTCGCGGAGAAGTGCGACTATCCCCTGCACCTGGGCGTGACCGAGGCCGGGCCGGCCTTCCAAGGCACGGTGAAGTCTTCGGTGGCGTTCGGCGCTCTGCTCGCCGAGGGCATCGGCGACACCATCCGGGTCTCCCTGTCCGCCCCTCCGGTCGAAGAGATCAAGGTGGGCAACGCGATCCTGGAGTCGTTGGGGCTCAAGGAGCGCGGGCTCGAGATCGTGTCGTGCCCGTCGTGCGGGCGCGCCCAGGTCGACGTCTACACGCTCGCCGAGCAGGTGACCGCGGCGCTCGACGGCTTCCCGGCGCCGCTGCGCGTGGCCGTGATGGGCTGTGTCGTGAATGGACCGGGCGAGGCGCGCGAGGCCGACCTCGGCGTGGCGTCGGGCAACGGCAAGGGCCAGATCTTCGTCAAGGGCGAGGTCATCAAGACCGTGCCCGAGTCGCTCATCGTGGAGACCCTGGTCGAGGAGGCCCTGAAGATCGCCGCCGAGATGGGCATCGACCTCGATGAGTCCGAGGAAAAGGCGGTCGTCACCGTCCACTGACCCCACGTCGGCAGTCACTGTCCACTGGGGACGATCCGATACTGGACTTCGGGGCGGCCGGCACCGCCATGGCGGGTCGCCCGGGTGGCCCGGCCGGTCTCGACCAGATGCTCCAGATAGCGGCGCGCCGTGACGCGGGAAGTGCCTGTGCGCACGGCGATTTCGGCCGCCGACTGGCCCGGCCGCGCGCGCAGCGCCTCCACGATGGCGTCCAGCGTTTCCGCGCCAAGGCCCTTCGGCAGCGTGTCGGACGTCGGGCCGCGCAACGCCGCCAGCATGCGGTCCACCTGATGCTGCGCCGCCACCTCGCCCCGCTGCCGCCGGTATGCCACGTAACGCTCGAGCTTGTCCTTGAACACCGCGAAGGTGAACGGCTTCAACAGATATTGCGTCACACCCAGCGAGATCGCGCTGCGTACGACCTCCAGATCGCGAGCCGACGTCACGGCCAGCACGTCCGCGCCGTGACCCGCCGCCCGCAGGGCCCGGCAAAGGTCGAGCCCGTGGACGTCGGGCAGGTGGAAATCGAGCAGGATCACATCGACGTCCACCCGCTTGAGCAGGGCCATCGCCTCCTGCCCGGTGTGCGCCTCGCCGACCACCACGAACCCCGGAACCCTTTGCACATAAGCACTGTGCGCCGCCGCGAGCAACGGCTCATCCTCGACCACCAGCACCTTGATCATAACGGCAGCCTCACCGTGAACACCGCGCCGCCCTCGTTTTCGACCGCGATGCTCCCGTCGTACCGCGTGACCACCTGGGCCACGAGCGAGAGGCCCAGCCCTCGCCCGGCCTGCTTGGTCGTCCAGCCCTTCCGGAGAAGCGCGCCGGCGGTCGCCTCGTCGACACCCGGCCCGCTGTCGGACACCCGGACCACCACCTCACGGTCGTCGGCGCGGACGAGAACGCTTACCCGTCTTGGCATTTCCGTGCCGGCGACCGCCTCGAGCGCGTTGTCCACGAGATTGCCAACGACCGTCAGCAGATCCCGGCTCGGGATCCGAAGACTGTCCAAACGTGACTCCGGCTCCACGACGAACTCCACGCCACGCTCGGCCGCCTGGGCCGACTTGCCCAGCAGCAGCGCGGCGATGGCCGGCTCGCGCACGGCCCCCACCACCCGGTCCGTAAGCTGTTGCGCCAGTTGAAGTTCGGAGGTCGCCAGCCGCACGGCCTCATCAGTGCGGCCCAGCTCCACCAGCGTGAGCACCGTGTGCAGGCGGTTGGCCGACTCGTGCGCCTGCGCGCGCAGCGCATCCGTCAGACCGCGCACCGAATCGAGCTCGCCGGTCAGCGCACGCAGATCGGTGTGGTCGCGCAGGGTCACGACCGTGCCCAGGGTGCGCCCCTCGAACACGGTCGGCTGCTGGTTGGCCACCAGCGTGCGGTCGCCGGCGAGCACGAACACATCCTCGGCTCGGCTGTCGGGCTGGCTCAGCTCCCGCAGCGCGGGCGGCAGCTCCAGCTCCTCGACCGGCCCGTCGCCCAACCCCAGCAGCCGGCGCCCCTCATCATTGACCAGTTCGATCCGGTGATCGCGCCCGATCACGACCAACCCCTCGCGCACCGAGTGCAACACCGCGTCGTAGTACTCGTACATGTGGGTCATCTCGGCCGGCCCCAACCCGTGGGTCTGCCTTCTCAACCTTTTCGACAGGGCCCACGAGCCAAGCCCGGAAAGCGCGAGCGCCGCCGCCGTCACCCCCAGGATCATCGGCAGCTGCTCGAACAGCCTGCGGTTGATCTCCTCCGTCGTGATCCCGACCGACACCAGCCCGACGATCGTCCCGCCCTCGTCCCGCACCGGAACCACCGCACGCACCGACTCCCCGAGCGTGCCCGTGTAGGTCTCCGTAAACGACCCGCCCGCCAGCGCCGGCGCCACCGTGCCGATGAACCGCTGCCCGATCTGGGCCCTATCCGGATGGCTGTAACGCACCCGTCCGGGCGACATCACCACCACAAAATCCGTCTTGGTCGCCAACCGCACCGACTCCGCATAAGGCTGCAGCCGCGCGCTCGGATCGGGCTCCCGCAACGCCTCGCGCACCTCGGGCGAGCGCGCGACCGTCTCGGCCACCGCGAGCACCTCATCGCGGGCCGTATCCCGGGCGTGCGCACGGGTCAGCGCGACCACGGCCACCGTGCCCGCGGCCACCAGCAGCGTCACCACGACCACCTGCAGGGCGAACAACTGCCCCGCGATGCTCCAGCGCCTGTTACGCATCGATGAACTCTATGAACACAAGGCTGCCTTCCGATGAGACCCACGCCACAGTCTCTGCCATGGAAACCATCGCCTCCGTCCCCACTCGCAGGCGGGACCGGACACATTACCTCTACATCGCTGTGCTCATCGCGGTGCTCGCCGGCATCGCCGTCGGGCTGACCG
Organism: Allorhizocola sp.; assembly: GCA_044869915.1. Classification (GTDB taxonomy): domain Bacteria; phylum Actinomycetota; class Actinomycetes; order Mycobacteriales; family Micromonosporaceae; genus Allorhizocola. The sequence continues at coordinate 3,095 of JBIOYB010000013.1, forward strand.
CGCCCGGCTTCGCGACCGAACTCAAACCGCTCGGGACCGGGTTCGTCGCGCTCATCAAGATGATGATCAGCCCGGTCATCTTCTGCACCATCGTGCTCGGCATCGGATCAGTCCGCCAGGCGGCGAAGGTCGGCAAGGTCGGTGGCCTGGCCCTGGGCTACTTCCTCGTCATGTCCATTGTCGCCCTCGCGATCGGCCTCGTCGTCGGCAACATCATCCACCCCGGCGCGGGCCTGAACCTCACCGACAAGGCCGCGGCCGCGGGCCAGACCGCCGCCGCGGGCGCCGAAGCGGCCGGAAGCACCACAGACCTGATCCTGGGCATCATCCCCACCTCACTCCTGTCGGCGCTCACCGACGGCAAAGTCCTGCAGACCCTCCTGATATCGCTGCTCATCGGCTTCGCCGTGCAGGCCATGGGCCCCAAAGGCGAACCCGTCACCCGCGCGGTCGCCGTGCTCCAGCGCCTGGTCTTCAAGGTGCTCACCATGATCATGTGGTTGGCCCCGGTCGGCGCCTTCGGCGCGATGGCCGCGGTCGTCGGTGCCACCGGCGTCGACGCGCTCATCAGCCTGGCCCAGATCATGCTCGGCTTCTACATCACGTGCGCCCTGTTCGTATTCGTGCTCCTGGGCCCGCTCCTCCGCCTCGTCACGGGGGTATCGCTCTTCTCCCTCCTGCGCTACCTCGGCCGCGAATTCCTGCTCATCGTCTCGACATCGTCCTCCGAATCGGCCCTGCCGCGCCTCATCGCCAAGATGGAACACCTCGGCGTGAGCAAGCCCGTCGTCGGCATCACCGTGCCCACCGGCTACTCCTTCAACCTCGACGGCACCATGATCTACCTGACGATGGCTTCCCTGTTCATCGCCGAAGCCATGGGCAAACCCCTGTCCATCGGCGAACAGATATCGCTGCTCCTGTTCATGATGGTCGCCTCGAAGGGCGCGGCCGGCATCACCGGCGCGGGCATGGCCACACTCGCCGGAGGCCTGCAAAGCCACCGCCCCGACCTCGTCGACGGCGTGGGCCTCATCGTCGGCATCGACCGCTTCATGTCCGAAGCCCGGGCCGTGACCAACTTCGCGGGCAACGCGATCGCGACCGTCCTCATCGGACGCTGGACGGGCGAGTTCGACCGGGCACGGGCGGAGTCGGTCCTGTCGGGTGAGTACCCGTTCGACGAGTCCACAATGCTGGACGAAGAGTCGGTGTCGCACCGTGAGCCTGAGCCGGAACTCGTCTCCGCCTCTCGGTAGTGGGTGGGCGTTGCGCTCTGTGGGGGCGGTGTCGGGGGGTTGCTTTGTGGCGCGTTC
>JBIOYB010000014.1:0-11116 GCA_044869915.1 Allorhizocola sp.
AGACCGTCCGCCCAGCCATACACATCGCAGTCGGCGGGCGGCGGCAGCACCGTGACCTTCTGCTCGGCGACGACCCAGTCGAGCGCCTCGAGCTCCTCCTGGATACGGGCGGCGAGCTCGAAGGCGAGGCCGCCCGAGGCCCGGTCTCGCTGGCGCACCAACAACTGCTTGACCGCGTCCACCGCGGCCGGCTCCCGTTGCAGCACGCCGGTGACGGTCGCCAGCAGCGAGTCGCGATCGGACACCGTCACGCCACGCACCCGGGCCATGTCCCGTTCGCTGCCGCTGAGCCGGTCACCCGCATATCCCAGCGGCAGCACCCGATCCAGTGCGGAGGCCGCCAGCCGCGCCCTGCTGCCGCCCAGATAGGGACCGAAGACGTCGACGGTGCCGCCGGCCCGGTCGGGCGGACGGTGCACCACGGCAAGGCCTGCCCGGCCGGGCGAGCGGTCCAGCCGGAGGTAGACCGGCACCTCCGCGCCGCCGCGGACCCTGTTCCACCGGGGCTTCGAGCGCTCCAGCAGATTGCGCTCCAGCCACGCCGCCTCGTGCGCCGAATCGCACGCGACGGCCTCGATGCCCACGATCTGCGGCACCATGCGGGTCAGATGGCGCCGATCCCGCAGATCCGACCAGTAGGAGGCGACCCGCCGGCGCAGGTCGACCGCGCGGCCGATATACAGCGCTCGCCCACGGGCGTCCCGAAACCGGTACACGCCAGGCCCATTCGGCAGGCCGGCGATGACCGCCCGGTGCGCTGTGCTCATGCCTGGGCATCCTACGGCCGGCGCACTCCACGGGACGCGTTTGACCAGCCGGACATGCCCCTGTCGTCGACCATCCAGCTTGCCTTCTTACATCGAGACGTTACAATCTATTGATGACACGTATCACGCGCGGCCTGCTGGCGACGTGCGCCGCCACCGCTTTTGCGCTCGCGGCGGCGGCAACTCCGGCCGCGGCCATCCCTCCGGCCGGACCAAATCAGAGCGTCACCTTCACCTACTACTCGTCCGCGGCGAAGACTGTCGTCGTCGGCGGATGGTCCTATGGAAGCTGCGGCGAGCCTTTCGACTGGGGCCAACACACTCGCTACTCGACCTTCAGGATCATTAACTGCTGACCGGCCGTTCGTTTCGCAGGATCTCACCTGCCGGGCGACGAGCGCTGACGCGGGCCCGGATGGCGGTGAGCTTGGTGATCACGACGACGCATCCCAGGACCACGGCGAGCAATTGCCGGAGCGGCGGGATGGTCACGGGATCGTCGTCGAGGATCTCGGCCAGTGCGATCCTCCGGGGAGGCCGAGGATCGCACTGGCGAGAGCCGGAAGCACCTGTGCGGCGGGCGCACCACGCCGGCCAGTTGGCGGACGGGCGACGACACTGGCGATCACGCACCAGTAGGGCGACGGCGCCGAGACCGAGCAGCAGGCCGGTGAACGCGCGGTCCGTGGCCTGTTTCGCGACGGCTGGTCACCGGCTCTGGGCTCGCCGAGCCGCTGTCGTGAGGTGGGCGCGGATGCTCGGGACATTGACCCGGGTCTCCTCGGTGTGGTCGGCTCCGAGGGCGGTGAGGATGTCCAGGGCGTGCTGCCAGTGATCGCGGGCTCGGTCGTGGTCGTCGAGGGCGTGGTGCGCGTGGGCGAGTCCGTCGTGGGCGCGGGCTTGATCCGCCGGTTGGGCCAGGTCGGTGGCGAGTTGTAGCGCTTGCTCGTGGTGGGTCAGGGCGAGGTCGGGGCGGTCGGTGGTGTGGTGCAGGCGGCCCAGGCCTTGCAGCGCCTCAAACTTCCAGTTGCTGCTGTCAAGCTCATCGGCGAGGTCGAGCACTTGCTGGTAGCAGTCGGCCGCTTCGCCATGGCGCCCCAGCACCAAGTGGACGTAGCCGAGCCCGGTCAGGGACTGCAATTCGACCACGCGGTCGCCCAAGTCCTGAGCGATCTGCAACGCCTGTCCGTATTGGTCGGCGGCCCGCTCATGCTGCCCAAGCAACCGGTGGACGAGGGCGAGACCGGTCAACGCGGCCGATTCGCCGCCACGGTCGCCCTCGTCCTGAGCGATCCGCAGGGCTTGCCCGTAGTGGTCGGCGGCCCGTTCGTAGCGGCCCAGCTTCCAGTGGACATCCCCGAGGCCGGTCAGCGCGTTGCGTCTGCCCACGTGGTCGCCGATCTCTTGGGAGATCCGCAAGGACTGCCGGTAGTGGTCGCCGATCTGCTCGTAGCGGCCCAGCATCCAGTTCACTGAGGCCAGACCGTTGTGGGCCTCCAACTCGCCCACGCCGTCGCCGAGGTCTTGGGCGATCCGCAGGGCCTGCCGGTAGTGGTCGGCGGCCTGTTCGTAGCGGCCCAGCATCCGGTGGACATAGCCGAGGCCGTTGAGCGCGCCCATCTCGGGCGCGCGGTTGCCGAGGCGATGGGCGAGCTGCTGGGCTTGCCGATGCAGCGTTTCCGCTTCGGGATAGCGGCCACGGGCACGCAGGTGCCGGTCCAGGATGGCCGACAGGTGCCAGGCGGCTTCGGGCCAACCTTGTTGCGCGGCATGGTGTGCGGTGGCGAGCAGGTTTGCCAGCTCGGTGTCGAGCCACTGGTCGGCCTGTTTCTGGTCGGCCAGGTCGGGTGTGGGGGTGCCGGCGGGCGGGACCGTGGGCCTGCGCTTGCGGTTGTGCGGGTAGGCCACGTCCATCGCCGCCGAGGCGGTGGCGAGGTAGAAATCGAACAGGCGGGTCAGGGCCGCGTGGCGTTGCGGCGGCGGGTCCTGATCACCGGCCCGGTCGGTGGCATAGGCGCGCACCAGATCGTGGAAACCGTATCGATCGGGGGTAGCCTGCTGCAACAAATGATCGCGGCACAGCTGGGCCAGACCATCGCGGACGGTGAGCAGATCACAGCCGGCCAACGCGGCCACGGCATAGTCATCGAAATCCTGCCCCGGGTGCAACGCCGCCAAACGCAGCAACCGCTGCTGACCGGCCGGCAAATGCCGATAGGACAGGTCCAAAGCGACCCCCACCCCACCTTCCAACCGGCCGTGATCGTGACGCTCATCGAGCCGATCGGCGTGATCGGTCAACGTCCAACCCGGCATGACCCGGATGTGCCCGGCCACCAGACCCAGAGCCAACGGCAGACAACCGCAACGTTGCGCGATGCGCGCCGCCGCGTGCCGGTCCGTGCCGACGGCAACCTCGGGCACCGCACGGGTCAGGAAGTCCACCGCCTCCCCGGCGGTGAACACGTCCACGGTCAACTGGGTCGCCGGGTGCAGATCGGCCAGGCTGCGCCGGCTGGTGACCAGGGTCAGACACCCCGGCGCATCGGGCAGCAGCGGGCGCACCTGCGCCGCGTCGGCGGCGTTGTCCAACACGACCAGCGTGCGGGTGCCGGCCAACCGATCCCGGTAGGCCGCGATGCGGGCGGGCAGGTCATGGGGGATCTGCTGGCCTGCCATCCCGAGCAGGCGCAGGAAACCGTCCAGGACGGCAGCCGGGTCGGCCGGTGGCTGGGCCGGATCAGGGTGAAACCCACGCAGGTTGACAAACAGCACCCGATCGAAGGCCTTGTCCCGCATCAGGATGTGGGCGGCGTGGACGGCCAGCTGGGTCTTGCCGACCCCGGCCATCCCCTCGATCGCGGAGATCACGACTGCTGCGCCGTCGCGGTGGATCTGGCGCAGCTGGTCCAGCTGGGATGCACGGCCGGTGAACCCGGCCAGATCCTGTGGCAGGCTGTCCTGGACCCGGACCTGCGACGCGGCCTGGGTTTCCCCGCCCACGACCCGCAACGCCTGACGCCACTGCGCCACATAGCCCACATCGGCATGCAATGCTTGGACGACAGCGATCACCAGATCGGTATTGACACGCCGCCGGCCGGGCCTGAAACAATCCGCGACCGTGTTTTTCCTCGCCAACTCCGCGGCGGGCCGACCGGCAGCGCTCCACGTGGCGTTGATCCGGTCTTTGATGCGCTCGTAGGACGGGTCACCGGCCCACGCCTTCAACAGCCGCAACCGCTCCACAAGGTCATCCAGGGTGCCGGCCTGCCCGGGATCGGGTGGCACCGCCTCCGGCGAGAGCAGCACGACTCCTTCCCATAGCGCGCAGCCTATGTCTCCTCCGGCCCAGGATACCCGTCCGGATTCATTCGGGACTTCCCCACGCCGGTCGTCGACTCCGGACAGTCGAAGGCAGACCATCTCCGTCCGGAAGGTCGATCGGGGGAGTGGGGAGTGCACCGGCTCGTTTCGCCGCCTCGTGTGGTCAGGCGACCTGGGTGAGCAACTCCCGGCTCAGGCTCGGCCGGCGCAGCGCGAACAGTCCGATGATCACCAGCGCGGCGGCGGCCGAGGCGGCGGGGGTCACCAGCTGGGCCTGGCCAAAACCGCTGGAACTCAACAACTCCAGCGTCACTGGGCCCAGCGCTTGCGCCGACAGGAGCATGCCCGCGAGACCGAGACCCAGCCCGGCGCCGCCCGCCGGCAGCCCGGCCGTGCGCACGAGGCCCGTGCTAAGCGCGAACACCGCGCCGCCGAGCACCAGAAGATATGCCACCGGCCCGAGCCGGACCGACACCGAACCCAGCGCGAGCCCGCCCACTGCCACGAACACGCCCAGCACCTCCCATGGCGCGGCCCGGTCGAGCAGCAGCGCGAGGAAAGCCCCGGCGAGGGCCGCCACCACGGCACCCAAAACGGCAAGCGCCCCAACGGAACTGGGCCCATAGTCGTATCCCGATGCGAGGATCGTCACCGGCCCCGCGAGCGCGAACCCCAGCACCGGCCACCGCGCGAGGTCGGCCCCGCCCAGCCGGTATCCGTACCACACAAGCACCAGCGCCGCCGCCACGCCCACCCCGAGCGCCGACCACGTGCCCGCCCAACCGGCTTCGGTCCCCACCCCGACCACGGCCGTCGCGTCGAGCCCGAGCTCCTCCATGACCGCGCTGCGCGCGACCAGCCCCGCCATCACGATCACCCCGGCGAGCACGACCACCGCCGCCGGCCCCGAGCCCCGCGTCGGCCGGGGATCGTGCCACGCCAGCGATGCGGCCAGCACGGCCGTCACAAACACCGTGAGGTGGATCAGGAACGCCGGCCAGGTCTGCTCGCGGATCAGATCCCAGATCGGGTTGCTGGCGCCTATCCCGGCCGCGAGCCCCGCGCCGATCGCGACCCGCTCGGGCCCACCGGCCAGACCGGCCGCGAGGGCGAGCCCGCCCAGGGCGAGCCCTCCGGCGGCGGCGACCGCGAGCACCCACGCGACCGGCCCGCCGACCTGCTGGTCGGACAGGATGATGGCGAACGTGCCGGCGATCCCACCCGCCGCGGCGAACGGATAACCGCGCCCGGGGATCCATTGGGCGCCTACGCAGGCCACCGCGATCATCACCGCCGCGGCCGTGGGCAGGAGCAGCCACTCGAGCTCGAGCGCCCGATAGCGCAGCGAGGTGAGGGCCGGGAGGCTGAACAGGGGATTGCCGAATCCGGCGCCGACACCGATCGCGGTCAATACCGCCGGGAACACCCTATTCCCGCCAACATTCATAGGCGCCACTCTAGTGCGGGCCGGAGCTCGCGCGCACCGTCAGATGGGGGGTGAGCATCGTGATGGACGGCGGCTCGCCACCGTTGAGCTTGGTCATCAGCAGGTCGACGGCCTGGCGGCCCAGCTCCTCCGCCGGAATCTGCACGGAGCTGAGCGCGGGGGAGAAGCGCTCGGCGAGTTCGTCGGGGCAGATGGCCACGATCGAGGTGCCGGACGGGACGGCGGTCAGCACGTGCGAGACCGCGGCCTCGTTGTGCACCACAAACCCGGTGAGCCCGGGATGCCTGTGCAGCAAAAGGCCGACGGTCTGCCGCACCATCGCCGCGTCCTCTTCGCACGGCTCGGTGAACGCGGCCAGCCCGCGCCGCGCCGCCGCTTCGACGAACCCGTCGCGGGTGCGGTGGGCGAACCCGGTGTCGCGCTCGTAGACCACCCGTGGCGCGCCGAGCAGGGCGACCTGCCGGTGCCCGAGGTCGGCCAGGTGGTCGACGCAGATCGAGCCGGCCCGGTGGAAGTCGAGGTCGACACACGTCAGGCCGGCGGTATCGGCGGGTAGTCCGATCAGGACACTGGGCCGGTCCAGTTGGCGCAGGGTTGGTACCCGAGGGTCGTCCATCTCGACGTCCATCACGATCAGGCCGTCGACCATGGCACCGGCCGCCACCCGCCGCAGCCCGGAGGGGCCTTCGTCGGCGGTGACCAGGAGCACGTCGTGGTGATGCGAGCGCGCCGACGTGACCACGGCCGTCGCGAACTGCATGAGCACGGGCAGGTGCATGCCCTGGCGCAGCGGCAGCACGAGCGCGATCACGCTGGACCGGTTGCTCGCCAGCGACCGGGCGCCCGCGTGCGGGTGGAATCCGAGGGCCCGGATGCTGGCGTGCACCCGCGCGCTGGTCGAGGCCGAGATCGTCCGCTTGCCACTGAGCACATAGGACACCGTGGACACCGACACGCCGGCGTGCCGTGCGACGTCGGCGATCGTGACGACGCCCTTTTTCACCTGAATTCCACCTGCTGCATCTTGACTCCGGGAGTCTCGAAGACAAGGTACAGGTCGACGACCGCCGATTCGAATCCGCCGTCGAGCGGGTCGCCCGCGCGCACGGTCACACCGCCGGGCAGGACCGCCTCGCGGCGGCCGGTCAGATCGGTGAGCCCGAACCGCAGCCATGCGCCCTTTTCGGTCGAGACGACCGCGTCGCCCTCGATGAGGTCGACGCCGAAGCTTTCGTCGAAGTCGACGGCCCGGATGACCTCGCCCGGCCGCGGGCCGATCTCCACCCCGTCGACCGAAAGTGTGGCGCAGCAACGGATATCGGCGGCGGAGCGGCCGACCATCAGCCGGTGATCGGACTTTTCCACCACGAATCCGCCGGATGTGACGTCCCAGAACGACAGGTCGCCGATGCGCAGTGTCACGGTCGCGGTCTCGCCCGGCCCGAGGCGTACGCGCGCGAAGTCGCGCAACCGGCGTAGCGGCTGCTTGACCCGCGAGCGCAGCTGGCGCGTGTAAAGCTGGACGACTTCCTCGCCGGCGTGTGCGCCGACGTTTGTGACATCGACCGTCACGGTTTTGGAAAAGACCTTCAAGTTGGCGTATTCGAACTCGCCCCAGCTCAGCCCGTGCCCGAATGGGAACAGCGGCGAGCCCAGGTGATACATGTAGGTCGCGTCGTTGGCGATGATGTCGTAGTCGAAGATGTCGGGCAGTTCGGTGTGGCTGCGATACCACGTCTGCGGCAGGCGCCCCGCGGGCTCGGCCTGGCCGCGCAGCACACGGGACATCGCGCGCCCCAGCTCCTGCCCGCCGTGGCTCGACCAGACGATGGCCGGCACATGATGAAAAGCCCACGGGATGGCGTAGGGATAGCTGCTCGTGATCACGAGTACGGTCCGCGGGTTGGCCTCCCGCACGGCGCGCAGCACCCGCTCCTGTGCGCGCGGCAACGCCAAATCGAAACGGTCCTCGGTCTCCCGCCCGTTGACCAGCGGGTGGTTGCCGACCACCACGACCGCGACGTCCACAGTGGACGCGACCTCCGCCGCCTCCGCCGCGCCGTCGTGCACCAGCTCGACGCGCAACCGCCCGCCCACGAACGACTTCGACAGCTCGTGATGCAGGCGCACCCATCCGTCGCCCTGCGGCACGAGACGGAACGTCTCGTGCACCTCCCACCCGTGCGGGCCGGGCGAATCGGCGTGTAGCACATCGTCTTTGACGGTCAGGTATTGCCCCGTGCCGACCGAGCGCAGCGCGAGCACGTCGTGCCCGCCCCAGTCGAACACGTCGAACCCCTGCGGGTCGACCAGCGGCGACCCGTCCTCCTGCAGGAGCAGGATCCGGTCGACGCCCTCGCAGAACGCGGCCGGCGACAGTCCACTGCGGACGGTGTGGCGGTAGGGCGGGGTGCCGCTGTACCAATCCGTCATCACCTGGTCGCCCAGCTGCCCGATGACCGCGACCGTCCCGCGCAGGGGCAGGATGCCGTCCTCGTTTTTGAGCAGCACGATCGAACGCTCCGCCGCATCCAGGGCCAGCTCTTCGTGCGCCGCGGTGTCAAAGATGACCACGATCGGTTTGGCGTCGAACTCGCCCAGGCGCATGCGCAGGGTCAGCGCGCGCCGCACGGCCCGGTCGACGTCCTCCTCGGACAGCAGGCCGCGCTCGAGCGCCTCCCGGAACCGCTCGATTGTGACGTGGGCGCGGTCGTCCTGGTCGGTGAAGCTGTCGATGCCGGCGCGCAGCGCGGCCGCGTGGCTGGCGGCGTGGTCGGGGAAGAATGCCTGCAGCTCGGGGTCTGCCAGGTTGCTGGGCGCGTAGGCGTCGGACACGACGAACAGCTCGCCGTCGGTCCACCGGCGCAGGTGCTCGTTGATGATCGGCGTGACGTGCGCCGGTACCCCATTGACAAGGTTATAAGAGGCCATCACCGCGACGGCCGCACCGCTTTCTATAGCGGGGCGGTAGGCGGGAAGCTCGTATTCGTGCAGCACCCGAGGGCTCAGGTTGCTCGAGCTGACACATCTATCTGTTTCATTGTTGTACCCGAGGAAGTGCTTCAGCGTCGGCGCGGTCTTGAGCCGCTCGGGGTCGTCGCCGCGCAGTCCCTCGGAAAACGCCAGGCCCAGCTGCCCGGTGACCCACGGGTCCTCGCTGTATCCCTCCTCGTTGCGCCCCCAGCGCGGGTCGCGCAGCGGGTTGACCACCGGCGCCCACACGTTGAGCCCGGCACCGGGATGCGCGCGCACCTCGTCGCCGACCGCCTGGCCCACGCGCCGCACGAGATCGGGATCCCATGTCGCGCCGAGCCCGATGGCCTGCGGGAACACGGTCGCCTCGCCGAGCCAGGCCAGGCCGTGCAGCGCCTCGGTGCCGGTCCGGAAGGCCGCGACGCCCAGGCGCTCGATCGGTGCCTGGTGCTGGTGTAGCAGGCCCAGCTTTTCCTCGAGGGTGAGCCTGGCCAGCAGGTCGGCCACGCGCTCGGGCACGGGCAGACTTTCGTCGCGGAACCGCATGGCAACCCTCCTCCCGGACGGTTTGTCGAAGCGCTTCAACTCCGGGCGATTGTCGAAGCGCTTCGACAAAGGTTTCCAGAAGATTTACTCCTTAACACGACGACGGTCAAGACTTGTCGATCATCTTGCTTCCGCCTCAACTCCGTTCAGGCGAAGCCGTGATCTTGCGCGGTTGGGCCCGGCCGCGGCGCGGTCCGGGGCCAGCCGCTGCGAAAAGCGCGGTCAAGACTTGTCGATCATCTTGCTTCCGCTGGGCCCATCATCGAGCTGATCCTGGCGAAAGCCGGGCCGCTCTGTGGCCCGAGCCGTAGCTTTTGTGCCAGTGTCGCTCGTGAGAACCGTGGTGGATCCCGCGGTGCGGCACGGCTGCCCGTCCACGGTGCAACCGGATAGCGACTTGCCCGCGTTCGCGCCGGCGTAGCGGATCACGAACGTCACCTCGCCGGCCGTCGAAACAGGCGTCACCGTAACGGCTTTGCCCTCCTGCCGGATGTCGACGACACCGGCCGAGCGGTTTTCGGCGCGATTGCCGGTGGGCATGGTGAGCACCACCGTCCACCCGCTCTGGGTGCCCACCCGCACCGTCACCTCGGTGTCGAAGCCGCCCTCGGGCAGCTCGGTCGTCCGATAGGTCGCGGTCGCCGGTCTCGCCGAGACCGACCCGGACGGCGCCGGTGACGACGCGACCGCGGGCGACGCCGACGCGTTGGGCCCGGCCGGATCCGCGGTCGGCAGCACCGACGACGATCCCCGGGGCATGGTCGCGGTCTGGGACTGTCCGGGTTGGGTCCCGGAACCGAGGCTCGAATCGCCTTCCACGCTGCCGCCCGGCCCGGCGCCGCCGTTGGTGACCCAGACCGCGAGGGCCGAGGCGATCATGACAACGATGACCACGGCGCCGGCGATGCTCAGCAGCCCCACCCGCCGACCGTCGGGCTCCGGCTCGGGTCTCGGGGTCAACGAACCGAGGGCGCCGCCGCCCTCGGCCAGGGTGTCCAGCACCGCGCGGAGACGATCAAGCATTATCTGGTACGCGTTGAGCAGCTCTTTTCTTCGGGCGGCCTCTTGCGAGCCGAGGAAGCCGGTCTGCCTGAGGCTGAGCTTGCATCCACCGTCGTCGGTCGTGGTCAGCTCCCACTCCGCCTCGCTGAAAAAGTCTTTGCCGTGCCAGCGCCACAGCAGCCGCACGGTCTGCTCCGCCGGCGCGAGCTCGAGCTCAAACGGGGCGAAGCTCGGCAGGTCCTCGTTGGGCGAGACCTTCCAACCGGAGTCCACGGGCTGAAACCATGCGTTGAGCAGCTTGCGATCGGTCAACGCGCGCCAGACACGGGCGCGCGGGTGCGAAAGCTCCGCTTCGAGTTGCAAAACGCGATCACCTCACGTCGATGTGCCCGGGCACGCACATAGTAGTGCAGTCCGCCGCGCGGCGATCTGTCCACGGTGGACGCGTCGGGCGCGCGCAGGAAGGTGTGTCAGGGCCGGCCGATCATCGGCTTGGCCTCGCGGTAGTACCGCTCGGCCCCGGGATGCAGCGGCATCGGGATGGTGGCGATGGCCGAGCGGTGGTCGAGGTGCCGGACCTCGTCGTGTGCCGTCGCCAGGCTGGGCTTGGCCGCGAAGAGCAGCTTTGTCAGCCGATATGCGGTCTCGTCGGGCATGTCGGAGCGCACCACGAGCGCGTTGGGCACGCCCAGGGTGAGCACGGCATCGTCCAATTTGTACTTGTCCTTGGGTATCGAACGCAGGAGATAGGTCTCGCCGAACTCGTCGCGCAGCCTGGGGAACTGGTCTGCCACCGGCAACACCCGGATGTCCAGCTGTTTGGACAGGTCGAGCACCAGCGGCGTGGGCAGCCCACCGAGCACGAAAAAGGCGTCGATCTCACCCCGGCGCAGGGCCTCGGCGGCCTCGGCCGGCGCGAGACCGATCCGGTATGCCTCGGGGATCGGGATGGCCCCGATGACCCGTGCGGCCACGATCCGCAGGCCGGACCCCTCCGGTCCGAGGGCGACCCGATGGTTGGCCAGATCGGGCAGTGTCTTGACCCCGCTGTCCG
>JBIOYB010000015.1:0-10015 GCA_044869915.1 Allorhizocola sp.
ACACGGGAAACCTGATCGCCAACGGCCGTAACTCCTTTTTCGACGCGCTCGTCGGCCAGCCGGGCGGCTGGGGCAACCTCATCTACACGAGGACCTCCGATGGCCTGCGCCTTCGTGCACTTGCACCGGGCAAGGGAATCGACGCCGGACGGCTCAGTCCCACCATTATGGACAGTTACATCACCCGCTCCTGGGACTATTACCGCACCCGGACGCTGACGGTCATTCCGTTCGCCAACCAGCCGAACACCCGCTTCTTCGGGCGAACCTCGGGCAACGTGATGGTGTTCACCAACACGGCCGGGCAGAGCGTGGCGACCTTCCAGAAACCCAGCACGGCCAACGTTTTCGGCTGTGACGGGGCGCTGCACGCGCCGAATGACATGGTGGTCGGCCCGATTGCGCGCACGCTCTGTGCCGCCTTGAACCGGTCCACTTTGGCCAGCATCACCACCCAGCCGTCGCTGAACCCGGCGCAGTTCTATGTGGACGTGGTGACGAATCACTACTCCCGCAAGATTCACGCCCGGATGGTGGACGGCAAGGCATACGGCTTCGCGTTCGACGATGTCGGTGCGTTCGAATCACTTGTCCACGAGAGTAATCCGACGACGGCTTACATCACCCTCACGGCATTCTGATGAAACGCCTGGCTTTTGCTCTGGCGGTGACGGCTGGCCTCTCAGCAGGGGTGGCCGTCCCCGCCACAGCCGCCGTGATCTGCAATCGCTACTGCGATGGCCGCGATCCCGCGTTGTCCCCGGCGGACCGCCAGCCGGTCTCCTCGGTGATCTGGGGCCGGCGCATCATCTTGCATCTCAACGACAACGACGCTATGGCCTGGGGCTCGATCGAGAACGGCAGCGCCGGTGACCGAGTCTGGCTCGACCGTTCCTTTGACGGCAACCGCACATGGGAGGGCAGGCTCGGGGACACCGCTGTTCCGTCCGGACAGCGCGCCTGGCGAACCCTGATGTACAACAACGACAACTGGGCGGGACAGGGTGTCGGGGCTTTGCGCGCCTGTGGCAAAGCCGGTGACCGTCCCGAAATCACCTGCACCGCATGGGCCCGCACCACCTGGAACGCCTGGGACAGGAGAACCGCCGCGGCCACCGGGCTGATGGCGTTCTACAACCAGGGCAACGGTTTGTTCAACACCACCGGCTGGTGGAATTCGGCCAACGCCCTGACCGCTGTCATCAACAACATTCGCGTGACCGGAATGAACAGCTACCGCTATGCCATCTCCACCACGTTCAGCCGGCACGCCAGCTTCAACAACGAATACCTCGACGACACCGGATGGTGGGCACTGGCCTGGATCGCAGCCTACGACCTGACCGGGGAGAGCCGCTACCTGAACATGGCGCGCTCCGGCGCCGACCACATGTTCGCCTACTGGGATGGCGTCTGCGGCGGCGGGATCTGGTGGAGCACCGCCCGCACCTACAAGGCCGCCATCGCCAACAGCCTTTACCTCCAAGTGAACGCGGCCCTGCACAACCGTATCCCGGGAGACACGGCCTACCTCCAGCGCGCCAACGCCTCATGGTCATGGATTCAGGCCGCGGGCCTGATCAACAGCGCCAATCTCGTCAACGACGGGATCAGCCTGACCACGTGCCGCAACAACGGATCCACCGTCTGGTCCTACAACCAGGGAGTCCCGGTCGCCGGGCTCGTCGAGCTGCACCGCGCCACCGGCAACGCGGCCCTGCTGACCCGGGCACGGGATGCTGAATCAGGTCCTGCCCGACCGTCCATACACGACATATCTACGACGCCAAGCTGACACCGCCTATGCCGGCAACCGTACCGCCTTCGACCACTACGGCCTGCGCTGGCCCGGCCCGGTAGACACCACCGACGCCGCCCGCCAGCAGAGCGCCCTCGACCTCATGAACGCCGCCGGCTGACAGCACAAAAGGGCTTGCGGGCCGGGTTGAACGGGGCCAGAGGTCGACCCGGCCCATCGACGCCTCCCATGATCAATGTGGGCGACCTTTTCGGAAGGCACGACTCGGCGACGCGCACGCACGCCGAACGCACCAATATCCGCCCAACATTGAGGGAGAGGGTGCACGAAGCGTTCTATCCAAAGCAGAAAGGACCATCCGTGACGCTGCAATCTACGGGCGAGCCCTGGCAGTTGAGCCGCCGTTCGCTCCTGCTCTCCGCGGCAGCCGCCGCTTGCCTGGCCGGCGCCGATTTGGCGGACGCGACACCAGCATTCGCGGCACCGATGCCCTTCGTGCCAGCACTGCCGTCCGGTGCCCCGGTGCGTTCGCAATTCTCCCCACCAGAACAGTTGTACTCCAGGTTCCTCCCCATTGCCGCACCGATGGCCAATGACATCAACGACTCGGACACGACCGACCGCGGCTTCATGGCCGGCAATTGGTGGCGGACCCCAAACGCGGCGTACAACGCGCGCGTGCAGGAACACGTCGCCACACTGAGCTGGTTCTATGGCAACAACCGCTCGTGGAACCCGTATTACCTCAATGGCGCACTGCGTGGCCGTCTCGACGCGGCGATCGGCCATTACCTTGCGCTGCAACAGACTGACGGCTCGTGGCCGGAGTACAGCCGCACCGAGCACTCGCTGGCCGCGACCGCCTTCGGCGTCGGTTATTTGGCAAAGACGCTAAAGAACCTGCGCGATAGCGCAGATCCGTTCTTCTACAACCGGCGCTCCCAGCTTAACGATGCCCTGAAACGGGCAATGGACTTCCTTCTCGAACCTAGCCGCAGCTTCTGGGGCAACGGCGGACCCACCGCATGGGCCAACCAAATCTGCGCTGGCCTCGCAGGTGCCGCAGTGGCACTGCAACTGACACCCGATGCTGCCCTGCAGGCAAGGCTCGACGAACGGATGGCGTACTTCGCCGGCCATGGGCAGAGCCCGGCCGGCTTCTTCTACGAGTTCAACGGCATGGACACCGCCTACAGCCATGAGGTGCAGATGCCAGAGCTGGCTGAAATTTATGTCCGCAGCCAGAGCCCGCACGCGGTGCAGATGGCACAGCGCTGGGCTGACTGGTTCGGCTATGTCATGATCCGCGAACCGGGCAGCTACGGTTTCGTGGCCTACACCGCCGCGTCGTGCCGCACCGAGTTACGCTACTACGACGAGGTCTCGCCCGAGCCGGACGAGAGCGCGTTCGGCGGCCGGCTGATCCCGGCGGTACCGAAACTGGCCGCGTTCTACACGGCGCGTGAAGACCGCGCCGCCGCACGTTCAGCCTGGGCGGCAGAGCCTGGGCCAGCCCCCGCACTGCCAAAGGGCG
This sequence comes from Allorhizocola sp., assembly GCA_044869915.1. Lineage (GTDB taxonomy): Bacteria > Actinomycetota > Actinomycetes > Mycobacteriales > Micromonosporaceae > Allorhizocola. The sequence continues at coordinate 3,294 of JBIOYB010000015.1, forward strand.
GCATAACCCAGCCGCGAGAGATGCAGCTGATCTCCTACGGCGAATACCTGCCCACCCGCGCGGAGAAGAACGCTGCGATCGCGACGCTGCCCTACCTGAGCAGCACCGATTGGGCAGAGATCCGGCGCGACTCCGGCGTCACGCAAGACTACGTCTTCGTGCGCCGGCCGCGTTACTACTTCGGTGCGTTCTTTGGCACCCGCCCTACCGGCGAAGTCAGCTCTGGCGCGGGTTTCCTGTGGCATCCACTGGCCGGCATCCTTGTCCACAGCGGACATGGATCCGGGTTTGCCTGGGGAACCACCGCCCCAAATGGTCCCGACACGCAAACCAGCCTTGCCGCCACCTACACAATCGGCGGCACGGCATGGAACGGCACCCGGCGCGACGGGCTCGGCGCCACACCCGTACTTATCCAGCACCGGCGATACGACGGCACCACACCGACCCACCTGACGCTGGGCGTAGACCGGGTGACCCGCAGCGTCAACGCGGGCGGGCCGGCAACCGAGCAGATCCCGCTCGTGCTGCGGCCATCGGACACCGTCACCTTCGGCAACGGCGTGACAGCACCGCACAACACCACGGCCAGTGCGAACACCACCAGCCTCACGGTGCGCCGCGGAGCTGTAACGATGACAATCACCTGGAGCCAGCAAGCCACCGTCACGCTGTCGGGCACCGGCCGCACCTTCTTCGCTAACCAACTCCGCCGGACCCATATATTGCGCATCCCGCACGGCGGTCAGCTGGTCACCAATATCGTCATCAGCTAGCGCTAGCTGATCGGCTGGCCACGCCAACAGACACGGCACGGCCTGAGACTGAGGCTGAGTTGGAGAGCTTCATGGACGTCCGGATCGCCTCTGGCGGGCACCGCCTATGCACGTCTAACGATCGCGCTCGGCTAGGCTAGCCTGGCGGCAATGGCCACCGGGCAAGCGGCCGGATTCCAGGATGCCGCCGTGCGCCAAGGTGTTTGGCGCTGGTGCTGGGCCGGCGCCGGCGGGCCGCACGTAGGCGATGATCGGCATCCTGACGATGCTGTGTCGTTCATTTGAGCCGGTGCGAAGTGCTAGGTCGCGCGGGCAACGGCGATGGTGCTGGAGCCGCGCTGGCCGGCTTCGTAGAACATGTACTGCACACCGCCGTCAGAGCCGAAGGAAGGCGCCGCGCTGCGGCTGTTGTCCGGGGCACCGGACAGGGCGTAGTGAAAGACGCCCAGGTGCACGGCCCGGTCGAAGCTGTTGCCGACCTCGGTGATGAACATGTCTCCGCTGTCGCCGTGATAGACCACGTAGCAGGTGTTGTTGCGTTTGAGCAGATGAGGCGCGCTGATCTGTGCCTGGCCGTCGTCGGAGGGCCAGATCAGCGGGTTCGGATTGAAGGTGAAGTTCTTACCCGTGCTCGACCATCCCCAGAAGATGCGCCGGGTGCCACCCTGGTTGCCCATGAAGAGTACAACGTATTTGTTGCCCAGGCCTGGGATCTGGTGCTCGAAGACACGGGCGTAGGAGGTTTCGGAGGTGCCGGGGATGACACCGGTGTGCAGGATGATGCCGTGATAGGTGAAGTGGATGCCATCGGTGGACCAGGCCATCCGGGTCGTGGTGTTCTCGCCATGGAAGTACATGTAGAACTGCGAGTTGCTGGCGTTCCAGATGATGTGCGGCGAGGACACGTGCGTAACGGAGTAGTGCGGTGACCAGACTCGCGGGACGATCGGATTTGCGGCGTACTCGGTGAACCGTGCGCCAAGCGAGTTGCCGTAAGCGAGGCAGATGCCGCCCGGTGCGTCATGCGGCGCGTAGTAGAGGTAGTAGCGGCCGAGCGGGTTGCTGAGCTTGTCATAAACGCCCCGGATGCACGGGAAGATCAGTTCGCCTGTCGGGTTGTAGCGCAGATCCGCCTTGTTGAAGGCGGTCCCGATGTACTGGTAGTCAGGGAAACCGGCCGGGGCGGCATGGCCTGCGCTGGGCAGGAGGGCCCCCGCGGTAGCTCCGGCCGCTCCAAGGAGGACGGCACGTCGTTCGATCATGGGTTTGGCCTCCCATCGACGGAAAGTAATCCGAAGTCTGGGTCTCGCGGCGTACCCGCGTCAAGGGGCTAATACGAATTAGTAAACAGATCTGGGGTTGACAAGGCGAACGCTTGCCGTGAGGATGTCATCTCACTGGACCATGCTAATGCGTATTAGTGCTTGAAGATTGGACAGCGACCGTGACTGGAGCCCGCCGCCGGGTCACTCAACAAGACATCGCCAGGATGACCGGGGTCAGCCAGGCGACCGTCTCAGTGGTCCTCAATGGCCGGTCCGATTCGGAAGTGAAGATCGCCCCCGAGACCCGCGACAAGGTGCTGCGGGCGATCGCCGAGACCGGTTACGTCGCCGATCCGGTGGCACGGCGGCTGGCCGCGCGGCATAACAAGATAATCGGCGTCTTCACCTATGAACCGGTGTTCCCCTCGGCGAACAGCGACTTCTACCATCCGTTCCTGGTCGGCATAGAACAGCAGGCCGAGTCGCTCGGCTGCGATCTGCTGCTGCTGACCAGCTCGCCGGTCGTCGCCGGGCGGCGGCGCATCTTCCATCAGGACAACAGAATCCGCCTCGCAGACGGGTGCATCCTCTTAGGGCGGTCGCTCGACCGCGACGAGCTGGCACGGCTGGTCGCCGATGGCCTGCCGTTCGTGTCGATTGGGCGCCGCGACGACGCCGGGGGGCCCGTGCCCTACGTCGGCGCGGCCTACGGCCCGGCGGTCGCGCGGGTTGTGTCGCAGGCGGTGTCGCTCGGGCATACACGGCTCGGATACCTCGGCGCCGGGGAAGGCCCCGAATCGTGGGCGGACCGTTTCGCCGGCTTCACCGACGCGGTCGAAGCGGTCGGCGTGACGGGTATCCACCTGTCGCCGGCACTCCTGCGCTGCTTCGGGGAAGCGGCAGCAAACCTGACCGCCAAGCGTGCCACCGCCCCGAACATGCGGCAATCGCCGGGAAGCGGGAACGCGGGTGCCGGCGGTGTGGGCGGGGCGCAAGGGCTGGATGTAGCGGCTGCACTGGATACGGTTGTGAGGCAAGGGATTACTGCCGTATTGGCGGAGGATCACGCTGACGGGGTGGCACTCTACTTGGCCGCGCAGGCCGCTGGGGTGGAACTGTCCGTCGCGACACTGGGCGAGCCGACGAGGGACGCACCACCGTCCGATGTGGAGTTTTCCGGGCTGCGGATCCCGCGCCAGGAGATGGGTGCACAAGCTCTGGAGGTGCTCACTGCGCTGATCGAAGGAACACCTGCGGAGACACAGCGGCTGCTGCCGTGCGCCGTGGTCACCGGCGAAACACTGAAGGTGAGGAAATAAGCGTGCAGACCGAGATCCTGGTGACGGGCGGCGGATTAGGCGGCGTAGCCGCCGCTTTAGCCGCCTTGCGGGCGGGGCGCCGTGTTGTCCTCACGGAGCAGTACGACTGGCTCGGCGGTCAGCTCACCAGTCAGGCTGTGCCACCCGACGAGCACAGCTGGGTCGAGCAGTTCGGTATCACGGCAGCCTACCGGGCGTTGCGCGACGGGATCCGTGACTACTATCGTCGCTATTACCCGCTGACCGACCGGGCGCGGCAGTGGCGGGAGCTCAACCCGGGCGCGGGTCACGTAAGCCGCCTGTGCCACGAGCCGCGGGTCGCGGTCGCGGTTATTGAGGCGATGCTCGCTCCCTACCGCAGTTCGGGAAAACTCACGGTTTTGCAGCCGTGCAAGCCTATTGCCGCCGCGGTCGATGGTGACCGGGTGACCGCGGTGACTTTCGACAACGGGATCACCGTCGAAGCGCCGTACATCTTGGACGCGACCGAAACCGGTGAACTGCTGCCTCTGACCAATACCGAGTATGTCACCGGGTTCGAGTCACAGGACGAGACCGGGGAGCCAAGCGCGCCGCGCACCGCACAGCCGATGAACATGCAGGCGGTATCCGTCTGTTTCGCCATCGACCATGTCGATGGCGACCACACGATCGACAAACCTGATGCCTACGACTTCTGGCGCGAATACCAGCCGGCGTTCTGGGGCGACCGGATGCTGTCATTTCGCTCGCCTAATCCCCGGACCCTCAGCATCAGCGAACGCACCTTCACCCCTAACCCCGACGACGACCCGTTCAGCGTTGTGGCCGACCAGCGGCTCAGCCCCGGCGACGGGAACCTGTGGACGTTCCGCCGGATCGCGGCACGCAAACTGTTTCGCGAGGGGGCTTATGAAAGCGACATCTGCCTGGTCAACTGGCCGATGATCGACTACTTCGAGAGCCCGGTCATCGATGTGCCTTCCCCCGAAGTGCACACAGAGAAAGCACGCGAGCTAAGCAGGTCGGTCCTCTACTGGCTCCAGACCGAGGCAGGGTTCAAAGGTTTGCAGCTCAGAGGCGACGTGACCGGCAGTGTCGATGGCCTGGCCCAGGCGCCGTATATCCGTGAGTCACGGCGGATCAAGGCCGAATACACCGTGGTGGAACAGGATCTGTCCCTCGCCGTGCGAGGGGACAAGGGTGCGGTGTCCTATCCGGACTCCGTCGGCGTGGGCATGTACCGCATCGACCTTCACCCCTCCACAGGAGGTGACAACTATATTGACGTCGCCTCCTGCCCGTTCGAGATACCTCTGGGGGCTCTTATCCCACGCCGGATGGAGAACCTTCTGCCGGCTGGAAAGAACATCGGCACCACCCACATCACCAACGGTTCCTACCGGCTGCACCCGGTCGAGTGGAACGTTGGCGAAGCCGCGGGCACGCTCGCCGCGTTTTGCCTGTCCCACAAGACAACGCCGCGAGCCGTCAGAAGCACACCAGAGCTTCTTTCTGGGTACCAGGCACAGCTCACCAGGGACGGCGCAGAGCTCCGCTGGCCCGACATATCCGGTTACTAAAGTGGAGTCGTCAATGAGAAAGCTAGCACTGGCTTGCGCCGCAGCCCTGGCTTTAACGGCCTGCGGCACGGGCACCCCGGCCGCTGAGAGCACCGGCCCGGTATCCTTGCGGATGACCGTGTGGACATCAAACGAAGCACACCTGAAGCTCTTCAACGAGATCGCCGCCGCCTACAAAGCCAAGAACCCCAGAGTGACCGAGGTCAAGTTCGACCCGATCCCGTTCGAGAGCTACACAACCACCCTCACGACCCAGATCGCCGGTGGCAACGGCCCAGATCTCGCCTGGATCCTGGAGAGCGCGGCCCCCGATTTCGTCGGCTCGGGTGCGCTGGTGTCCTTGGACAGTTATGACACGTCCGATCTGAGCCCGGCGGCCACGAAACTGTGGCAGCAGAACGGCAAGCTCATCGCCTACCCGTTCTCGACCTCGCCATTCGGTGTGTTCGTGAACACCAATCTGCTCAAGGCGGCCGGGCAACCGGAGCCAAAAGAGCTTATCGCACAAGGGAAGTGGACCTGGAGTGACGTCGTGGCCACTGCCGCGGCCGTGAACGCCAAGACCGGCAAGGCTGGAATGGTGGTGCGGGACTTCGACTACAAGTCGTGGGACAACCTCTCCACAGTGTGGACCGGGTGGGGCGCCCACGCCTGGAGCGAAGATGGCAAGACCTGCGGCTTCAGCCAGCAGCCGATGGTGGATGCCATGTCGTTCCTGCACAAGAGCATCTTCACCGACAAAGCCTTTCCTGGCCCGGGAACGGCTGCGGACTTCTTCGCCGGCGAGGCGGGCATGACTATCACCCAGATCTCGAGAGCCTCCCTGTTGAAGGACAACAAGTTTGGCTGGGATCTGGTCCCGTTGCCGAGTGGGCCCAAAGGCAAGTACTCTGTGATCGGGCAGGCTGGCCTGGGAGCCTTGAAGAAGGGCAAGAACCCCACGGTTGCTGCCGACTTCCTCGCCTTCTTCACCAACGCCGAAAACTCCGCCAAGCTGGCGGCCTATTTCCCGCCGCCCCGCAAGTCGCAGCTGACCGCGGACACCCTGGCCAAGACCAACCCGCTACTCAAACCCGAGCAGCTGCAGGCGGTCGTTGTCGACGGCATCTCCAATGGCATCGTCAAGCCGAGTCACAAGGGCCAGGCCGAGATATCGCAAGCCGTGCGATCGGCACTCGACCCGATGTGGAAGCCGGACGCCAACGTCAAGTCGGTGCTTGACGGCGTGTGTTCCGCCATCAACCCGTTGCTGGCCAAGTGAACCGTCGTTTCTGGACAGGTAGTCGGCGGGACGACCTTGCCGGCTACCTGTTCATCGCGCCTCAACTCCTGGGCTCGATCGTGTTCGTGTTCGTGCCGCTGGGACTGGTCGTCTGGTACAGCCTGCACGAATGGAACGTACTCGCGGGCACCTTCGAATACACGGGAGGGGCCAACTATCAACAGCTGGCCGGCGATCCCCGGCTCCCAGGAGTGCTTGCCGCGACGGGGCTCTTCTCGGCCGGCCTCGTCGTCGCCAATCTGAGTCTGGCGCTGCTGCTGGCGATCCTGCTGAACCAGCGGCTTCGCGGCACCATCTTCTTCCGGACGGTGTTCTTCTCACCTGTCGTGGTGAGTCTCGTCGCGTGGACGATCGTCTGGGGATTCCTGTTGCAGGATAACGGTGGGATCAACGGAGTACTCGGGGCGGTCGGCGTTGACGGGCCAAACTGGCTGCGAGGTGACGCCACGGCCATGATCTCCGTGGTCGTCGTTCAAGTGGTAAAGAACGTCGGGCTGAACATGGTCTTGTTCCTGGCT
>JBIOYB010000016.1:0-27841 GCA_044869915.1 Allorhizocola sp.
CGCTGTCCGTGTCCTGCAACGCATCCTGGCGCTGACTGCCGCGATCTGGCACAACGACAAGATCGGCGCCTCGGTTCTACGCTCCCTGACGGCCTACGATCACTGACCCTTGGAATAGGTCATCTAGCCGTCGAGGCCGGCCCGACCGTCCTCAGGCTACTTCACGAAAAGGCGCCCGGGATACAGGCAATCATGGCCGTCGCCCAACCGCCCGACGATTGGCAAAGGGAGGACCTCGCCTCCACCTTGCTCGAGATATTGAGCGAATTGGTGGAGGAGATCGCGAATCCACGATGGAGGTCTTCCTGCAAGGCGGCCCTGCGGATGCCGGTCGGCGAATATGCCGGAGCCGAGTGCGATTCGGTCACCGGCCGCTGGCGCGCTCTGGCCCGCCGGGAAGGCATAGCCGACAATGCGGTGGATGAGGCGGTCGAGCGATACAGAGGCTACTGGACGGTGGCGGCGGTCAAACTCGCCGAGATGCTCGCGACGCGGATCGCCGAGCTCAACCGCAACGGCGGCTGGGATGCCTACCGGCCCAAGGAGCCCCATGCTCCGGTGTCCAACCTGCCCATCTCGTTCGATCGGACCGATGCCCTGTTTCACTTCGACAAGCAGCGAGGCACCGGCTTCACGAGTTACCGATGGCTGACGGCGCACGGTCCAGTTGATCACTACGAGACCGTGGGGTGGTATTACAGCGATCCTGATGCCCAGGTCAACATCATCCCGCTGGCGAACTGTTCGCTCGACGGGCCCTTGCGCGAGCTGCCCAAGGGCGGCCAATTCGCGAGACTGGCTTTCGGCAAGAAGCTCAATTCGGGGGACAAGCATTTCTTTGCCTATTCGACCACCTTCGTATCCGACAGATCATGCCGTCCCTATATCTCGTATGAAGTGCGCGGCATGAGCATGGGCCAGCTGACAATCAGAGCACAGTTCGACGTCGACGCCATCCCCGTCAGGTGTTGGCATTTCGATGTGTCCGAACAGATTCAAGGCTCCACCATCCCGGATGACGGTGCTCCCGAGCTACTCGAGATCGGGATGAATGGATATGTCGAGCACAGTTTCCACCACTGCAAGCCCGGACGCGAATACGGCCTCCGGTGGATATGGGCCGCAACGCCGACAGCCGCTGCCGACGAGCACGATTAGCGCGCGGACGGCGACTTGATTGCCCGGCCCCAACTTTGGTCGGCTACCAGACACCTATTCCCTTTCGAGTTCGTCCAATCCGGATCACACGCGGCATGATCGCTGTCTTCGGCATACCCATCGGCGTGCCCCGTCCGCCGTTGGGCTTGGTGCGCATGGGAAGTTCTCCCGATGGAAGGACGTCGCGCCGCCGTTACGATCGATGTCGCCGGCGAGGGCACGACCTCCAGAGGGTTGCCCTTTAGTCGACTATGTGGTCTATGATGCGTCTGTCGCCCCCCGGGGCAGTGTTTCGCTACAGAGCGCGACGCGAGGCGTTGGCTGGAGCATGCCCTCCGGCCGACATCTTCGTTTAGCCCTATACCGGTCGGGGCCATCATCAAGGCGGGACTTGCATCACAATGGGCATCCGAGGTGGGAAATAAGATGGTTTCACTGCCGCGACAACGGGCCACTCCGGCAATCGCCGCAGGCCAATATTTGTTGATTTCCAACGGGTTCCCCCTCCCGCTGGTGCGAAGGGGTTATCGTGCTTGCGGGGAGGCAGCGTGGCACATTCCTCGTCAGCATGATCGGATGCTCGGACACCATCGTTGACGGCCGGCGGGAGGTCTGTTATGCGGTCACAGGCGTCGCATGCGCAGACGGCTCGGCGCAGGGAGCTTACGGCACACTACCTTCGGATGCTGCTCAACGAGCGCGGAAGGTATCGTTCCCGCTGGGCCCGTCTGGCCGGCAAGACTCCTCCCGGCGAGATAAGCCAGGCCGCCGTGGCCAAGGTGATCGCCGATCACCTGCGGAAAGCCGAAGACGGCGCTGACGAGCAAGACTATCGCCTACTTAAAGACCGTGTGCATCGCGCTCTATCCGGCAGGGCACTGACGCCGTCGACTCTGGGGTTGTTCACCGCGGCCTTCCTCCTCAGCGAGGAGGACACGCGGCACCTATGGGCACTTTTCCTGGGCACGACGCCGGATGAGGCGCGTGCGGCCTTCCAGCCGCCCGATTACCATGTCGCCTCTCTTAGCGAAACCCACGAGGTAAATTCCGACGGCCGTTCACAGCTGCACCGGACCCGGCAAAAGATCACAGCCACCAAAGACGGCGTCTCAAGGTTTCCGGTCCAATTCGACTCGGCCGCCGTCGCGGTCCGGGCCGACACCGCAGACGTCAGCGACGTATATAAGTGCGCCGACGACCTGTTCGCGGTCGATGTGCTTCTCCCCAAGGTGCTGATGAAGGACGAGTCCTTCGACATCGAGTACGTGGTCGAGTATCCCGTTGACGCCAAAGACGATCGGGAGTTCCTGCGCGGTGTCATGGGCAAGCGGATCGACCGCGCCACCATCGAAGTGAAGTTCAGCCACAATAGGCAACCACGCGAAGTTTGGTGGACGGTCTGTTCCAACATCGGTGGACGCGGCAAAACCGTTCTCCGCGAAAAGGTCGACTTGGACCGCGACAGCTCCTCGGTATCGAAGACCGTCTTGTCAGTAGACGACGTTGTCATAGGATTTCGCTGGGAATGGTAGCCGGTAGGCAAAATAGCTGAGAATCTCCAGCTTTGTCGTTCACCGAATAGTTATATGAGAGAAAACCCAGTTAGATCCACTTGCCGGGAGCCGGCCTGCCCCACTTAACGATTTTTGAGCGACGCCACTGCGACAAGGTCCATTAAGCTCGGTGAATGCCGAGCTGGAAGGGGCTGATCGCATTGGGTGCCGCCTAGACAGTAGTGCGAGGTCGAGCGCGGATGGGCTGGATCCTGCGTTCGACCTCATCTTCGACCTCATCTTCGACGACGCTTAGTGAGCATGCGTTCCCACGGGCATCGCGTGCGTTTATTGCGTCGCGTGCGCACGCGGGCGTTTATTGCGTCGCGCGCGCACGCGGGCATCGGCTAGCGTCCATCCAATGGATGAGCAACGCCTGGCGGGCGGCCGGAGTGTTGGGGCCGTGCGCGTCGGAGACACCGTGCACCGCGTGGCGCAGCCCTGGACGCGCACCGTGCATGCGCTGCTGCGACACCTTGAGGCGGTGGGGTTTGACGGCGCGCCTCGCATGCACGGGTTCGACGACCGCGGCAGGGAAGTGCTTGAATACCTTCCGGGCCAGACGATCTGGGAGCGGTCTCCGTGGCCGGATTGGGCCTTCGCCGACGCCACGCTGATCCAGGTGGCCGAGTGGGCGCGCGAGCTGCATGCCGCGACCGAGACTTTCGTGCCGCCGCAGGACGCGATCTGGTTTGCCGGCAGGCCGTGGCACCCGGGTCTGATTGTCGGGCACCATGATGCGGCGCCGTGGAATGCGGTGTGGCGCGACGGCCGCCTGGTCGGATTCGTCGACTGGGACACGGCCGGGCCGTCGTCGCGCGAGTTCGAGCTGGCCTATCTCGCGCTGACCTGGGTGCCGCTGTTCACACCGGAGTTCGCCGCACCGCTCGGGTTCACCACGCCGGACGACCGCTCCCGCCGCTTCCATCTCCTGCTGGACGCCTATGGTTATGACGGCCCGCGCGACGGCTTCGCCTCGCTCATCGCCCGCCGGGCCCGCATCAGCACCGAGTTCATTCACCGGGGCGCGGCGGCCGGAGAGCCGGCCGCCGTCGCCATGCTGGGCTGGGCCAACGACCTTGAGTCGGCCGCGCGCGAGGTCGAGTCGCTGCCAGCGACGTTTTGGACCCGCTGACCGGCTCGCTCTACTGCGGCCACGGCCGCCAGGCCCGACGATTCGTGTTCAGGCCCGGCTTACCTTGCCGTAGCCCTCGTCTCTGGCTCGCCGCATGAGCTGTACGACGGAAGGCATCTGCTTCCAGTCCGGCGGAAGGTTGAGCGGTAGAAGGCTGTCTCTCCATCGGGTCGATAGGTCAAGTTCCATGCGCCGAAAGGCGATCCACTGGTTGAGCGCCAGGATCGCTTGGAGTCGCGCGGAGTCTGTCGCATCCTCCTGAGCGAGTCTGAATGCGTGTTTATAGAGCCCGCAGCCTTGCGCGATGTTGCCGGCGGCCAGTTCCGCCGATCCGCGGGTGGCGATGACCGCCACTCTGTTGCCCACCGAGTCTGATGCCGGCAGGACGGCGCGCGCCTCGTCGCCCTTGCCGATCATCGCGAGGCAGTGCGCCGTATTGCTCCTCACTCGCACGCTGTGCGGCATCCGTTGCAGGTACTGCATCCCCATGTCGGCGGCTTTCTCATACGCGCCCTGTACCGACAGAAGGTGGATGAGGTTGCAGGCAGCCATGTCGTTGAGGGGTTCCGCGTGCAGCCATGCGATGGTCGCTTCCCTTTCGCGACGGTGATCCCCGGACAGATGCGCAACCCGGGCTTTGAGCGGCAGAAGGTCTTGATGGCTATGCCATTCACCGGCTTGGTGTACCAGCATCACGATCTCTTGATACCGGCTGGAATGTGGTCTGAGATCGCAATATGCCGCTATGGCGTTGATGCTGCGGCCACCAGCGGAACGGACGTGGTGGCCTACATTTTGGAGCGTCTGCGCTTTGGAGCTGCGCCCAAGCAGGTAGCGAAGCACGGCGATGTTGCAATTTATCTCGATCTCGGCGCGGCGGCTCTTCGGCGTCTGGTTGCCCCCCGTGGCGGCGGCCTGCAACGTCTGCAGTGCCCTGTCCCGCTCGCCCATAGAGACGAGGACCGCCGCGCGAGCCAGGGCTATGTCACCGTCGTCTTCGAGCCGGGCCTCGCACAGACGGTGAAGTTCATCCAGCGCCCGTCGAGGCTGCTCGCAGACGAGAAGATAGCCGACGAGGCTGAAGCTGAGTTTGTGGCTGGTGGGCGCGAGTCCGACGGCCTGCTGCGCGGCTCGGACGGCCTTGTGCGGTTGAGCCAGAAGGGCGTATGCGAAGGCCATGTTGGCCAGCAACGCCGGCGATGGCTGCCCGTTGCGCAACGCGGTGCGGATCGCGGTGAGGGCACGGTCGGGTATCCCGACCTGCAGCATGATCCACGCTTTCAGGGTGTGTGCAGTGCTGCTGGAGGCATCGGCCAGGCGGGTCAGTGCGCTCATGTAGTCGCCGCGCTGGATGGCAAAGGTAGCGGAAAGGATGCAGTGGCTCTCGCTGGACCTGAACCTCTCGAGGATTTCTTCGGCTTCGGTGGCGCACTGTGTGGCCCCCAACACTGTCGCGGCAACATACAGCGCCGGACCGTCCGCGTTGGTGTGGCCGGAAGCATCCTGCTCGCACAGCCGCAGAACTCGCCGGGCCGCCTGGACTGCCTGCGGGACGTTGTCGGCGTTGTGTTCGGCTTGAGCCAACCGCGCCCACGCGGTCGCGCTGCCGTTGTTACGCGCCACCAGCGCTCTGGCTTCGGCCACAGCCTCCTGCTGCCGGCCCAGCCAGTGTTGCCGCAGCAGCAGGTCCGCCTCGGTGGCCGACCCGTCCCGCTTCGGTGTCGCACGAGAGGTCTTGCGAATTTCGTCTGCTACGCCGACGCCGGCTGCCAGCGGCACGGTCGCGTGCAGCACCGAAGGCTTCTTGAGGACGGCCTCCGTGGGACTGGTCAGGGAGGTCAACCCTTGGTCAACTGATGACAGCATGGTCGTCAACCTCTTTCGTGGTTAGGCTGTGACCTGGGCGCTTTCGCTTTTGGCGAGCAGATGGCGAAGCACTTTGATCCGCTGGAGCAGCCAGCTCAATCCCTGCGTGTCCTGGCGGACCGGGTCCCAGCCTTTGGGCAGGCGTCGTTCGGGCAAAGGATCGCAAAGCTGGCCGACCAGGGCGGCGGCCTGTGAGGCAATGCTGGGTGGCAGCTCGCTGCGGAACATGTCGATGGCGGACGCGAATCGAGAGCGCATGGCCGCGACCTGTGCCTCGAAGTGGACACGTCTCTTCTCCGGTTTCATCTTCAGCATCTGATAGACGCGGTTGGGTCCGGATCCCAGCGCGATAGCCGTGATTCCGTGGCCGGTAGCGATCTCGAACAACAACGAACCGAGCGCATATGTGTCAGCCAACTTCAAACCATGCGCGTCATTGGTGCCCTGCAACCACAGCATCTCCGGTGGCGCGAAACGCAGGTCGCCGCGACCCATGATGTAGTCGGTCGGGCTGTGGGTGGAGAGCACTGCGAGATCACGTGCGCGACCGAGGTCGCCCGTCTTGGCGATGGTCATCTGGCCTCGTACGAAGAGCAGGCAATTGCTGGCCTTGATGTCGCGGTGCACAATCCGGCGCAGGTGCATCTCGTGAACACCATGGACGATGCCTTGATACAGGCGCAGCTTTTCGGACCACTCGAGACGATTCCGTTCGACGAGAAGTTCACCCAGGCAGCCTTCGGCCAGCTCGAAGACGATGTAGGGCACTGCCTGCGAGACCAACGCTCCCGTCGCCAGATGCATCATCTCCACGTCGCATGTGCCCGAGGCGATGCGCCTCACCACGTTGTCGCATTCCCAGAGCCGGGACAGGATCTGATCCTCGTTGAAGAATTCGTCTTCGGCGTCGCGGTCGGCCCGGTAGCTGAGAATCTTGAGCGCTACCGGCTTGTGGGTGTTGATGTCGACGCCTTTGAAGACGAGACCGAACTGGCCGGCATCGATAAATTCGGTAATGAGATAGTCATCAAGTCTTCGGCCGATGTGCGCCTTCGCCTCGGCCACGGGACTGCTTTTCACTAAGCCTCCGCACCGCCGTACTCACGCCGTAGCCGTGTGAGTAACTCAGGATGCTCTCGTAAGATCTGCACAATATCTTCCGGTACCCGGCCCCGCTCAAGATCCAGAAGATCACGATCGATCCGATAATAGTGGGCAAGTTGATCGACCAGCTCGGGCGATGGCGCCTTCTCACCTCTCTCCAAACGGGACAGGTGGCTGGCGGCGACGCCGAGGTCTTCGGCCGCCGCCCGTAGCGAGTGGCCCCGTTGGAGGCGCAGCTCGCGCAGCAACCGTGCTGCGGTCGTGCCATCGGGCATGACGCCGAACATACGACAGCGTTGCCCGATTGGGCAACTCGATCTTATCGATATGTTGGTCAGGGCCGGTACAGGTCAAGTCGCATGGACATGACAAAGACGGAACACGCCGCTGGCTGCGATCCGTTCACACCGGATCCGATGGTCGACGACCCATAGCCTGCACCACTCGACCGGTGATGAAGACACCGACGATGGAGACGGCCCCAGTGCAGATGATCCACGCGCCCTGCACCGGTGCTCCTTGGTCCACGAAATGTTTGGCCAGAAGGGCGAAGGTCCCCACGGTCGTAAGGCCGCAAACGTGCCCGAGCACCCGTATCCACGCCTCGCCGATGCGTAGCCGGTGCATCCGCCTGTCCTCGCTGCGGCGGTGCTCCTCTTCGCGCTCCACTTCGGACATGATCCGGTCGAAGGTCCCTGGCGCGACCTCCTCCCAAAGCTTGGCGTCCTTTGGTGTCAACGCGCCAATCGCTCTGCCGGTCTGCTTTGCCGGCAGCGACGCCTTCTGCGGGCTCAACCGTTAGTCTCCATTCGGGCCGGGCTCGGAAAGCGCGGCATATTTGCCTGCCAACAGGCGCTGAAGCCGATCCCAGGCCGGCTCACCTTCCCGCTCGCGAGAAGCTGGCACTTGCAAGCTGGGCCAATCGAATACGGCGCCGAAGCTCCGCGCCCAGAGGGCCCACCGGCGCTTTGCCTCGCGCGGCGTTTGCCGTGACGCTCGGCGCGGCGGGTCCCGGCGCGCCTCGCCGAGCCGATGGAGGTGGTGGTCGAAGCCGGGAAGGATCGCTATCGGCTCGCCCGTGACGATGCGGTCGAGCAGCAATCTATTTCGTGCCGAAAACGCGGGCAATGACCTGGCCAGCGATACGCCCATCTGTCCGGCCGCCAGCAGCGCGTATTCATCGCGGTCCTGACTTCCCGCCATGCGGCCCCTGATATAGGAGTGAAGCTCCGACAGATCAATCTGGCCATCGCCATTAAGATCGGTCTGTCTTCGCAGCAGTCCTTCGACGAGACTTCGCGTAAAGAGTGAATGCCGGCTCGGGTAGTAGCTCACGAGTGACGCCGCGCCGGCACGCGACAATTCTTGCCCCGCATCTCGCTTGGGCTCCTGCCCCATTCCACCACCGAACGACCAGGAGCACACATCCAAGAGGAGCACCACACCACGCGACCGGGAGGAGCGTATCCATCCGGCCAGTGAACCCATGGGGATCGCGCTATCGCGCACATTTTCCGGATCTGTGTCACTCGCGGCCAGATAGAGCTCGCCGTCGGGCTCGATGAGACCGTGACACGAGAAATGCAGCACGACCGTGTCGTCGTCCTGCGACCGGTCGAACAGGTTTTCCACCGCGGTTTTGACTTCTTGGTGTGCCGGATTGCGCAGCGTGGTGGCGTCGAATGCGCCCACCCAGGGATCCTTGAGGACCTCACCGAGTTGCGTGGCATCGCTGGTCGCGGTCTCCAGCGACGGCAGCGAGTCGTATTCGCTGACGCCGATGACGAGTGCGCGTCGATTCGCCAAGGGAGATGTGCCTTTCACATTAGCGACAACCCATGCCCCCAAAGGTACCGCCCAGCGATCAAAATCAATTCAATCGATTGGGTGACACTTCCAGCACGCTGTGTCAAGAGTCGACCAACGCAAGCTACGGCTGGGCCGAGATGCGCCGGCCCAGCCGTCATCGGTCAGCTTCCGGTGGGTGCGAAGAAGCGATACTGCGCGCGATATTTGACGCCTTCGGTTTCGCCGTCGGCGCAGGCGCGGGTCGGCGCCACCCCGCCGCTGGTGGCCAGGCGCTGGACAAAGCTCACCTTGCCGAAGAAGCCCTTGCCCCGGTTCAGTGTGGACTGCAGCAGCAGGTGCTGGCTGCGCTGCTCTTCGACTGTTCCCCGCGCGGGGGATGGTCCCTTGCGCGCCTCCGCCAGCTGCAGCTCCTCGGGGTGTTCGCCGCGCACGCGGGGATCCACGGCTGAGGCGGCTCGCCGGCGGGGCGGGCGGGGTGGCGCCTTGCGACGCCCGTTACGCACCAGGCGGCGCGGGCAGGACCACGTATTGGCGCAGATAGAGGTCGCGGAAGGTGACTGGGCCGCGCGGACCCGGTACACGATCGATGTTGATTCCGGTCTCGGGCAGGCCCAGCATCTTGAAGCCGTCCAGCAGTCGGGGCGTGGCGTTCCAGAACGCGCCGGTGCCCGCGTAGGCGGCGAGGAAGGCGCGTGCGGTCGCCTCGTCTTCGGTGACGATGGCGGCGGCAAGGCCCGAGGTGTGTGTGTTGGCGATCGCGGCTGCGTCCAGCGGGCCGTCGGTGGGGGCGATGGTGACGGTGGCTTCGGCGTCGGAGTCGAGGGCCCATTCGTAGCCGATCGGGTGCGAGTGTGGCGGCAGCGACGCTTTGATCGGCACGGGCAGCGCGGCGAGTTGCTCTACGATGCCTGAAACCCTTGTTTCCCAATGATTTTTGTGTACGAGGAGGAGGTTGAGCCGGTTGCAAACGCCCAGCCGGTCCAGGCTCTGCCCGATGATGGCGGCGGCCTTGGCGGGATCGGCGGCCGCGTCAAGATAGATCACGGCGCCGCCGTCGGCGTGGGCCAGTGTGCGCACACCGTGCATGGCCGCGCGCGTCGCGAGCTCGCGCGTGCTTTCGCCGCTGCCGCGCAGGATGACCAGCGGCAGCAGCGTGCCCTGGCTGACCAGTGCCTCCGCCGACTCGCGCCCGCGCACCCGCACCAGCTGGATGGCGGCCGGGTCGAGCCCGGTCTCGGCCAGCGCCGGGGAGACGACGTGGTCCATCAGCGCGGCGGCGGAACTCAGGGCAGCCGAACCGGTGCGCAGCACGCCACCGTTGCGCGACTTGATCAGCTGCGAGGCGACGTCGGTGGTGACGTTGGGCCGGGCCTCGAAGTTGGCGCCGACCACGCCGATCGGCCGGCGCACCTCCTGCACGACGAGGCCGCCCTCGAGCTTGCGGATCACCTCGCGGTCGGGCCCCGGCGCCACATCGGCCAACTGTTGCAACTGCCCGGCCATGGCCGCGAGGCGGGTCTCGTCGAGGCGCAGCCGGTCGAGCAGACCGCCGCTCATGCCGCTTTGCGCGGCCGCTTCCTGGTCGGTGCGGTTGGCGGCCAGCACCGGCTCGGCTGCCTCTCGCAGCAACCGGGCCATCGCCCGCAGCGCGCCGTCGATGGCCGGCTGCGGCGCGGAGGCCAGCGACTCGGCGGCGGTCCGGGCTGTGCGGGCCGCGGTGGCGAGTTCCTCGTACACATCAGACATTTGATAGATCTTTCTTTTCAATGGCGATAGGTCTCGTGGCGCATGTCGGTGACGAGCATGTGCCCCGGGGCGTGGGAGATGGCGAACGGCGGCCGGGAGGCCATGACGGCCGCCTGCGGCGTGACCCCGCAGGCCCAGAAGACGGGCACGTCCGCGGGGTGGGCGGTGACCGGGTCGCCGTAGTCGGGCCGGGAGAGGTCGGCGATGCCGAGCCCGCTCGGGTCTCCAATGTGGACAGGGGCGCCGTGCATCCTCGGGTAGCGGGCGGTGACCTCCCGGGCCACGTCGACCAGCGGCCGCGGGATCGGCCGCATGGACACCACGAGCGGCCCGCCGATGCGCCCGGCCGGCACGCAGGCGCGGCTGGTGCGAAACATCGGCACGTTGACGCCCTGCTCGAGATGGCGCAGGGGCACGCCCGCGTCGATGAGCGCCTGCTCGAAGGTGAAGCTGCAGCCCAGCAGGAACGCCACGAGGTCGTCGCGCCAGAACGGTGTCGCGTCGGTCACCCGGGCCACGGGTTGCCCGTCCTCCCACACGACATAGGCGGGCAGGTCGATGCGCAGGTCCGCACCCTCGGCGAGGCTTGTGGCGGCCGACCCGGGCGCGGTCTTGCCGAGCAGCGGGCACGCCTGCGGATTGGCGTGGATGAACGCTTCGGTGTCGGCGGCCAGATCGGCCGGCACGGCGATGAGGTTGGCCTGCACGAACCCGGCCGCCCAGCCGCTGGTGGGCGTGGTGAGCCCGCCGCGGAACAGCTTGCGTGCCGCCGCGGGGGTCAGGGACTCCGGCGCTGTCGTGGGATCCATGCCAAGCGTTAGACTTCCAGTGGTCGACTGTCGATTGTTGAACAATTCGGTTTGAAGAATAGCGTAGGAGCCCCCGCCATGAAAACAAGCGCACGCGAAGCGCTTGCCCACCTGCCGTCCCTGACGCCCCTGCCCACGGCGGCCGAGCGGGCGGCCGACGCGATCCGCCAGAGCATCTTCGAGGGGCGGTTCGGTCCGGGCACCGCGCTGCCGGAGTCCGCGCTCGCGCAGGCGCTCCAGGTCTCGCGCAACACGGTGCGCGAGGCGTTCCGCGCGCTGATGAGCGAGCACCTGCTCGTCTACGAGGTGCACAAGGGCGTGTCGGTGCGGCGCCTGGTCGAGGCCGACGTGCGCGACATCTACGGTCTGCGCCGCCTCCTGGAGCTTTCCGCCCTGGACCTGCTGGGCCCCAAGGCTTCCGGGCTCGACATCGCCCCGCTGCGGCGGCACGTCGCCGAGGGGCGCCAGGCGGCCGGCGCCGGCGACTGGATCGCGGCCGGCACCGCCAACCTGCGCTTCCACGCCCAGATCGTGGCGCTGCACCGCAGTTCCCGGGTCGACGAGATGTTCGCCCGCCTGATGACCGAGATGCGCCTGGGTTTCCTCGCTCTGCCCGATCCGCGGGCCTTCCACGCGCCATACCTGGACAAAAACGTCGCGATCTGCGCCGACCTCGCCGCCGGGAGGACCAAACCGGCCCGCGCCGCCCTCGATGCCTATCTGACCCAGGCGCTGGCCGAGGTCGTGGAGGCGGTCAACACCCAATGAGGTTGACGACGGTGTTTACCATCCGGCATGCCGCAAAATGACTCCTCCGGTTTCATCGGGCTGATCGTCGTCGGGTTCGTGGTGCTCGTGACGATCGGGTTGATCGCGGGCGCCATCGGCCGGGCGCGCGACCGGCGTTATGCCGAAGAGGTGAGAGCCTGGGCGGCCGGCCTCGGCTGGCGGTTTCGCGAGGGCGGCGGTGGCACCTGGACCGGCCGGATGCCGCAGGGCGTCAACAACGGCGTGCGCCTGCTGGTGGAGGGCAGCCGCAACGGATATCCGGTGAGTATCGCGCACTACTGGTGGCAGACCAGGGAGAGCCAGCAACGCACCGGGCCCAACGGGCAGACCCGTTGGGAGACAAGGACCGTCAACCATGCCGCTACAGTCCACATTGTACACTTGCCGGCCCAGCTCGCCTCGGTCGCCGTGACCGACCGCGGGATCGGCTCGCGGGTGGCCCGCGCGCTGGGCATGTCCAGGGCGGCCGATGTGGGCGACGCCGAGTTCGACCGCAGATTCCGGGTGGAGACCGACGATCCGTCCGGCATGGCGCTCATCACGCCGGAGCTCGTGCGCGCCCATACCGGCGACGCCGTTCCACTGTGGGGCGTCGATGGCCGCGACCTGCTTTCGGTACAGGAAAATGGCCCGCTGCGCACGGACACGGCGCTGGCATATCTCGATAGGCTGATCCGGGTTGCCGATCTTCTGACGGGAAAGCGCGGCTAGTGAGTGGGGGGAGGGGCGGGTCGTTGCCGGACGGATTTCCCGCACTGTTGCGCCGCCTCCGGCTCGCCCGCCGGCTGACACAGGAGGCGCTCGCCGAGCGCGCCGGGATCAGCGCCCGCTCGATCGGCGAAATCGAGCGCGGTCACGGCCGCAGCCCGCGGCCGCACACAGTGCGACAGCTCGCTGCGGCGCTGGAGTTGTCCGAGGACGAGCGGGCCGAGTTCGTCGGTGCCGGTCACGCGCTGGCCTGGGCGGGCCGGGCGGAGCACGGGCCACACGAGGTCGTGGATGTGACCCTTGCCTGCCAATTGCCGGCCGACCTGCCGGATTTTGTGGGGCGTCACGGCGAGCTGGCCGCCCTGCGAGAGATGTCCGGTGTGGCGGTGGTGTCCGGGCCGCCCGGCGTCGGCAAGACCGCGCTGGCCGTGCACGCGGGGCACCGGATCGCCGACCGTTTCCCGGACGGTCAGCTCTATGTCGCGCTGCGCGGTGGCACCGAGGCGCCGGCCGATCCGGGCGAGGTGCTGGGGGACATGCTGCGGGCGCTCGGCGTGGACGGTTCGGCCCTGCCGTCCGGGCTGGACGCGCGGGCCGGTCTGTTCCGGGCGCGGCTGGCCGACCGCCGGGTCCTGCTGGTGCTCGACGACGCGGCCGGCCATCGCCAAGTGGAGGCGCTGCTCCCGGGTGCGGGTGCGGCCGTGCTGGTGACCAGCCGCCTGCCGCTGACCGGGCTGCCCGGCGCGCTCAACATCGACCTGTCCCCGCTGGACGTGCAGGCGGCGGTCGAGCTGCTGTGCCGGGTGGCCGGACCGGCGCGGGTGCGGGCGCAGCCCGTGGCGGCGGCCGAGCTGGTCGCCGCGTGCGGTGGGCTGCCGCTGGCGGTACGGATCGCGGCGGCCAGACTCGCCGCCCGTCCTCATTGGACAGTGTCGGAGTTCGCCGAACGCCTCGCCGACGAACGCGGGCGGCTCGACGAACTGCGCTATGGCGACCTCGCGGTGCGGCCCGGCCTGCAGCTTGCCTACCGTGGGCTGAGCCCGTTGGCGGCCAAGGCCTTCGGGCTGCTCGGCGGGATGGGCGTGGCGTCGTTCCCCGAGTGGCCGGTGGCGCTGCTGCTCGACGCGGACCCGGCCACGGGCGGTGCCGCGCTGGAGGAGCTGCTCGACGCCCGCCTCGTCGAAGGACGGGGGCGCGACCAGGCGGGCCAGGCACGCTACCGCCTGCACGATGTGACCCGCCTGTTCGCGCGGGAGTGCCGCGACGCCGCGATCGGGCACCACGACTGGGTCGCGGCCCTGGCGCGGGCGGCGGGCGGCTGGCTTGCCCTGGGCCGGTTGGCGCGCGAAGGCCTGCACGGCGACTCGTACCATCTCGACGATGCGACGGTCGAGGCGGCCGTCGCCGACCCGGCCGCGACCGCTGTGGCGACCGACCGGCCGGTGGCCTGGTTTGAGGCCGAACGGGAGGCGCTGGCCGCACTGGTGCCGGCGTGTGCCGGTGCCGGCCTGGCGGCGATGGCCCGAAGCCTGGCCGGCTGCGGCACCGACTTCTACGCCCTGCGCGCGTATTACGTTGACTGGCGCCGCGTCACGGAGCCCGCGCTGGAGGCGTGCCGGCGCGCCGGCGACCGCGGCGGCGAGGCGGCGATGCTGCACGGGCTCGGCAGCTGCCTGATCGAGATCGGCACCAAAGACGAGGCCCTGTCAACGCTGCAGGCCTCGTGGGCCATCGCGGACGAGATCGGCGACCCGGTGCGGGCGGCGATCGTCCGCCGGGAGATCGGGTTCGTGGTGAGCCTGACCGGGCGCCTCGACGAGGCCGAAACGCATTTGCGCGCCGCCGCCAAGGAGCTGGACGCGGTGGGGCTGCGTGCCACCTGGGCGCTCGCGTTGACCACCCTCGGCTTTGTCTCGCGCGAACAGGGCAAGAGAGCCGAGGCCGTCGAGCTCGGCCGCGCCGCGCTGGGGATCGCCCGATCGTGCGGGAGCATCTTCGCCGAGGCATACGCCTCGCGCGCCCTCGCCAGTTCGCTTCTCGCGATGGACCGGACACGGCAGGCCGAACGGACGGCGCGCAGGGCGGCCGCACTGTTCGAGAAGATCGGCGACCCGATCGGCACGGGGCAGAGCCGGCGGGTGCTGGCCGAGGCGATCGCGCGCGACCCGGCCCGATGGGCGGAGGCGGAGGTTGCGCTCACCGCCGCGGAGGCCGCCTTCCGTGCTCAGGGTTACGCATGGGGCGTGGCCCTCACCGAGCTGAGCCTGGGCGAGATTGAGGTCCGCCGTGGCGCCGCCACCGCGGTCGCACGCTTGCAACGCTCGCTGGCGTATTGGACCGACGCGCAGGTGCCGGCGCTGCGGGCGCGAGCCCTTGCGGCCCTTGCGGAGGCGGGTGTCGCTGAGTCGCTTCACCTGCCCGCCCAGCCGCCGCACGACGACTCCGACGACACGGTCGGCCCGCACCTGCCCGAAGTGCCGTGAGCCCGGCTCATCGGCGGCGTGCCGGGCGAGGGCGAGCGCCGGGCGAGCGCCGGGCGCCGGGCGAGCGCCGGGCGCCGGGCGAGCGTCCCGCGTGCGGCCGGCATCACGGTCGCGCCGGCTCAGCCGGCGTTGACGAGGAGCGCGGAGTCGTGCGTGGCCACGGAGGTGAGGTTGATAGCCGGACGCCTCCGCCACGCCCCCGCGCACGAGCACGAACGCGGGGCATTCGGTGACCTCGAAGGCCTGCTGGATCGGGCCGTTTTCGGGCTCGACGACGACGGTCGCCACCGGTTCCCCTGCTGGACCAGATACGCGGCCGTATCGGCCTGCCCGACGATCACGGCGAGCAACCGGTCCCGGCCGCCCGGGCGGGCCGCCGCGATGGCGAGGAACGCGGGCAGGTGTTCGAGGCATGCGTTGCGCGACATCGAGAAGAAGCCGAGCGTCGGCCGATCGCCCAGCCCCGACGGCGTGACCAGCCGCCCGTTGACGCCGGTCGCGGCGGACTCGCCCGCCGGCGAACCGGCTTTGAGCGCCACGAGACCGACCCTGCGGTCGGCGAGCGTGCCGAGGATGCGAGTCATTGAGGACCTCCTTGGTTGACGGCCGTTCTCATCAAAACCCGCCGCCCGCTACCGGACCAGGACGTTGCACCGGACGTTGGATCAGACGTTCCCGGCATCTGTCCAATCTGGACGAAAGCGGCTACCGTCTCCTAGACGATCAAACCCAGCGAGATCAACCAATGGTGAGGAGTGCAAATGCTCAAACGCGTTTGGCTGTCTATGGCGACTTTGCTGACGGCCACGGGCGCGGTCGCGGTCGCGGTGACGGCGCCCACGGCCCAGGCGGCTCCGCTCAGCCCGGCCGGGATCCGGGTGCTGCAAGCCGCGACCGCCGACAGGGCGGAGGTCTTCTCCGGCGACCTGCTCAGCGACGTCACAGTGTTACCGCTGGACCAATGGGACGGGCCACTGGACCAGGCCTTGACCGCCGCCGAACGGCTCGCCCAGCAAAACCCCTACGACTTCGCCCCGGCCTACCTCAGCGGACAGAAGGTCAGCGCCGTGGCCCTGTCGGCCAAGGGCGCCTCGCTGCTCAACGGCCAAGCCTGGGCCAAGGACGCCGCGGCGCCGCAGTCCCTCAAGGCGCCCTACAGCCTGGGCCAACTGCAGGATGTCATGCACGAGGTGATCGGCCTGGACACGACGGCGCTGCCCGGCAGCCAGGACATGTATGCCTCCTTCGTGCAGCCGCAGCACAATCGCGTCGTCATCCAGGTCAGGACCTACACCGACGAACTGCTTGCCACACTGGCCAAGCGCTACGGCGCCGACAAGGTGGCCGTGCATGTCGATCCCGATGCCGACGCGGGGATGCCCGGCGCGGACGGAAGGCAGAACGACAACACCAACTTCGAGGGCGGCTCCCGGATTTACACCAACGTGGGCAGCTGCACCAGTGGCTTCCAGTGGTACTCGGCGTCATACGGCAACTCCATGGTGACGGCCGGGCACTGCACCACCGGCAACGGCTACGCCGACTCCCCCGACGGCACGAGGATCGGCAGTGTCCGGTTCGACTTCTGGTCCAACGGCAACGGCAGTGTCATCCCCTCCGGCCAGTCCAGCTATCGTGGCGACCTCTCGATGATCGAGGTGGCGGGCGGCGAGACCATCGCGGGCTCCATCCACATTGGAGGGATCAACTCCACCACCTCGGCCCGGGTTTCCGGCCTCTACTCCCGCTTCCTGCGGGCGGGTGACCTGGTCTGTCGCGGCGGTGCCACCACCGGCGAATACTGCGGCCTCCGGGTCGAATGGAACAACGGCGACCACCGCTACAGCGACGGCGCCCTGCTGCGCAACGGCTTCCAGACCACCCGCTCCAGCGGGTGCGGCGCGGGTGGCGACTCCGGTGGCCCGCTGTACATCTACAACGGCTCCACCGCCGTGTGGGCGGCCGGCATCCACAGCGGCAGCAACACGTCCTCGCCCTGCAGGGAATGGGGCACCGACATCCAGCACGCCTATCTCTCCCTGCCCGGCTCGGTCAAGACCAGCTGACGCCCGCGCGAATCCGGCGAGCAGCTCCGGCACCGGCCGCCTCGGCCACTTCACGACCGAGGCGGCCGGTGCGTCGGTGACCGTATAGTGCCTGCCCGCGGCGGTGACCCGGCGGCACTGTGCCCGGGAGCGGATGGAAGTGCTGTCCGACCCGCGAGCGCGAAGTCGCGGCGGCCGTCGCGGAAGGACTGTCCAACCGGATACGGCTCGCGCTGCTATCCCACGACGCGCAGTAGACGATCCGAATGGGACGGACGGAGCTCGCGCACCGTGCCGTTGGTGCCGGTGAGCGCGTGCAGGAACTGCTGTGCCCATTGGCCCACGCCATACGCGATGGCGTTTTCCCGCATCGCCACCATGCGTGGGCAGCGGGTTTTGGCCTCGGCCGCAGCGGTGCGCATGGCCCGCGCGAGGGCGCCCGGCTCGTGCGGGTTGATGACGGTGGCGGCGGGCAGTTGCGCGACGGCGCTGGACAGCTCGCCGAGGATGACGCGCCCACGACCACTGCGGCGCGCGGCAACGTATTCGGCCGCGTGTGGCGTCGCACGGTCGCGCATCGGCACGGCCAGCATGACATCGGCGCACAGGTAGAAGGCGGTCAGCTCGGCCAGGCTCAGGTCCTGGCGCTGATAATGCACGGGCAGGTGGCCCAGCCGCCCGTGCCGGCCGTTGATCTGTGCCGTGAGCCGCTCGATCTCCTTGTGCTGCAAACCATTTTCTACGGTACCGGCCGGAGCCAGATGGATGAGCGCCGTCCCCCGTGGGTCCAGGCCGCGCTCGTCGAGCAGCCGCCCATATTCGCTCAATGCGGCGGCGGTCCCGTCGCCGCTGTCGTGGCCGCCGATGGACAGGAAGACCGTGGTGGCCGGGCGAAGCCGGCTGCGCAGCCGCGCCGCCAGCGCCTGCACGCGCACGGTGGCCGCGAGGTGGACCACGGCATGGGTTTCGGCGGGCATCGGCATGACGGTGGTGCGCGGCGGCGGCTGCCCGGTGGTCTGCGCCAGGCCGGTGAGGTTGGCCGCGGAGCGGACATCGGTGAAGCCGACCAGGTCGGTGGCGAGCAGTCCGGCCAGGATCGGGTCGCGGCCGGCCAGCGTCAGGAAGGTCTCGGCCGGCGGGAACGGGCTGTGCAGGAAGAGCCCGATGCGCAGGTCGGGCCGCAGCGCGCGCAGCGCGCCGGGCACGAGCTGCAGCGGGTGGTCGTGCAGCCACACGGCCGCGCCGGGGGCGGCCAGTGACGCGATGGCCCGCGCGTACCGGCTGTTGACCTCGCGATAGGCGTCGGCCCACGTGGCACGCTGGGGCGGGGTGGGCCCGTCGTGTCCGAAGTAGACGGACGCCAGGGTCTGCCCGCAGTATCCGTCGCGGTGCGCCTCGAGCAGGTCGCCTTCGACGTGGACCGGGTGCAGCCACGAGTTCGCCGGGGCCGCCGGTGCGGCGGTGGCCGCGACCCAGGCGCCGCCGCGCGAGGCGACGGTGTGCATGAGGGCCGCGTGTGCCCGTTCGAATCCGGCGCTGCCGGAGGCGGGTTCGGCCAGTGGCGGGCGGTCGGTGGCGACGATCAGTGGGTGTTGTCCCGCACTCATCGATCGTCACCGTCGCGCCGCGGCGGGCAGGGCGCGATGACCTGCAGCACCCGGTCGACACGGGCCAGGCGCAGGTTGCGCTGCAGCCGGGGGGACGGCGAGCGCAGCGCGACCGTGCCGCCGTAGCGCATGGCGCACCGGTGCGCGTCCAAAAGCATCAGTATCCCGGCGGCGTCGATCGACGGGCAGTCCTCCAGGTCGATGATGAGCCGCTGCGGTGTCAGGTCCATGGCTTCCCGCAGCGTCGAGTTGACCGCGGGTGCGGACCAGACGTCCAGGTCACCGGCGATGACAACCTCGACCGTGGGGATGCGCTGCGTGGCGGTGTCAGCGTCCATGAGTCCTCCCTAGCCTGCCCGCTAGTGTGCCCGTCACGGTCACGTTGCACGGTCGGTATGGCGGGGCACACGCGGAGTTATGACAGTTGTGTGACAAACCCTGCCCCGTTCCGGTGACGGGGTGTCGGTCGGGCCTGGGACGCGGTAGACATGCGGGCGTGGCAGCAGTGCTGATGATCGACGACGATGACCGGATCCGGCTGTCGCTGGGGCTGGCGCTGGAGGACGAGGGCTACACGGTGCGGGCCGCCGCCACGGCCGAGGAGGGCATGCTGGCCCAGCGGCGCGAGCCGGCCGACACCATCCTGGTGGATCTGATGCTGCCGGGCATCGACGGGTTCGAGTGCATCCGGCAGCTGCGCCGCGCCGGTGACGTGCCCATCATCGTGGTCAGCGCGCGCGATGACACCCATGATGTGGTCGCCGCGCTGGAGGCCGGCGCCGACGATTACGTGATCAAACCGGTGGCGGTCAAGGAGCTGTCGGCGCGGATGCGTGCGCTGCGCCGGCGGGCCCGGCCCGCGCCGGCGATGCCGCATGACCTGGTGTTCGGCGATCTGGAGATCCGCCCGCCGGCGGGCGAGGTGTTGCTGCGCGGGCAGCAGGTCGCGCTCACCCGCACCGAGTTCCGGCTGATCTGTGAGCTGGCCGAGCACGCCGGGCTGGTCCTGTCGCGCCAGCAGCTGCTGGAGCGGGTGTGGGAGTATGACCACGGTGACGAGCGCCTGGTGGACGTGCACGTGGGCCGGCTGCGGCAAAAGATCGAAGACAATCCGTCCTCGCCACAGCGGTTGCTGACCGTGCGCGGCCTGGGATACAAGCTGCAGAGATGAAACAGCCTGGGCTGCGCGCCAGGGTCACGGCCGGGTTTGCCATCGGCGCGTGCATCGTCTCGGCGGCCGTGGCGTTGCTGTCCTATCAGCTCACTGAGCGATTCCTGTTGCAGGAGCGCGAGCGAAGCGCCGTGCGGGCCACCTATCTGGAGGCGGGCATCGTGCGTGCCGGGCTGGCCACCGACGACCCCGACATCACGGCGGCGCTGCGTGCTCTCGACACGGGCGGCAAGCGCCGTGTGGTCATCTTCCGCGACGGCAGGTGGTATGGGCGCAACTCCGACTTCGGGCTGAAGTCCACGATCCCGCCCGACCTGCAGGGGATGGTCAACGCCGGAACGCCTGCGGCGCAACGGATCCGCACCGAGACCGGTCCGGCGATCGTGGTGGGCATCCCGCTGGACGCCTCGACGGCGTTCTACGTCGTGGACTCGATGCAGGAGCTCGACCGGTCCTTGCAGGTCCTCGCACTGATCATCACGCTGGTCGCGGTGACCATGACCGCGGCCGGCGCGGCGCTGGGCCGATACGCGGCCGGGCATGTGGTGCGGCCCTTGACATCGGTGGTGGCCGCGGCTCGGGAGATCTCCGCGGGCGATCTGACGACGCGGCTCGATCCCGGGACAGAACCGGATGTGGCGAGGCTGGCCACCTCGTTCAATGAAATGGTCGACCAGCTCGCCGCCCGGGTGCAGCGTGACCGGCGGTTCGCCGCCGATGTCAGCCACGAGTTGCGTTCGCCGCTGCAAACTCTCAGCGCCGCAACGACTGTGCTGGCCCGCCGCGCCGGCGACATGGATCCGAAGGCGGCCGCGGCCGCGCGGCTGGTCGCCGGTGAGGTGAGCCGGTTTCAGGATCTGGTCACCGACCTGATCGAGCTGTCGCGCGGCGACCAGCCGGCCGAGCTGGAGCCCATCGATGTGGCCGCGCTGGCCCGCACCGTCTGCCGCGCGCATGGCGCCGACGCGAGCAAAGTGTCCGCGCCGCAAGACATACCGTTGGTGTGGCCGGTGGACCGGCGCCGCTTCCAGCAGATCCTGGCCAATCTGATCGACAACGCCGAGGTCCATGGCGGTGGCTTACATGCGATTTCTTTTGGTACCAATGGGGAGTCGCGCTTTGTCTGCGTGGACGACGACGGGCCGGGCGTGAGCCTGCCCGATCGCGACATCATCTTCGACCGGTTTGTGCGCGGCCGCACGGCCGGCGCTCGCGGCGACACCGACGGCGCCGGGCTCGGGCTGGCCATCGTGCACCAGCATGTCGTCGCGCACGGTGGCACCATCGCGGTGACCGATCGGCCCGGCGGCGGAGCCCGGTTTTGCCTCGAGCTGCCCGCGGAGCACGCATGACCGCCCGCCGATCAGCCGGGAGATCAGCCGGGAGATCAGCCGGGAGGTCAGCCGGGATGCTGGCTGCCACCGGGGTGATGTCGCTTGCGGCCTGCGGCGTGCCCATCGATTCCGCTCCGCACCCGGTCGAGCTGCCCGGCAGCATCAGCATGCCGGGGCCGAGCCAGACCACGGCGTCGCAGGGACCGCTGACCGAGACGCTGTACCTGGTAAAGGATGGCCACCTCGTGGGCGTGACCCGTCATCTGCCGCAGCACCCGTCGGCCGAGGAGCAGCTGGCGCATCTGCTGGCCGGGCCGACCGGAGCGGAACGGCAGCAGGGCCTGTCCAGCGCGCTGGGCGGCATCGACCTGCGGCTGGGCGTGCAGGTGCGCGACCGGCGGGCCGTCGTCGAGCTGGCCACCAGCATCGAGGGCACCGGCCGCACCGACGACATCCTCGCGTTCGCCCAGATCGTGTGCACCCTCACCGCCCGCGACGACATCGGCAGCGTCACGTTTACCCGTGCGGGGCAACAGGTCGAGGTGCCTCGCGCGGACAGTTCGCTGACTCGTGACCCGCTCACCGCGGCCGACTACACCCCGCTGATCACGAAGCCGTAGCCGACCCCGACCGCATCCGCGAGGCCCGCATCCGCGAGGCCATAGTCGTCATAGGGCGGTGTAGACGGCGGCGATGAGGTCGTAGGCGCGCCGGTCGCCGGCGAGCCAGTCTCGGCGCAGGTTGGGGATGAACGCGATCGCGACCTGGTTGTCGACATCGCCGAGGCCGACCGCGCCACCTGCGCCCGGGTGCCCGAAGGCTGTCCGCCGGGCGGGCTCGGGCAGGATGAAGTTCTGCGAGGGAAGCATGTAGCCGAGGCCGAAGGCGCTTTCCAGCAGCAGCACCAGATCGCTGCCGCGCACCCGCTCCTGGACGGCGTCGCTGAGCAGTCCGGGTGCCAGCAGCGCACCGCCTGCCAGATCGCGGTAAAACCGCGCCAGCGCACGAGCGGTCGTCACCAGGCCGGACGCGGGCCACCCGCCGGCCAGGACCTCCGGTTTGTTGTAGGACCCGGCGGGATTGATGAAGGCGCGCATCATCGGCGAGGCGGGGTCCTGATACGCCTGCGCCATCCGGGCGATGGTGGCCGCGTCGATCGGCCCGGCATCCGCCGACCATGCCATCTCCTCGGCCGGCGGGAAGGCGACGCGTGCCGCCTGCTCCGCGGCCGCCTCCGATATCCCGATCCACAGGTCGGGACCGAGGTGACGGCGCGCGTATTCGCCCACGGTCAAGCCGGTGTGCCTGCGGACGAACTCGCCGGCCAGCCATCCGAAGGTGAGGGCGTGGTAGCCGTGCGCGGCCCCGGGTTCCCATGCCGGATGCTGCCGCGCCAGCAACTCGGCCATCGCCGCCGGATCGGCGGCCTCCGCCGCGGTGACCGGGCGGTCGAATGCCGGCAACCCGGCCCGGTGGGTCAGCAGATCGGCCAGGGTGGTCGTCTCCTTGCCCGCGATCGCATACTCCGGCCACCATGCCCCCACGGGAACGTCGCATCCCGCGCCTGTCTCCTGGGCCACCCGCAGCGCCGCTGTCGCCGTGATCGCCTTCGTGCAGGAGAACGTCACGCAGGCCGTGTCGCGTGCCCACGCCCGCCCGGTCCGCGCGTCCGCCAGCCCGCCCCATAGATCGACCACGGCACGGCCGCCCACGAATACCGCCATCGCTGCGCCGAGGTTCCGCCCGTCGGCGAAGGTGGCTTCGAAGATTTCGCGTACCTTCCCGAACGCCGGATCGGCCCAACCGTCAACGCTGCCACTCATGCGAAAAATTAGAACACGTTCTATTTCGTCGAGCCAGCCCCCGGCCCACATGGCCACAATGGACAGCGCCCGGAAAATCGGATGCTTGCGACGATCGGGTCTGGCTAGACTGGCTGACTCAATCCCCGTCGAAAGTTGAGGCGTGCTGTCTCATGTCCGGAGATGCCGAAATCCAGCCCAAACGATTGTCCGCAGACGCCGAGATCCGATCCGGACGATTGGCCGCAGACGCTTCGGTCCGTCCCGAACAATTGGCCGCAGACGCTTCGGTCCGACCCGAACGACTGGCCGCAGACGCTTCGGTCCGATCCGGGCGAGCGTCCGGCGACGCCGAGATTCAGTCCGAACGAGCCTATCTGGCCGCGGCGCGGGCGGCGCTGCAAGCGATGCACGAGGATGTCGTGGCCACCGCGACCCCGCTGACCAGTGCGGAGGACAACAACTACGCGTGGCAGAACAATCTGTACCTGCAGGTGCGGGCCGAGCGCGCGGTAGCGCTGATCGACCTGCCCGGCGTCCCGCTGTTTTTCGGGCGGCTCGACTTCGAGCCGGGCGCGGTCTACACGGCAGACCGGGTGTATCTCGGCCGCCGCCACGTCCATGACGCCGCGGGCAAACCGATGGTGGTGGATTGGCGCGCGCCGATCAGCACGGCCTTCTACCGCGCCACCCGCGACGACACGCAGGGGGTCACCCTTCGCCGCCGCTACGGTTTCTCCGACATCGCCGAGCTCACGGCGTATGAGGACGAGCCGCTCGTGGGACAGGCCCACGGTTTCCACAGTTCGCTGGTGGAGGCGGAAATCGAGCGCCCTCGCTCCGGGCCGATGCGCGACATCGTCGCCACGATCCAGCCCGAGCAGGACGACCTGGTCCGCGCGCCCGCCCAGCGGGCGCTGTGCATCCAGGGCGCTCCGGGCACCGGCAAGACCGCCGTCGGCCTGCACCGGTTGGCCTACCTGCTTTACACCGAGCGGGAGAGGCTGGGCCGGCACGGCGGCGTCGCGGTGGTCGGGCCCAACCGTTCCTTCCTGACCTACATCCGCCATGTGTTGCCCGCGCTGGGCGAGGTCGACATCACTCAGACCACCGTCGAGGAGCTGATCGGCACGGACAGGCAGGGCCGGGATGAGGAGGCGTCGACCGCGCGGCTGAAGGGCTACGCCCGCATGGCCGAGGTGCTGCGACGCGCGCTGTGGGCGCACATCGGTCCGCCAAGCGAAGATTTTATATTCATTAAAGGCTCTATACGGTACCGGGTGGGAGCCGGCCGGATCCGCGAAATGATCGATTCGCTGCGGGGCCAGACGCGTTACGGCACCGGGCGGGTCGCCGCGGCCCAGCGCCTGGCCCACCTCGTGCTGGTGCAGATGGAGCGGCGCGGTGCGACCCCCGACGACCGGGATCAGGAGGCGGTGGCCAGATCCAAGCCGATCAAACAGCTGCTGGATTCGGTGTGGCCCAAACTGACCCCGCAGCAGGTGCTTTTCCGGCTCTATTCGGAGCCGTCGTTTCTGGCCGAGGCGGCCGGCGACTCGCTGGACGAGGCGGAGCGACAGCTTCTGGTGTGGGCCAAGCCTTACCGCTCGTGGAAGTCGGCGCAGTGGTCCGCGGGCGACAGCGTGCTGCTCGACGAGCTGGCCGACCAGATCGAGCGCGGGCCGTCGTTCGGCCATCTGGTCGTCGACGAGGCGCAGGATCTGAGCCCGATGCAGTGCCGCGCGCTGGGCCGGCGGTGCGTGAGCGGGTCGGTCACCGTACTGGGCGACATCGCGCAGGGGACGTCGGTCTGGGCGATCGACGATTGGCCGCAGCTGCTGGAGCACCTCGGCAAGTCCGACGCGCGGCTGGCCGTGCTGGAGCAGGGGTTCCGCGTGCCGGCGCAGATCCTCGACTATGCGGCGAGGCTGCTGCCCGAGATCGCGCCGGGGCTTGGCGTGCCCACGTCCGTGCGCCAGGCGCAGGGGTCGCTGCGGGTCATCGAGACCGGCGATCTGGGGGCGGCGGTGGCGGCCGCCTGCAGGGAAAGGCTCCACGACGAAGGCTCGATCGGCGTCATCGCGCCCGACACCGACATCGCGTCCATCCACAAACGACTGTCGGCCGAGGGTCTCGACGCCGCCCTGCTCGGCGAAACCGACAACGCGCTGGAGGTCTCGCGGGTGGTGTGCGTGCCCGCGACGCTGGCCAAGGGCCTGGAGTTCGACGCCGTCGTGGTCGCCGAGCCGGCCCGGATCGTGGCCGCCGAGCCGCGCGGGATCCAGCGCCTTTACGTGGCTTTGACCCGCGCGGTCAGCAGCCTGCACGTCATCCACACCGGACAGCTGCCAGCCGCCCTGGGCTAGCTCATGGCGGGTGCCGGGGGCGCACTGCTGGCGACGACCGGCGGCGAGCTTGTGACGCCGATCGCGACGGACAGCCGCGCCGACGCCTGGCTGATCCTGATCCTTCACCCTCGACGGCGCCGTCCGCACCGTCGCGTAGTAGGGCCTCATGCGGGTTCTCAGAACTCTCCCCGAATTCTCTTCGAACTCGCCCGTTCCGGCCGTGCAGTGTGTCTTGCGGAACGGACGATCGGAGGGAGAGAGTTCGATGCGACGAGGGATCGGGGCGGCGCCGGCCGGCTCGCGGCTGTCCTTGACGGTGGCTTTCACAGCGGCTTTCACAGCAGCTTTCATTGTGGCTTTTATGGTGGCCGCGTGTTCTACCGCCGCCGAGCAGGAGGATGTGCCGACGGCCAACGGCGGCGGCGCGGCCGGGCCGTCGGCAAGCGCCCCGCCGGGCACGGGCGACCCGCAAAAGTTTGCCCAATGCATTCGCGACCACGGTGTGCCGGACTTCCCCGATCCAGGCCCCGACGGCAGGTTCACCGGCGGCGGGATCCAAGGGCTGGACCGAGGCGCGCTGACCAAGGCGCTGGAGGCGTGCCAGGATCTGGCGCCGGCGCAGCTGTCCCAGGCCACCGGGAAGATGACCGGCGAGCAGTTGGAGAAGTGGTCGCGCTACGCCAAGTGCATGCGCGAGGCCGGCTTTGACGTCCCGGATCCGGACCCCAACGGCAGCCTGCTGGACTGGACCAGGACGTGGATCCAGAGTTTGAACACCGGGGATGGCCGGTTCCAGCAGGCCTCGGAGGGTTGCCAGCAGCAGGCCGGGATCAATCTGGGCGGCGCCCGATGAGCGACGCGGTGTCCACAACAGACGGTCCGCCGCGCGGGCGAAGGCGGCGGTGGCGGGCCGCTGCCGTCGCCGGGGCGGTGGCGCTGCTCGTGGGTGCGGGCGCGGCGGCGGCCTTCGGCCTGGGCGGCACGGCACAGTCGCCGCCGGGCCGCAGCAGCCAGCCGCCCGCTACCGCGCAGGTGACGCGCCAGACGTTGACGGAGACCGAAACGGTGGACGGGACGTTGGGTTATGGCGGCGTGACGCCGGTGAGCTCGCGCGGGTCCGGCGGCGTCGTGGTGACCTGGCTGCCCGCCGAAAGCGCTGTGCTCACCCGGGGACAAGCAGTGTACAAAGTGGACAATCGGCCGGTGGTGTTGCTGTACGGTGACATCCCGGTGTTCCAGGCGCTCGCGCGGGGCAGCGAAGGGCCGGATGTCACGCTGCTGGAGAACAACCTGTCCGCGCTCGGATACGGCGGCTTCACCATCGACGACGAATACACCGACGCGACAGCGGATGCCGTGCGGGACTGGCAGGAAGACCTCGGGCTGGACCAGACCGGTGTGGTGCGGCCCGAACAGGTCGTGGTGGCGCCCGGCCAGATCCGGGTCACCGAGCGCAAGGCCCACGTCGGCGACCTCGCCAGCGGACCGGTGCTGACTTACACGGGTACCACAAGAATGGTCTCAATAGATTTGGATGTGGCCAAACAGCAGATCGTGCACGACGGCGTGAGCGCCACCGTGGAGTTGCCCGACGGCAAGCAGATCGCGGCCACGGTGGACCGGGTCGGCACCGTCGTCACTCAGCAGACCCCGGCCACCGGCAACCAGAAGCCGCCGACCACGGTCGAGGTCAGCCTGTCGCTGGCGGATCAGACGGCGCTCGGCACCCTCGATCAGGCGCCGGTGCGGGTGGTGCTGCAGTCGGAGCGGCGCGAAAACGTGTTGACGGTCCCGGTCAACGCGCTCGTCGCGCTCGCCGAGGGCGGCTATGGCGTGCA
This sequence comes from Allorhizocola sp., assembly GCA_044869915.1. Lineage (GTDB taxonomy): Bacteria > Actinomycetota > Actinomycetes > Mycobacteriales > Micromonosporaceae > Allorhizocola. The sequence goes on from JBIOYB010000016.1 coordinate 27,306, forward strand.
GGTCGTCCAGGACGGCGCCAGCCGTTATCTGGCCGTCAAAACGGGCCTGTTCGCCGCCGGACGGGTCGAGGTGAGCGGTGCCGGGCTGGCCGAGGGCATGACCGTGGGGGTGCCGAAGTGATCGTCGAGCTGACCGGAGTGTCCAAAATGTACCCGGGCGGGGTGACCGCCCTGCGCGAAGTGGACCTGAGCCTCGAACGCGGCGAGCTGACCGGCATCGTGGGGCCGTCCGGCTCGGGCAAGTCCACCCTGCTGCACGTGATCGGCACGCTGGACCGACCCTCCGCCGGAGACGTGCACATCGACGGCCACGCCGTCGCGCGACTGTCCGATCGCGAGCTGTCCGCGCTACGGGCACGCACCGTCGGCTTCGTTTTCCAGCAGTTCCACCTCGCCGCCGGAGTGTCCGCATTGAGCTTCGCTCAACTTCGTTCTGGCTGATCAGCAGGCCTTGACAGGTCGCTTGTGGACGGTGGGTTGCTGGAGCAGGTCGGTGTTGATGTCACGGCCGAACGGGTCACGAATCATGTACTGCA
>JBIOYB010000017.1:0-6559 GCA_044869915.1 Allorhizocola sp.
GGGTGGATGCCCCACCTGTTCACCGCGCTGGCCGGAGTCCTCGCGATCGCCGCGCTGCATGTGCTGCCGCCGACCAATGCGATCAGCCCGATCCGGCGCACCATCAGCGAATATGCGTTGCACGACACCGCCTGGCTGTTCAACCTCGGTGTGCTGGCGCTGGCCGTCGGGTCCCTGGGCATGCTCGTCTCGCTGGCCCGGTCGGGCCTGGTCCGGCTCGGATCGGTGGCCGGGGCCGGGCTGCTGCTGTGGTGCGTCGGCCTGACCGGAGTCGTGGTGTTCCCCAAGCACAACTGGGCCGCCGGCGGCGCGTCGATGAGCGGCAGCGTCCACCGGGTGGCGAGCCTGATCGCGTTCGTCGCGCTGCCGATCGGGGCGATCGCGGTGGCGTGGGCGTGGCGGCGATCCCCCGCCTGGCGCAACTATGCACTGTGGACGATCGGGTTCGCCGTGCTGGCGCTGCTGTGCTTCGGCGTGATCGCGGGAGCCTTTGCGCTGCAACCCCTCACCGGCATCCGCTGGTGGCGCGTCATCCCGCTGGGCGCGGTCGAGCGGGCCCTGGGCACGGCCGAGGTCGCCACCGTCCTGACGCTGGCCTGGTGGTCGTCACGCGCGAAGTCGCGCGCAAAGCTGTCACATTTGTCTGAGACACTCGTGGCGTGACTTATGCGGTGATCGATGTCGAGACCACCGGCCTGCGGCCATCGTGGCACGACCGGGTCGTGGAGATCGCGATCGTGCAAGTGGATGCGGCCGGTGCGATCGAGTCGGAGTGGTGCACGCTGATCAACCCGCAGCGCGACCTCGGGCCGCAACACATCCACGGCATCACGGCCGCCGAGGCCCGGCTGGCGCCGCCGTTCAAGGATCTCGCGGGTGCCGTGGCCGAGCGGCTGCGCGGGCGGGTCCTGGTGTCGCACAACTGGGCGTTCGACTCGATGTTCCTCGCGGCCGAGTTCGAGCGCCTGGGCGCGGGCGTGCCACTCGACGCCGAGACCGGGCTGTGCACCATGGCCCTGGCCGCACAGTTCCTGCCCGAGTCGGGGCGCGCGCTGGCCAGGTGCTGCCGATTGGCGGGGGTGACGCTGACCAACGCGCATTCGGCGCTGCACGACGCGCGGGCGGCGGCCGGTCTGCTGGCCTACTACCTGTCCGTCACCGGGACGCCACCACCATGGGCGCACCGCTACCGCGCGACCGCGCCCTGGCCCGCGTTCTCGGCCACCGCAGCGGTGCCCGCCCGGCGGCGGGCCGACGCGCACTTCGAGCCGCACTTCCTTTCGCGCCTGGTGGAGGAGCTCCCGCGCACCCACAAGCCCAATGTGGACGCCTATCTCGACGTGCTCGACCGGGCGCTGCTCGACCGGCACATCTCGATGGTCGAGGCCGACACGCTCGTCTCGGTCGCCGACTCGCTCGGGCTCGACCGCGCCGACCTGGTCGAGCTGCACGAGCAATACCTGCAGGCGCTCGCCACGGTCGCGGTCCTCGACGGTGGCCGCGTCGACCCCGGCGTGCGCGAAGACCTCGCCTCGGTCGCCACCCTGCTCGGCCTCGACGGCGAGAGCGTCGACCATGTCGTGGGCACCGCACGCCACGCCGTCACCATGCTCGGCGGCGAGCCCGGCCCGGCCACGCGCCGGCTTTACCTGCGCCGCGGCGACATCATCGTCTTCACCGGCGACACCGGCGAGCCGCGCGAGGCGTGGGAGTCCCGCGCCACCGCCGCAGGCCTGCGGGTCGGCCAAAAAGTGACCCTCCAAACCCGACTGCTCGTGGCCGCCGACCCCGACACCATGTCCGGCAAGGCCGCACGGGCCGCCCAATATGGCATCCCCATCGTTCACCCCAAGGCCTTCCTGCGCATGCTCCCCGACCCCGGCTAGCCGCCGCAGGCCCCTGCGACGCCCTGCCGGTCATCCTTGGGATTTCCCGGTTGCGGACGCGGCCAGGAGGGCCTCACATAGCGGGGTCTTGCTGAAGCATCGCTTGGCACGTCGCCCTCGGGACAGCGGTCAGGATCACGCTCGGGATCGCCGCCGCCGCGCTGGGCGGAGTCAGCAAGGCCGCCAGCGCGTAGACCGACAGCGGTCAGGATCACGCTCGGGATCGCCGCCGCCCCATCCGTCGGCAAGTAGGCGGAGGTTGCCTATTGGGCGGGTCGGTGTGCGACGAAGAACTCGCGGGGCGGCCGGTCTTCCGTGGTGTGCTCGGTGACCGTGTGCGGGTCGAAACCGGCCTCGGCCAGCAGGCGCAGCCACTGGTCGAGGTGAAACAGGCCGGTGCGGTGGGTCTCGTGGATCGAGCGGACCGAGCCGTCGGGGTCGCGCAGCAGGAAGGCATATTCGGTCAAGGCCCACGTGTCGGCGGAGTCGGGATCCCACGACCATTCCAGATAGCGCACCCCGCGGCCGTCAGTGCCGTCGGTGCCGCCGTGATCGCTGGACGGGGCGAAGGTCTCGGCGAGTTCGTCCGGGACGAACAGCGCGAGGCCTCCCGGCCGGCAGTGGGCGAAGGCGGTCCCGATGGCCTGGCGCAGGTCGTCCTCGGTGGTCATGTAGTCCACGGCGTCGTGGACGAACACCGCGTCGAAGGCGCGACCCAGCCGGAGCGCGCGCATGTCACCCTGGACGTGCTCGCACTCGGGATTGAGCCGCCGCGACACGGCCAGCATCTCGTCGGACAGGTCGACCAGGGTCATCGTGAAGTGCGCCTTGAGGTGCACGGCATTGTGACCGCCGCCGCTGCCGAGCTCGAGCACCTCACGCACCGGAATCGACGCCGACCGCAGCACCCGCGCGGCCTCGGCGGCCTCCTCCGCATAGTCCTCCGGCGGCGAAATCAGCGGCCACCACACGGCCAGCTCGCCGTAGAAGCGGTATCCGGCCGGCATCCCCGTCATATGACCATCCTCACCCACGGCTCAAGCGAGTTTTGGCCCACGGAGGTTCTGCGCGGACTCGAAGTTTGCTACAGGTCGAGGTCTTCGATCTTGTGTGCCGTGGCCGCCTGCCGGATCCAGCCACCAAGCCGATCGAGGTCGGTGCACCCCGCGATCTCGGCACGGATCTTGTCAGGCACATCGATGCCACGCGCGTCGAGGACGGCGAGGACAGCGTAAGCCTCGCCCTTGGCCTCACCCTGCGCCTCGCCCGCGCTGAAGTATCGGCGGGCGAAATCGCTCTGGTATCGGTAACCCGTGATGGTCATGAGCTCCTCCAGGCATTCCCGGGCCGCCGCCGGCAGCACCGAAAGTATGAGATCAGTGTACAGGTTGGCATGGTCATGATCGATTACATGGAGCGCGGTGAACAAGGCGTCGAACACCGGCCTCGGATCGGGACGGGCACCATGCGCCAGCGCCGAAAGCACCGCCAGCTCGGGACACGGCGAGCCTTGTCGAGGTCGGTGATCACAGGGACCTGCTCCGGACCCAGCGCCACCGGGGTCAACACCGACCCCGGCGGCCCGAAAGAGATCGGAACCGCGCACCAATCGGCGACAACCTGGGCCGGGCACACCACCATCAGCGCCACCGGGCACCCCAGCCGCGCGTGCAGGGTGGCGACATATGCCGGCCAACTACGCGTTGCCGACGCCGCCACCGCACACCCCGCAATCGAACCCGGCAACGCCGAACGGGTGCAGATTCCCTGCCGGAGCACGTCAAGTTTTACCAGCCGCGCTCCCGCCACTGCGGAATGGATGACCGCTCCTTGCCCAGCATCGTATCCTTGCCATGACCCGGATAGACCACGGTCTCATCCGGCAGGCGCCCGAAGACCTTTTCTTCCAGGCCGCCCATCAACGACGCGAATTCGGTCGGGTTTGTTGTCAGCCCAGGACCCCCGGGGAAGAGGCAGTCGCCGGTGAACAGCTGCGGCGGGGCGGCGGGGGAAGGGTCGCGGTAGAGCAGGGCGATGCTGCCGGGTGTGTGCCCGATCAGGTGGATCGCCTCCAGGGTGATCTGTCCGAACTGGATGGTGTCGCCGTCGTCGACCGGCACATCGGTGGGCACCGGGATGCCGTCGGCGTCGAGGCGGCCGGCATAGGTGCGGGCGCCGGTGGCGGCCACGACCTCCTGCAGGGCCTGCCAGTGGTCGCCGTGCCGATGGGTGGTGACGACGGCGTCGAGGCCGCCTGCGCACTGGGCCAGCAGCACGGGCGCGTCGTTGGCCGCATCGATCAGGAGCGTGGCGCCGGTTGCCTTGCAACGCAACAGGTATGCATTGTTGTCCATGGGGCCGACGGACGTCTTCGTGATGTCGAGGTTCATGAAAGCTCCAGGGGTCCCGAACCGGGCAGGCGGGTGACGAAGTCGGCGCCCATCAACTGCGAGGGCGTGTAATAGCCGCCGTCTATTTCAGCGGAGAGGACGTGCTCGGCCACGGCCAGGGCGCCCGTGACTGTCAAATCGTATCCGTTGGCCACCTTGATGCGCGCGGTTTTGACCTCGCCCGCCGCGTTGCGCGCCTCGCCCCACACCCACACCGGCGTCCGCTCCCGTGCCGCGGCGTCGGGCCCGACGACCGCGGCGGCCCGCCGCTGCAACACCTGCTGCAGCACGGTCCGCTTCAGGATGGGCCGCAACAGGTTGACCCACCGCAGGCTGCGCGCTCGCGCGGGCGGCGCCGGCACGTACACCTCGATGTTGGGGATGCCGGTGGTGTAGTAGGCCGTCGCCACGTCGCCCCACGGGATGGTCGACGCCGGCTTGGTGCCCGCACCGAAGTCGATGGCCCGGCGCGAGGATCCCAGCGGCACCACGACCAGTTTGCCGTCGCGCCGCACGCGCCCGCCGATCCCCAGTGACTCCAACGAGGTTTTGGTCGTGCCGGGCGACATTTTCATCCGCGAGTCGAACCCCAGCGCCAGATGTGTCGCGTCGGGCAGCTCCTGCTTCAATAAAGCAGCCACGCAATCCGTCGGGATCACGTCGAACCCGACGCCCGGGCACACCACGATCCCGCGCTCGGCAAACGACTCATGCTGCGAATGGAGGCTCTCGAAAACATCGATCTCGCCGGTGATGTCGAGATAGTGCACGCCCGCGGCAAGGCACGCTTCAATGAGAGGGCGGCTCGTGGCGGAAAACGGCCCGGCGCAGTGCAGCACGACCGTCACGCCATCCAGATCCGGGTCGTTGACCGGGAACACCCGCGAGGGCAGGTCCACTTCGGACGCGAGCCGCACCACCTTGTCGTGCGAACGCCCGGCCAGAATGGGCCGCACACCGCGCCGCACCGCCTCACGGGCGATCAGCTCGCCCGTGTATCCGTTGGCTCCGTAGATGAGGATGGTCATCGCACCGCCGCCCCGGAGGATCTCAAAGCGTCCTTCACCTCAGAGATTTTGACCTCGCCGAAGTGGAAGATGCTCGCCGCGAGCACGGCGTCGGCGCCGGCCCGCACCGCGGGCGGGAAGTCGGCCGCCTTGCCCGCGCCGCCGGACGCGATCACCGGGACGTCGACCGCCGCGCGCACCTGCTTGATCAATTCAAGATCGAATCCATTTTTGGTACCGTCTGCGTCCATCGAATTCACGAGGATCTCCCCGACGCCCAGGTCGGCCGCGCGCCGCACCCATTCGATCGCGTCCAGCCCGGCCGGCTTGCGCCCGCCGTGCGTGGTGACCTCAAACCCGCTCCCGGACGGGGGCGAGAACCCACCGCCCACCGGGGCCCGCCGCGCGTCGAGCGACAGCACGAGCACCTGCGACCCGAACCGGTGCGCGATCTCCTCTATGAGTGCGGGTCGCGCGATCGCCGCCGTGTTGACCCCCACCTTGTCGGCGCCGGCCCGCAGCAGGACGTCCACATCGGACACCGAGCGCACCCCGCCGCCGACCGTGAGCGGGATGAACACCGTCTCGGCCGTGCGCCGCACCACCTCGAGCATCGTGCCGCGCCCCTGATGCGACGCCGACACATCGAGGAACGTGATCTCGTCGGCGCCCTCGGCGTCGTATCGCGCGGCCAGCTCAACCGGGTCACCCGCGTCGCGCAAGTGCTCGAAATTGACGCCCTTCACCACGCGCCCGTCGTCCACGTCCAAGCACGGGATCACCCTTACTGCCACGCCCATGCGAGAACCCTACTCCGTAGAGCACCCCGCTCACGACGAGGATTCCGGCCGCCAGATCCGAGGCGTGCAGCGGCTCGCCTAGCCACAGGGCCGCCGATCCCATCCCGAAAACCGGCACGAGCATCGAAAACGGCGCGACGGTCGCGGCTCCGTACCGCTTGATCAAAGCACCCCAGATGGCGAACCCGGCCAGCGTCGAGACGCCCGCGATATAGACCAGCGCCCCTGCCCCGGCCCAGTCCAGGCGCACCGAGAACTCTTCCAGCCACAGCGACAGGCCCAGCAGCGGCAGCGTCGCGACCGCCGACACCCAGACCATGAAGCGCAGCATGTCGGGCGGCGCCGCCTTGCGCACGGCCACATTGGACAGTCCCCAGGACGCGGCCGCGCCGAGCACGAGCGCGAACGCGCCGACCGGCCCGTTGCCGCCGAGCCGGGCCGCGATGAGCACGATCCCGGCGCCCGCGACCGCCAGT
>JBIOYB010000018.1:0-3886 GCA_044869915.1 Allorhizocola sp.
GGGAGCGACCGCACGTGTGGACGCCTCCTAGACCGGGTTAGCTCGCCGATCCCAGACGGTCCGCCGAATGCATGGCCAGGTCACCGGACCAACCGCTCCGTCCCAACGCCACTGCTCGCTTGGGAAGCAGATCTTTTGGGCGCTCACAACGGACCGTTGCGTGTTTGACCCGAATTCACCGTCGGCGGAGCCGGGCCACTCGATGCCCGGGTGGACACCGTCGAGGAATTGCAACAAGCACTGGATCTCCGCGACTCGCGGGCCAGTGTGACCATAGTGGGTCTCTTGTGTCCAGGTCCAGGTATATGGTCCCGGCGGATCCGACCGCGCGTACCAACCGGTGCCCATCCGCTGGTTGACGATCCAGGTGACGTTGCAGGGGTAGACCGCGGCGACGCTGGCGCCGGTACCAGCTGGAGTCGGGTCGGCGCCGGCCGCAAGAGAGGACGGCCATGCCTGGATCGTCACGTTGTCGGGAGCCTTGGCAATCTTCGAGATCGCCGCGTTGGCGGGTAAACCGGTCAGCCCGATGATCGCGGCAAGGACCGCGACCACCCCCGTCATCAGCCACCGCCGCCATGTGTTGTTCATTCTTCCTCCTATGCGGGTAAAACCGTTGCCCCTACCTTGCGGCGCTGCTGTAGGTTGAGCGCTTGTCAACTTGTTGGTGCCGAGGTCCGCTTCGGGGTGGTGGTGGAGTTCCAGGGGTTGGGCCCTGTCGAGTTTCGGGTTTTGGGCCCGGTGGAGGTCTGGGCACAGGGGCGCCTCGTCGACGCCGGGCCGCCTCAGCGCCGGCTGGTGCTCGCGGCGCTGCTGGCCGACCTCGACCGATGGGTGACCACGGAGACCCTTGTCGATCGCGTTTGGGAGCAGGCCCCAGCGATGGCCCGCCGGGGCCTGCACACTCACATCAGCCGCCTGCGCCACGTGTTGCGCGCCGTCGGTGCGGGCGACATCGAGCACCGCTCAGGTGGTTACCGCATGCGGGTGGCCGCGGATCTGGTGGACTGGCACAGGTTCCGCCAATTGGTCCACTCGGCCGAGGACAAGCGGGCCGGCGACGACGAACGGGCACGGTTGCTTGGCGAAGCTCTGGGGCTCTGGCGCGGGCTGCCGCTGGCCGACCTGCCCGGCGAGTGGGCGGCGCGGACCCGTGACAACTGGCGGCAGCAGCGGCTCGACGCCGCGGTGAGGTGGGCCGACACCGAGCTCGCTTTGGGCCGGCACGAGGGCGTCATCGGGGCCATACGCGATCTGGTCGCCGAGTTCCCGCTGGCCGAGCCGCTCATCGCGGCCCAGTTGCGCACGCTGCTGGCCGCCGGGCGCCAGGCCGAAGCTCTTGACTGCTATGCCGCCAACCGCGCCCGCCTGGTCGAGGAGCTGGGCACCGAGCCGGGCGCGCAACTGCAGGCGCTGCACCGTGAAATGCTGCGAGCCACCGCGAGCGATCGTCCGGACAGGACAGACGACGTCCGCCCGGCACAACTGCCCCCGGACGTCCGGGGTTTCGCCGGGCGCGACGCCGAGCTGAGCCGGCTCGACGCCGCCTGGCACGCACGCACCGCAAACGCACCGGTCATCGCCGCCATCTGCGGCACGGCCGGGGTGGGCAAGACCGCGCTGGCGCTGCACTGGTGTCACCGGGCGGCCGACCGTTTCCCCGACGGCCAGCTCTACGTAAACCTGCGCGGCTTCGATCCTGGCGAGACGGCGATGAGCGCGGCGAGCATCACCCGCGTATTCCTCGACGCGCTCGGGGTGGCGCCGGAGCGGATTCCTCGTGACCCCGACGCGCAAACCGGGCTGTATCGCAGCCTCCTGGCGGGCAAACGGATGGTCGTGGTGCTCGACAACGCCCGCGACTCGCAGCAGGTGCGCCCGCTGCTGCCCGGCTCGCCCGCCGTCTTCGTGATCGTGACCAGCCGCAATCGCCTCACCCCACTGATCGCCGGGGACAACGCGATGCCCATCACCGTGGACACACTGTCGTCTGTGGACGGTCAGCGGCTGCTGACCGGGCGGCTCGGCCGGGCCCGCGTCGCCGCCGAGCCGGACGCCGTCGGTCGCATTATCACCGCGTGCGCCGGCCTTCCGCTCGCCCTCGCCATCGCCGCGGCACGGGCGCAGCAAAGCGGGTTCTCCCTCGCCAGGGTCGCCGCCGCTCTGGACGAGATCGACCAGCGGCTCGACGCATTGGACACCGGCGAGCCGGCAAGCCAGCTCCGATCGGCATTCTCCTGGTCCTATGACGCGCTCGACCAAGCCGCGGCACGCCTTTTTCGCTTGCTGGGGCTGCATCCCGGACCGACATCGGCCCGGCCGCGGCGGCAAGCCTTACCGCCGGGCCGTTATCGCGGGTGCGCCACAGCCTGTCCGCGTTGGTCTCGGCCAACCTTCTCGCCGAACACCGGCCCGACCGGTATGACTTCCACGATCTGCTCCGTGCCTACGCCCGAGATCTCGCCGCCGGGATGGAGCCGGCAGCCGAGCGCGAAGCCGCGACGGTCCGCATGATCGACCACTACGTGCACAGCGCCTCCGCTGCGAACGGGCTGATCTACCCGCATCGGCACCCCTCTCCTCTGCCGCCGTCGGCGCCCACCCCGGGCACCGTAACGGAAGGCTTCACCGAGCCCGGCGAGGCGCTGGCGTGGCTTCGCCGCGAGCATGCGGCCTTTCCCGGCCTGCTGCGGCTCGCCGCGGAAGGCCAAGCGCAGCAAGCGTTCCAGATCGCATGGGCGTTCGACACCTTCCTCGAGCGGGAAGGCCTTTGGCAGGTGCGCACTTCGGCGTGGGAAACCGTGCTGGGCGTTGTCGGGCGGTTGCGCCAACCCAAGATCGAAGCTGGTGGGCGGCGACTGGATGCAGTTCAGCTGGTTCCTGGCGGGCGACGTGACCGGCGACGGCCGGGCCGACGTCGTGGCCGCCCGTCCTGATGGGACGCTGTTCCTTTACACCAACAGCGGCAGCGATACGGCCCCGTATGGGACGGGCGCGCCCATCGGTGGTGACTGGCAACAGTTCAGCCACGTGACTCTCGCCGACGTGACCGGCGACGGCCCGGCCGATCTGGTGGCCGCCCGTCCTGATGGGACACTGTTTCTGTACACCAACAGCGGCAGCGACTCGGGCCCGTATGGGACGGGCGCGCCCATCGGTGGCGGTTGGCAGCAGTTCAACCGGATCATGGCCACCGATGTCACTGGCGACGACCGCGCAGACATCCTGGCCACCCGGCCGGACGGGACGCTGGTGATGTACACCAACAGCGGCAGCAACTCGGGCCCGTACGGGACGGGCGCGCCCATCGGTGGTGACTGGCAACAGTTCATCGGGGTATTGGCCGGCGATGTCAGCGGCGACGGCCGGGCGGATCTGCTCGCGATCCTTCCTGATGGGACTCTGCTGCTGTATGCCAACAACGGCAATAACGCGGGCCCGTACGGCACGGGCTTCAACATCGGCGGCCACTGGCAACAGTTCGCCTGAGCGACGCATCGGGGTCGACCACCTATGGTCGACCCCCATGCGCGGGATGTGCCGGCCGAGCCGGGCGTCGAGCGCCCCTGCGCCCGACGCGACTGGTCAGACGAACCTGACGCAACCCGGCCGCCCACGCCCGGCTCAACTCACTGAACTGGCTGCGCGCGCAGTCCCTGCAGCTGCGCCTGAGCGTGACGGCGAAGCCGTGGCACGCCGGCGGCCGGTCGATGACACGCCCGGTGGACGTGCGGATGTTCCTGCAGCCCAGGCAGGGACCGGAGCCGGTGCTGGTGCCGCTCGTCGGCACAATCGCCGCAGGCGGACCGATCCTGGCCGAAGAGACCTTCGATGAGGTACTGACCCTGCCCCGCGAGCTGGTCGGCCGCGGCGTGCACTTCTGCCT
>JBIOYB010000019.1:0-4851 GCA_044869915.1 Allorhizocola sp.
AGCAGGTTGTAAATGGCCGCCCAGAACAGGTTCTGCTTGATCTTGCCGCGTACCGCCCGGGCTATCTTCAGCGCGTAGCCCACATCGGCGGGATTGTCACGCACCAGCACCACATCGGCGGTCTCCACAGCGACATCGGTGCCGGCACCGATCGCTATCCCGATATCGGCCTGCGCCAGCGCCGGAGCGTCATTGACCCCGTCGCCGACCATCGCCACCCTCGCCCCAACCTGCTGCAGCTCAACGATCTTCGCGGCCTTGTCCTCGGGCAGGACCTCCGCCACGATCGTGTCGATACCCAACTCACGCCCGACCGCGTCAGCTGTGCGCTGCTGATCGCCGGTGAGCATCACCGTGCGCACACCGGCATCATGCAGAGCCTTGACCGCCGCCCGCGCCGACTCGCGGACCTGATCGGCCACCGCCACCAAACCCAACGCTTTCCCGCCGGCCGCGACATACATCGCGGTCTTGCCCTCCTGAGCCAACGCGGCCGCCCGCTCGGTGAAGCCGTCGACCGCGACTTGCTCTCTTTGCATCAACCGCAGATTTCCGACCAGTACCCGCTGAGCCTGCACCATGGCCGTCACACCATGCCCGGGCACGGAGTCGAACTCGGCCGGGCTGACCAGGTCGAGGCCCTGATGCCGGGCCGCGGACACGATCGCGTCGGCCAGCGGATGCTGCGAGGGCAGATCCGCCGACGCGGCAAGGCGAAGCGTCTCCTGCGGTCCGATGACGTCGGTGACGACGGGCTTTCCGGCCGTCAGCGTGCCTGTCTTGTCGAAGACGACTGTGTCCACGCCCGCGGTGGCCTCCAGCGCGGCGGCGTTTTTGAACAGCACCCCACCCCGCGCGCCCTGGCCCACACCGACCGTGATCGCCGTCGGCGTCGCCAGCGCCAACGCGTCGGGACACGCGATGACGATCGCCGAAACCGCCGCGGTCAAAGCGAACCCCACACCATGCGCGCCGAACAGCAGCCACGCCGCGAACGTCAGCGCGCCCGCGCCCAGCGCGACGTACACCAAATATTTGCCGGCCGTGTCAGCCAGCCGCTGAGCCGGAGCCTTGGATGCCTGCGCGTTACGCACCATCTGCACGATGCGCGCAAGCGCCGTATCCGCCCCGACAGCGGTCGCCTTGAAGGTGAACGCCCCCGTGGTGTTGATAGTCCCACCGACCACAGAATCACCGGGCTGTTTAGCCACGGGCAACGGCTCACCAGTGATCATCGACTCATCCACATAGGACGAGCCGGTGGAGACCATGCCATCGACCGGGATTTTCGCGCCCGGCCGGACCACGATCTCGTCACCGACGCTCACCTGTTCCAGCGGCACCTCCACGTCGGCTCCGTCGCGGCGTACCAGAGCAGTTTCCGGCGCCAATTTCAGCAAGGCCTCGACGGCCTGGCCGGTGGCGTAGCGGGAGCGCATCTCCAGCCAGTGCCCGATCAGGCTCAAGGTGGTCAGCATCGCCGCGGCCTCGAAGAACACCTCGTGCCCGCCGAGCAGGGTCGCGCCGACCGAATACAGGTAGGCCACGAGGATGCCGACGGCGATCAGGGTCATCATCGTGACCTCGCCGTGGCGCAGCGACCGCCATGCCGAGGAGATGAACGGCCAGCCGCCCCACCACACCACGGGCGTGGCGAGCACCAAACCGAACCACGACATCGCAATGCCGAACGGCGGTTCCGACGGCAAACCGATGGCCCCGCCGATCGGCGAGAACACAACGATCGGCAACGTCAGGATCGCCGAGACGACGAACTTGCGCAGCATGGCGTTGACCATGTCCGCGCCGTGCCCAGCGTGCTCGTCATGCTCGCCGTGCTCGTCCTGTGCGTCATGCTCGGTATGGTCTGTCGTGGATGGACCATGGTCGGCAGCTGCCCGCGCGCTGACGTGCGAGGCGTGATGCTGATGCACACTAGGCTCATCGGCCACGCCCGCGGCCGGATGGCCGGGCTGGCAACACGACGCCGGACAGTCCGCGCACTCGCAACCGTAACCCTTGTTCTGTAACAACGACTCCAACTGCTGCCGCCCCGCGACGGACGGGTCGTATTCGACATGCACCACGGAACGGGTGCGGTCGATCGACACAGCCCCCACACCGGGCCGGCGGGCAAGAAAAGCCTCCAGCCCGGCCAGTTCGGTGCCGCAGAAGCAGAACCGCAGCGCAATCTCGGCCACCTTCATGTCGTCTGTCATCCCTTCCACCGATACCCGATCAAGGTCATCATGCCAGCCTCGGCGTGATACACGTTGTGGCAATGCACCATCCACACCCCGGGATTGTCCGCGTCAAACAGCGCCGTCATGCTCTGGCCTGGCAAGACGATCGCGGTGTCCTTGCGCGGCCCGGCAGGCTCGTCGACCGCGAACGTGTGCCCGTGCAGATGGACAGGGTGAAACATCGTGGTCGTGTTGACGAACTCGAGCCTGACCCGCTCACCCGACTGAACCGGCGTAATCTGCTTGTGGTCGAACGGTTTTCCGTTGAATCCCCAGTCATAGGCCATCATGCCGCCGGTCAGCTCCAGCCGGATCGTCCGGTCCACCGGCTTGTCCTTGAGCACCACCGATCCGGCGGCTTTCAGCTGCCGGTACGCGACGATGCGCCGCTGCAATTCAGACGGCCGCACCGAAGCGTCCGGCGCCTGGCCACCGCCGGTGCGCAGCAACGCGAACGCCGCCCCGGCCTTGCCTTCGGCCAAGGCCACGAGCGGGAACACACCGTCGGCGAGCGTGACCAGGACGTCGTAGCGTTCGCCCATGGCGATCAGCAGCGCGTCGGTTTCCATTGGCTGGACGGGGAATCCGTCGGTGTGTGTGACGGTCAAGCGGTGCCCCGCGATCGCGACCCGAAACGCTGTGTCGCTCGCGGCGTTGATTAACCGGACCCGCACCCGATGCCCCGGCTTGCCTTGATACACCTCGGGATCGGCCGCCGCACGTCCGTTGAGCAGAAAGTGCGGGTACTCGACGTCGCCGGCGTCGCCGCCGAGCAGCACGCTGCCGGCCATGCCGTGCATTCCCCCACCGCGCATCATGCCTTTGCGCAATTCGGCCATCACTTCGTCGGGGTCACGCGCGAGCCAGTCGTCGAGCACCACGACCCAATCGTCGTCATACGACAGCGGCTCGCGCGGGTCCTCCACGATCAGCGGCGCGGACAGGCCCCGATCCAGCTGCGTGCCGGTGTGCGGGTGAAACCAGTACGTGCCCGGATGCGCCGCCGTAAATTGATAGGTGTATTCGGCCCCGGCCTTGATCGGGTTCTGGGTCACCGGTGGCACGCCATCGGCGTCGTTACGCAAGGCGATCCCGTGCCAGTGGATGCTCGTCTCGACGGGTAGCCGGTTGACCAGCGTCGCCTTGACCTGATCGCCGGCGTTGACCCGGATCGGCGCGCCGGGAATGCGCCCGCCGTAACTCCACGCCTGTCTCGTGCTCCCGCCGATGTCCACATCGGACACCACGGCCTCCAGGCGGGTGTCGATGACCGGGCCGGACGCGCGGGCCTTCTCTGCCGCCACAACCTCCGGCCCGCCCACCGCCACGAATTCCGGCTCTTTGCCGCTGGTGCATGCGCCCAGCGCGCCGGTGGCCAGGGCGCCCACCACCAGACTTCTTCTACTGATCATTACGCGGCCCTCCCCGGGCTCGAACGCGTGGCCGGGCGGAAACGAATCGGCTCGCCCGGCCACACAAAGGAACTCAGAGACGGTCGAGAATCTTTTGCAGCTGCTGGACTTCGGCGGTCTGCGTCTGCTCGATCTGCACGGCCAGCCGCTTGACGTCCGGGTTGCTGCCGTTCTTCTGCTCGTCGCGGGCCATCTGAATCGCCCCGTTGTGGTGGGCGATCATCATGCGGGTGAACTGCCGGTCAAAGTCCGTGCCCGATGCGGCCATGAGCGCGGCCATGTCCTGCTCGGACATCATGCCGGGCATCGCGCCTCCCATGCCAGGCATGTTGTGCCCGCCGGGCTGCGCCATGGGCTGCTTCCACGCCGTCAGCCAACCAGTCATGGTGTCGATTTCGGGTTGCTGCGCCGCCTTGATCGCGCTCGCCAGCTGCTTGACTTCCGGGTCGGCGGCGCGGGTGGCGGCCAGGTCGGCCATCTCCACGGCCTGCTGGTGGTGCGGGATCATCATCTGCGCGAACTGCACATCGGCGGTGTTGAAGTTTGCGCCCGGCGCGACCGACGCCGGTGTGGTGTTGTTGCCGTGGCCCATTCCCGGCATATCGGAGCCGCCACAGGCCGCCACCGCAAGTGCGGCAGCCGGAATCAGGGCAGCCTTCACCAGGTACCCCCAAATGCTTTTCATGATCTTATAAACCTTCCTGAAGGGCATGACGAAACGTGGGCACGAGGATGGTGCTCGTGTCTACGTGCGCAGCACCGACAGGTTGGTCAGGGTCAGCCCGATCGGGCTGGCAGGTGGTCCGCGGACGGCGTCGATGACACGATGCAGGCTCAGCTGCGCCAGCAGGCTCTGTGTCGGCAGGCGGCTCATGAGCAGGGCGGCCACGGCCAGCACGGTCAGTGCGCACAGGATCGCCACGCACATCATCATCGAGCCCATCGGCAGGTTGGGCTCATCGGGAGCCGGGGCCGCCTGTGTCTGCTGATCGGCGGGCATGGCCGCAGGCTTGGCGCTGTGCGTGCCCGGCATGGCCGCAGGCCCGGCACCGTGCGTGGCCGGCATCGTGAAATGCCCAAGCGTGTGCATCGTGAACAGGCCTGCGGTGACCAGCAAAAGCATAAGCAGAGCTGGACCGGTCTTGAAGATCCGTGTCAAGCTCATGTCTTGATGTTACCCGAGGGGGGTACCGGCT
>JBIOYB010000020.1:0-27806 GCA_044869915.1 Allorhizocola sp.
CGCGGGCGCCGCCACCGCTAAGGGCTAGCCGCAGCTGAGCGCGCCGAACGGCGCCTCGAACTGCGCGGTCACCGGCTGGCCGTTGACGACTCCGGTGGCCCTCACCGTCGCCGTCCCGGCCAGCACCGCATCGACGCGCGTGTTGAACGCCTGGTAGGCGGATTTGCCGGGAACCACATTGGACACCGTGCGCGACCCGTACGGCGTGATCAGCTCGATGGTGAGCGGCATGTCGTCGGCGTTGCGCGCGCTGACCGCCACGTAGACCTTGGCGCCGAGGCACTGCGAGCGCGCTTGGACCTCGACATCCCATGCCGGTGGACCGGCGCCCACGGTGAGGGTCAGCGTGGTTTGCGTGGCCCCGGCATCGCTTACGTAGTCGGGCAGGATCAGGTCGCCGATGACGGTGTGGCGACCGGGGGTGTTGACGATGCTCGGGTCAAACCGCCAGTTGACGCCGATGGCCTGGTTGTCCCGGGAACCGTCGTTATAGGACACCTCCACCTTGTTGGGCAGGTAGGGCAGCTCGCCCACCGCGACGGTCTGCTGGAACGTCTCGGCGCCCTGGATCGAGATGCCACCCGGCGCGGTCTCCGGCCGCACATAGATGCGGGCCTCGGCGATCAGGCCGTAGAGGTCGTTGGTGCCGTAGACCACGAACGGGTCGACGTTGGGCTCGGCCACCATCTCGGGCGTGATCTGCTGCCAAGCGAATCCGATGGTGCCCCGGGCGCCGCTGGCGAACACGACGTCGAGCGCGCTCGGCAGGGCCGGCACCTGGCCCACCGTGGTCCGCATGAGCACCGGCGAGCGCACCGAGTCGACGGTCTCGCCGTTGGCGCGCCAGCGAAGCACGCCGGTGCCCGCACCGTCACCCATCACGCCCCAGATACGGATACGCAAATGGGTGGCTGCCATAGGTACAAAATTGAAATGGTTATAGGTGTTGACGGCCAGACCACCGGCATATGTCGATCCGTTGGTGAGCGTGACCGCCGTCCACGTAGTGCCGTCCGTAGAGGATTCGATCGCGTAGGTCGCGTCCGTAGGCCGGCGGGTGCCGCCGTTGTCGTCATACCAGTAGATGTCGGTCGACGACAGCCGCACCGGCGAGCTCCACCGATACTGGATCCACGCCTCCTGCTCGGGGCTGGTGCCGTTCTGCTGCTGACCCCAGCTGCCCCAGCCGTTGCCGGCGCCCGGGCTCGAACTGCCCGGTGTGGTGGTCTCGTTGACCCGCAACGGGTTTTCCCACGGCGCCGATCCACTGGTAGTGACCGTCGCCGAGGCACCGAACTCCGCGACAACATCCCGCACGGCGAGGGTCACCGAAACCGTTGCCTCGGAACGCCTTTCGCCGTCGTCGGCGAAGAACCGCAACACGTAGTCGCCGGCGACCGTGCCGGTCACGCGGGTCGAAAGCGCCCTCGCGTCGGCGAAGATGACACCGGCCCCCGGCGGCGCCGAGACGGTCTCCCAGCCGAAGGTGAGCTCCTCGTCGTAGGGGACGCCGTCGTCGGTTGCCGTGGCGACAAGCCTGGTGGACAGGTTGCCGTCGGCCGAGCCGTCGCGTGTGGCGGTGACGACCGGGGCCTGATTGGACACGGGTGGCACGTCACGCCCCGAGTGGAACACCTGGATCTCGGAGATCGCGGTGAAGAGGGTCGGGTTGTTCGTGAACGCGATGCGCAGCTTGCCGGACGTCACGGTCTGGAAGAGCGCCTCGTTGAACTTCGCCGCGGGGACGGTCGGATTCTTGAATTGATTTGGTACCTCGCGCCAGCCGCCGTTGCCGTCCGGCACCTGAATCCACCATCGCGCGGGCTCGCGATAGCCGCCCGCCTGACGGTCGCTGACGAAGAACACCTTCACGTTGTCGAAGGACCTGGCCGTTCCCAGGTCGAGCTCGATGTAGCCGTTCTTGTCGGTGGTCCCGTAGTTACCCCAGTACGGTTCGTTGGCGGTGATGCCGTCGGTCACGGCGGCCAGCGACACGGGCCGCTCCGTTTCGCTGATCGCGCCGGGCGTGTGGTTCAGCGAGCCGGTGCTCCAGCCCGGCGTGTGAAACTGCCGCCACGGCGTCGGGCGCACGCCCTGCTGGGTGTACGAGGAGCCGAGGCCTGCGCCAGTCGCCAGGTTCGGGGCGTCTTCGGTGAGGTCGATGCCGGCCGTCTTGAGATACCCGACAACCCGGTCGTCCTCGATCGGAGTGTTCACCGCGCTCGGGAAGGCGGACCCGGTCGGCGCGGTGAAGGTGACGGTCAGGCCGTCCTCGACCTGGACCTGGTTGGTGTTCGGGTCATAGAGCACCTTGCCGAGCTTGTCGGTGCTGACCTTCCTCTCGCCGTTGAGGAACAGGCTGTATCCCGCGCCCAGGCCATACTTGCTGCCGTCGGGGTCCCAGACGATCGTGAGGTCCTTGCCGTGGTAGCGCAGGTTGTTGGCCATGAAGTGGCCGTAGCCCAGCCTGATCGGCCACAGCTCGATCTTCTCGTCGGACCGCGGCTGCAGGCCCGCCATGTCCTCGATGAAGATGTAGTTCATGTTGCCGAGCATGATGTGGTTGGGGTTGTTGCGGGTGTACGTCTTCGCGGCCGGGTTCCAGTTGGAGTAGAACTCCGCCTGGTTCGGGGCACGCAGATCCGCGCCCGGATAGATGCTCCACGCCATCCAGTCCAGCAGCCGCTTGGCATATTCGGGCGTGATGTACTTCTGCGCCGGGTCGTAGTGGCGCAAAGCCGAGCGCACACCGCGGTACTGCACGGTGAAGTTGATGTTGGAGAAGTTGTTGGATCCACCGATCCCGTAGGCCGATCGGTCGAACTGGTTGGCCGTGTAGAACGGGAAGATCGGGAAGTTGTCGCCATAGGTCAGGAAGCGGAAACCGTCCACATAGGTCTGCCATTGGTCATACGGGATGAGGTTCTGGGCGTAGACGTCGTAGAGGTTGGACTCCTTCGCCGGGATCAGATCACGGGCCGCCTCGGGCAGCGGATTGGGCACGCCGTTGGAGCTGGCCGCGCTGGTGGCCCCGTGAGACGTGCCGGCCAGGAACATCCGCGTGTCGGGGCTCCACAGCCGGTCGAGGATCGCGTCGCGGATGCCGTTGGCACTGCCCGCCATCTGATCGATCTTGGCTTGGTCGGCACCGGAGATCTGGTAGAGCTGCCGGGCGGCGTCGAACGCGCCCCACACATACGCCGACTCGGGACGCTCGATCGTGCGTGCACCGGGTGCGCCGGCGTTGGCCTTCGGGAAGCCGAAGGTGATCGCGTCGGCGTCGTTGCCCGGCATGAAGTTGGTGTCGTACGCGATGAGCCTGTCGTCGTTGCCGTCATAGTGCTCAAGCTGACCGACGCCGTCGCCTTCGAAATAGTTGGCGAACTTGCGCGCGATCTGCGCGCCACCGCCGTGCACGTTGTAGGCCTCGAGCCCGGCGGTGCCGATGTACTGCGAGTAGTGGTGATTCCAGCTTGTGTGGCCGGGGCTGTCAAGGAAGGCCGAGGAACCGGACAGCTCGCCGATGTTGAGGATCTGGCCATACGGCAGGTACGGCGTGCGCAGCCACTTGGTGTCCTGCAGGTGCATCGGCTGGGTCAGCGCCGCCGCGTTCTGGTAGAGGTTGGACCCCTCGACCGTCGTCGGATACTGGTAGACGTAGCCGGGGTTGTTGGCGTCGAGACTGTTGTAGCGCTCGCCCCACCAGCGGTAGACGATGGCCTTCTCCAGCGCGGGGTCGGGGACGTTGATGTACGGGACGTCCTGTGCCCAGCGGCGGTTGAACTCGGTGACACCGGTGCGGATCGCTTCTGGCGGCGACATGTCGGCGTACTGCCGGTAGCTCTCGACGGTCCTGGGCAGTGCGGCCGAGGAGACCGCGCCGACGACGGACAGCGCGACCGTGCCACCGGCGGGCACGGTGACCTGGCGGTCGAGGTTGGCACCGGTGCGGGTGAAGCCGGCGGCGGTGAGGGTCGTGGTCACGGACGTCCACGCGGTGTCGACGAGGCCGTTGTTGGAGCCGCTGGTGATCGTGCGGGTGCCGGTGAGCTCGGTGGCGCCCGCTCCTGCCTGCGTCGCCAACGGGGACGCGGCACGGACGGTGAAGGTCGCCGCCGAGCCGCCCGGGTTGGTGAAGGTTATGGCGGTGACGGCGACGTTGTCGTACGTGATGAACTTCGTCAGATCGGCGGTGACGCCGGTGGTGCCGATCGTGTATCGGCCCTTGGCGTGGCTCGGCGCGTTGAACCGGTTTGCATTGACCTCGGCGACGGTCTGCCCGGGCACGGTCACGGTGTAGAGGTTGCCAAGGTTGTTGGGCCCGCCGACGAAGGTGCTGCCGGCGAAGCCCATCACGGCGAAGTTGTTGTTGCTCGTGCCGCGCATGTAGAGGGAACGGCCCCGGGTCATCAGCACCGGTGACCCGAGCGTCCCCGAGACGCCCAGGACTCGGTCGAGGTAGTAGTCCGTGCCGCCGGCCGCGAGATCCCTGTCGAATATGGACTGATGCATGCTCGACGCGGTGAACGGGACACCGGGCCTGAGTCGCTCGGCCACGTCACCGACGTTGTTGTAGACCGGATCCCCGATCTCCATGACGTGGTGCTGCCCGTCGGTGTAGACACCCACGTCGCCCTCGTTGCCTGGAAGGATCGGGCTGTCGGCGTAAGCGACGGATGGCAAACCGGCCACCCCTCCCGCCACGAGCGCGGCGAGAGCCGCCCACGTGGCCGCTCTCCTTGCGCGTCTAGTGATCATTGCTCCTCCTGGTGCCGATGGGGGTGAATGCCGAGTGTGCGGCTGGTGGTTTGGCCGGGGCACCGCTAGTGCTCCCTCCCCCACTCCACGTCGACCAGCCCCGCCGTGGCCCCGCGGTCCGACGAAGAGCGCCCGCTGGACTTGGCCGCGGAGGTTGGCCACCCTCCGTCGCCATCCCGAAAACCTTTTCGGGATTCTGGCTGCCTCGTTACAGCCCTGTCAACTGATGATTTCGAATGCATACACGCGCTTCATCGACGGGCATGAGCACCCGCGCGCGCACGGCGATGCCGCACCACCCGCCGACCTCGGCGCGGTCTCAGATGATCGGCGCGGTCTCAGATGACAGGTGCGGTCGAATCGCGCATCACGACGCGGCCGGGAAACTGCTCCGACGCGGGCGGGGCGCCGCCGTCGATGGCCGCGAAAAGGCGCCGGCCGGCGACGGCGCCCAGACGCTTGAGGTTCATGTCGATGCTGGTCAGGCGTGGCCGGGAGTGCGCGACGATGGCCTCCCAGTTGTCGAAGCCGATCACGGATATGCTGCCCGGCACGTCGCGGCCGAGGTCGCGCAGTGTCTCCAGGACGCCCCGTGCGATCTGGTCGCTGCCACAGAAAATCGCGTCGACCTCGGGGTGCCGCTCGACCACGATGCGCCCCGCGGCCCGCCCCCAGGTCTCGTCCCACGACCCGTAGTACGGCTTGCCGCCCAACATGGTCAGGCCCGCGTCCGCGAGCGCGGCCGCCACACCGTCGGCGCGATCCCGGGCCGCCTGGAAGCCGACCTCGCCGGTGATGTGGGCGATGTTGCGCCGGCCGCAGGCCAGCAGGTGCTCTGTGGCGAGCCGTCCGCCCCCCACGTTGTCGACCGTGATCGAGATGTCGTCCGGGTCCGCGGAGGGCGCGTAGACGTACACGACCGGAACGGGAATGGTGCCCGCCAGCGGCGGCCGGGGGTCGGTGCGGGAGCCCACGACGATCAGGCCATCGATGCGCCGGGACAGCAGCGCACGGACGTGGTATCTCTCCCGGATCGCGTCGCCGCGCGCGTCGCACAGGAAGACCGAGACCTGGCCCGCCCCGAAGGCGTCCTCCGCACCCATGAGGATCGGGATTGAGAAGCGCCCCTCCAGGTCGCTGGTCAGCAGGCCCACGGTGCCGGTCCGGCCACCGAGCAGCCCGCGGGCGAGGGCGTTCGGCTCGAACGACAGCAGCTCCGCGGCCTCCAGCACCCGCTTGCGCGTGGCCGCCCTGACCTCGTCGCGTCCGTTGATGGCCTTGGACGCGGTGGCCACCGAAACCCCGGCGAGCCTCGCGACGTCGGTCAGCGTGGCCGCCCGGTTGGCCGGGATCTCGGGCTCTGTGCTCATGTGACGCTTCCTCTCAGCGAACCCGGCACGTGCGGTGCGAAAAAGCCGCTGCCGGAACCGTCCTGACGGACTTTTCCCTGCAGCGGTATCGCCTCGAAAACCTTTTCGGCGACTTTTCGGCGCGATTGCGACCCGATCGAACCTCCTCCAGTCCCTTCGCGTGCAGCGAAGACTATACCGACGAGACCCGCCCGCATGTCACCTGACAGGGTCCCGCACACCCCGCCCCGAAACTCCCGAAAGTATCCTGCGGAGGAGCCCTTTCGGTCATTGACATACTCACATGGGGCCCTCTAGTTTCGGGACCGCGCAGCCGAGGTGTTGAACCTAGTTCGATATTTCGAACAACGCCGCGAGTCACGGAAGGGGTGGCGTGAACCAGTCTCTGACAGTGCCCGACCTGCTCGCCGCCCGCGCGGCCGCGGATCCGGCCCGGGTCGCGATGATGGTCGACGACGGGCCCTCGATCACCTTCGCGCAGTGGCTGGAGCGGGCGGAGTCGGTCGCGCATGGCCTGTTGGACCTCGGCGTGCGAAGGGGCGATCGGGTCGGGCTCGTGTTCGGCGAGGCGGACTGGATCGACTTCGCGGTGGCCTACTGCGCGGTGCATCTCGTTGCCGGCGTCGGCGTCCCGCTGTCGGCCGGACGCGCGCCCGCCGACATCGAGCGGCTCGTGCTCCAATGTGGAGCCAAGCTGGTGATGCGCACCGGCGAGGTGCCTCACGGACCGCCGCGAGAGCTGCCCGCGCCCCGCGGCCCGGTGACATCGCCCAGATCCTGTTTACCTCGGGCACGACGGGCCGGCCCAAAGGGGTGGTGGCCCGCCACGCCAACCTCACCGCCGGCCTGCAGGCACACCCGCGCCAACGCGCGCTGGCCCACTCGCAACACTTCGTCCACGCCCTGCCCATCGGCACCAACGCCGGTCAGACCATGCTGCTCAACGCGCTGACTGCCACCCCGACGGCGCTGGCCATGACCGCCTACGGCTCCGAGCGCCTGTGCCGGCTCATCGAGCTGCACCGCATCGGCACGGCGCCGGTATACGCGATGCTCGTCATCCTCTCCGTCGCGCTGACCTTCCAGCGATTGGCCTATACCTCGGCCGTGGCACAGCTTGTCCCGAAGCGCCATCTCGGCCACGCCAACGGTTTGGTCCAGACGTCAAACGGCATCGCCCAATTCGTGGTGCCCATCGTGGCGGTCACCGCGCTGTCGGTGTTCGACATCGGTGGGATCCTCGTCATCGACGCGCTGAGCTATCTCGTGTCGATCTCCGTCGTCGGGCTCCTGCGCTTCCCCGACACGCTCGCCCACACCCGGCGCGAGTCGCTGCTCACCGAGATCGTGACCGGCATGCGCTACTCCCTTGGCCGGTCAGGGCTGCGCGCCATGCTGTTCTACTTCGCGATCCTCAACGTGTTTCTCTCGCCTGCTGGAACCGTTGCTCGCCCCTGCGGGCCCGCTGGCGGGCTCGGTGGGCGCCGTCATCGGTGTCGGTGAGGGGCGCGGGATCGCGCTCATGTAGGTCCTGTTTGGACTCGCGATGGTGATGCTCAGCCTGATCGCCCTGCGCGCGCCCGCTCTGGGCCGGTTCGACCGGCTGACCCCCGACGCCACGCCCGACGACCTGATCGGCCTGGAAACCCTACGCGCCAAGGAGGAGCCATGTTCGACGATACCGAGACCTTCCTCGTCGTCGTGAACCACGAGGAGCAATACTCGATCTGGCTGGCCGACCGCGAGCCACCCGCGGGCTGGCGGGCGCCGGGGTTCACCGGCACCCGCCAGGAGTGTCTCGATCACATCGACCAGGTGTGGACGGACATGCGCCCACTGAGCACCCGGCGGACCGCCGACTAGATGCAGCAGCAGGCCTACTTGCTGTGGTACCCGTATATGTACTGGCAACCACCGACGTAGTCGTAGTTCGAGTTGTAGTAGCAGAGGACGAACCGGATCCTCACCTTGGGCATTGTGCTCGGGACCTTCCACTTGCCCGAGTAGCCGTCCTGGACGAGCTTGTCGAGGTAGGTATAGAAGACGCCGCCCACCTCCGCTTGCAATCTCGCCCAGACGTGATATCCGTTCCTGACGTTGCTGACAGTGACTGCGTGGTCGTCGGGGCAGGTGCCGCAGTCGATCCAACCGTAGTTGCCCTCGTAACTGCCACTCTTGAACGGGTTGTAGTAGTTGCCGTACATGCTGCTGGCAGAGGCTGGTGCGGCGCTCAGGGTCACGAGAATCCCCACCGCGGCGAGGGTCGTGCCCAAGCGCTTGAACATGCGACGCGTCAAAGGCGTCATGACTTCCTCCCTTTTGCAAACGCGTTCTACCGACATGACCGAATGTCCTTTACGGACAGTAGGTGCGGCGAGGGAAAAGAAGACTTCAGCGCAAGACACGTCCCGGCGCGGCCATCACTGCGAGTCCGCGGGCGGCAGCGGCAGAAACCCGGCAGAAGACCGGTCCGGGGAATCTGCCGACATCCGTGTCAGCGGGGCGCCTGGGCCTGGGCACCCGCGAGGCGATTGAGCTCGCGGAGTTTGGCGCGGATCTGGTCGGCGCGAGCGTGACCGAGTTCGTCAAGGATGGTCAGCGCACGCCGCCAGGCCCCATGGGCGGCGTTGGCATCGCCTGCCGCCCGATTGCTGTCCCCGAGGCGGCCCAGCGAGTCCGCCTCGGCGTAGCGGTAACCGAGATCGCGGAACAGATCGACTGCCCGCTGGTAGCAAACGGTGGCCTGCTCGTAATCGCCAAGGTGGTCATGGGCATAGCCGAGGCTGTCCCACGTATTGGCCTCGCCATCGCGGTCGCCGGTTTGGTGCTGCAGGGTGAGGGCCTGCCGACAAATGATCAAGGCTTGCTCGTGGTTGCCGAGCTCAATGTGATACCAGCCCACCTGGTTGAGCGCCTTCGCCTGCCCAACCTGGTGTCCGGCCCGCTCGAAGAGCGCGAGCGCCTGCTGTGCGTGATAGAGCGCCTCCGATCGCCGGCCCTGCAGCCCACACAGCCAGCCGATCGTGCCGTGGGTTTTCGCTTGGCCGGCATGGTCTTCGAGCCCACCACACAGGTCCAAGGCTTGCCGCAGGTGGCTGTGCGCGTCGTCGTAGCGGCGCAGTGGGGCGTAGGCGCGCGCCAGGCTGCGGTGCGCGTGGGCCTGTTGGGGGCGATCATCCAGGCGTCGCACGGCCTCCAGCGCGGCGGTCTGGGTGGCGACCCAATCGTGCCAGCGCCCGCGCCGGTCGAAATAGTCCACCAGCGTCCAGGCCAGTTGCCAGACGTGGACGTCGAACCCGGTGGCCGCGGCCTGAGCGATGGCGGCGAGCAGCACGGGGTGCTCGGCGTCGAACCACGCGATTGCCTGACCCGGCTGGGCGAACTCCTCCGGCGTGACACCGGGTTGTGCCGGGGGCATCGTGATCCGGTCCCGATGCGGGTCCATCAAGAGTGTGGCATTGGCGGCCGTGTGCAAATAGTGGTCGAGCAACCGGTGCAAGGCGGCACGCCGCGCCGGCTCACTGTCGACGGTGTGGGCCAGTTCGTTGGCGTAAACGCGAAGCAGGTCGTGGACCGTGTATCTGCCCGGTGTGTACTGCGTGGCCAGATGAGCGCGATCGAGCTCGCCCAGCAGCGGACGCACCTGCTCCTGCGGCACGCCGATCAGGCTGGCCGCGGCGGGGGCCGCTATATCCGCGACGGGATGCAGCCCCAGGAGCCGGAAGAGGCGAGCCGGCGCGTCGCCGAGAGCGTGGTAGGACCAGGAGAACACGGCCCGCACGTCCGTGGCCGCATCGTCACCGGTGAAAGGATCAAGGCCACCGCCGCATGCTTGCAGCTCCTTGACGAGCGAGTCCAGCGGAAACTCCGGGCGGGTGGCCCCATGGGCGGCCACCACGGTCAAGGCCAGGGGCAGCCCCGCGCACCGGGTGATGAGTTCATCCACCGCTTGAGGTTTGGCGGCGACGCGGTCGTGGCCGATGCGGCGGCTCAGCAATTCCCTCGACTCGGCCTCGGTGAGCAGATCCAAGTCCAGCGGTTGGGCCCCCTCCGCGGCCACCAGGCCGTTGAGGCGACCGCGACCGGTCACCAGCACCATGCATCCCGGCGCCCCTGGCAGTAGCGGCCGGACCTGCTCGGCATCGCGCGCATTGTCCAGGACCACCAGCACCCGCTTGCTCACCAGGAGGCTGCGGAAGAGGGCCGCCTGTGCCGGCAGGTCGACTGGGATCTCCTGAAGTGGCACGCCGAGCGCGTCCAAAAACCCTCGCAGGGCCTCGGCGGGGCTTATCGCCGCGCTGGTCGGATCGAACCCGCGCAGGTTGACGTAAAGCTGCCCATCCGGGAAGCGGCCTGCCGCGCTGTGCGCCCAGTGCACCGATAGCGCGGTCTTGCCCACGCCCGGGATGCCGGCGATGACCACGACAGTCAGCGCCGTCATCGCGGGATCCTGTTGCTGCTCCAGAAGCTCGTCGAGCCGTTTCAGATACTGGAGGCGGCCGGTGAAGCCGTGCACGTCCAGCGGCAGCTGCGCCGGCGGGGTCCCGCCCCAGGCCTTGCTCTTGGGGGTTGCCGAAAGGTGGACGGTTGCCGGTGTGGCGCTGCCGGCGGACGGTTGCGCACCGGGCAGCTGTTGCCGCAGGACCCGCAAATGCGCGTCTTGGATTTCGGCCCCGGGCTCCACGCCCAGTTCGTCGGCGAGCCGGGTGCGGAAGTCGGCCAGGAGCCGCAGTGCGGTCGCCTGATCACCGCAACCCGCCAACGACATGATGAGCCGGGCGTGCAGGCCTTCATGCAACGGTTCGTCCAACGTCAGTCCCCACAGCAAATCCTTGGCCATCTCATGCCGGCCGAGGTCGACCGCGATGTCGGCAAAGGACAGTGCGGCGGCCAGACGCCGCTGGGAGACGGCGATGGTGGCGGGGTGATGCCGCAGGCGAGGACTCGCGTTGGCCAGTATGGGTCCACGCCAGCATCGCAGCGCCTGTTCGAAGCACTCATATGCCGACTGCGGGTCTCCGGCGGATTGCCGCTGCCGTGCCTTGGCCGTCAGCTCATTGAAGAAGGCAAGATCAAGCTGTATCGCGTCGAGCACGAGCTGATAGGCACTGCGATTGCGCACGACGATCTGGGCGGGCTCGCGCGTCTGCCGCTGCGGCTCCAGCAGATTGCGGATCTGTCGAATATAGACATGCACCAGTGTTGTGCACGACTTCGGCGGGTCCTCTCCCCACAACATGTCGACGATCTCGGCGCAGGACACCGCCTGGCCTGCCTGCAATGCCAGCAGACCGAGCAGATCACCCTGGGTCGGCGCGAACACATCGACGAGGACAGGGCCACAGTGGACGGTGAGCGGCCCGAGCACTCCCACCCGCGGCCGGCTGTCATGTCGCTTGCCCGCCGCCTCAAGCAGCTCATCCTCGTCGACGCGGGAAAGCTCCAGCGCGGCCGCAAGCCGCCGCACCGACTGGGGGCGCGGATGCCGGACCCGATCCTGCTCGATGTCCCGTAGCGCGCGGACGCTGACCGCTGACCGCCGCGCCAGCTCCTGTTGAGTCAACCCGGCGTCGATGCGACGGCGCAACAGCAACGAGCCGAGCGTGTGCGGCATCGGTTGCACGCCCACTAACTCCTATCAGGACCGGAACACCGACATGATCTGAGGCCAGTCGGATCATACGCCCAAACCCTGTCGCCTGCCACGGGCACGAGTTCTGCCTGCGGCGCACCGTTTATCCTGCGGTCGCGTCGGCGATCACCCGCTCGGCGTTAGTGGCGACGGTACCGCGCCATTTTCTGATTAGGTCGAGTTCTTCGCCGTATTCGTTTATGAGACTGCGTTGGCACTCCGATTCCACGGCCAGCCAGATTCCGACGAGATTCACCTTCTGCTTGCACATCACGTCCGCCCTCGCCACGGCGACGGCCCCGGCGGAGGACGCCTCGGCGGCGGTGCGCCAGCGCGGATCACTGGCCGCGTTCCACGGGCGGTCATACGCGAACCCGGCGGCCTTCATGCAATTCGACCAGGCGTCCAGGGCATCCAATACGCGACGATCCTCCTGGCTGAGCTTGAAGGACCTCATTCCCAGGTCGTCCACCAAGCGCGGGTCCACACCGGACGGTCGCGTCAACCCGAGCTTCCGGTCGGCCTCACCCCGGCACCCGCCCTTGGGCACCGGCGTCCCGTTGACCACGCTGGTTTCGCCCCACCAGATCCCCGACGCCGTCTTGGGCACCTGCTCCGAAGTACTACGGATCCGCGACGTGCGCGCCGCCTGATCCGGGTCGAGCCCATACCCGTGCTCCGCCTGTTCGAGGTCGACCAGCCCGTATCGCCGTTCGCTCAGGCCGAGGGGATAGGGACCGCTGCGATCCGCAACGGTCCACTCGATCCCGAGCCGTCGCATGCACGCCTGGCCGAGCAGGTCGCCCGCGATCGCGATGACACGCGCGGTCTGTGGTGAATCGGCGAACACGTCCAACGGCAGGACGACATCCGCACGGGATTGGACCGCCTTGATGTCGCCGATGTCACGGGCACCCGCTTCACGTTGTTGACCCGCAAACATCGACGCGAGCGCGACGCCGGCACCGGCTATCGCGCCCGCGAGTCCTATTGCCATCCACCAACGCCGCACAGCGCTCCTTAGGGGCAATCCCACAGCGCCGAGCTGACCATGTCATTCATGTCCAACGTGGTGAAGTCGGACCAGCTCCAGCCGGGTCGGATAAGGTAGAGAAATCCCGAGTAGTTCGCATACCGGTAAAGCAATATGGCGCAAGAGGTGTCCTTGTTGCGTATTGACGTGATCCGGTTGTCCAACCCCACGCCATTGCTCATCACGTCGTTGCGGAAGTCGGGGTCCGAGTAAAATTGTGTCCAGATGCCGCCGGTGTAGTCCTTGTGCTCCCAGACGCAGAAGTCGCCCACGCTGCAGACATAGTCGCCGGCGCTGGCCGGCTGCGGCACCGCCACCATGGCCGTGACGCACAGTGCGGCGGCCAAGAAGATCCTGCTCGCTCTCGATCGAAAGATTGCCATTCGGTGCTCCATTCGGCCTGCATCCCTGAATCCGGCTCGTCAAAGGGTAGGCGTGATCGTTTACGAAGGACTTGACCGCTACTAACCGACGCCGGACCGGCGTCTGCAGCGGCTTCGCCAGCGCCACCGGCAGAAGTCGGCAGGACTGCGGCAGCCAGATGCCGCGCGTCCCTCTCGGCGCGAGCTCAAGCGGGATGCGGGCATACCGGATATCATGTGTATTAATTCCCCATCAGCGTTAAATTCGGGAAGCTCACCTGCGTGCCGCGCCTGGCAAGGCGTCGTCGTGCCTGGCAGATAGCCGACCGATTCGGACAGCCGTTGATCTGCTAACATTGATCAGTGTATTTGCATGATTCACCCGTGAAGCCAAACCGCGAGAAGTTTGTGAGGGCCCAATACCGTTGCACCACCACGTTTTTGACCACTGGAAGTGATCCGCCAAGAGATCACTCTCCTGGCCGAGCAAACATCACGGGTTGACGCCGTGGCATTCGCGGGGCAGTTCCTCCAGTCACGGGTCAATTCTTCACGGTGACGACCTACGGGGGAGGACACCTATGGGGATGCCTGGTCAATTCCCGTTCGACGCGGGCTTGCACGCGGGTGGCTACACCACCAGGTTGTGGACGATGCGCCAGCTCGCCGGGCTGCACAGCGCTTCATCGACAAACGAGCGGTTTCGCTATCTGCTCGACATGGGTGAGACCGGCCTGTCTCTGGCCTTTGACCTGCCGACCCAACTCGGGCTCGATCCTGACGAGCCGGCTTCCGACGGCGAGGTAGGACGCACCGGCGTCTCCATTGCGACCGTTGACGATTTGGCACAGGTCTTCGAGGGCATCCCGCTGGACAAAGTCTCCGTGTCCTTCACCATCAATGCCACCGCCCCGGTGCTCCTGGCAATGTGGATCGTCGTCGCGCAGGAGACGGGCGTCGACCCGGCGGCCCTGCGTGGGACCCTGCAAAACGAGATGCTCAAAGAGTTTCTGGCGCGCAAGGCATTCGTCTTCGACCTCCACACCAGTCTGCGCTACTGCCTCGACGTCGTCGAGTATTGCGCGCGGGAGCTGCCGGGCGTCAACCCAATCTCGATCTCCGGAGGGCACGCCCGCGAGGCCGGCGCCAGCCGCAGCCTGGAGATCGCCTGCGCGCTGGCCAATGTGGACGAATACCTCCGCGGTCTCACCGCTCGCGGCATCACCGTCGACGAGGTGGCGCCGAAGTTCAGCTTCATTTTCGGCACCCACATGGAAGTGATCGCCGAGGCGGTGAAGCTTCGCGTGGCACGCAAGCTCTACGCCGAGCGCATGCGCGACCGGTGGGGCGCCACCGACCCGCGCTCGTGGAAGATGCGGTTGCAGATCAACACTTTTGGCTCGGCTCTGGCCCACCAGGAGCCACTCAACAACATCGTCCGCGCCACATTGCAGGCGCTGGCGGCGGTCCTTGGCGGCACGCAATCGCTGCACGTCTGCAGCTTCGACGAGGCGCATCAGACCCCGGGGGCTCTCGGGGCCAGGATCGCGCTGCGCACTCAGCAGATTCTGGCCCATGAGACCGATCTGGCGCGCTATGCGGACATCCTTGGGGGGTCACACGCCGTCGAGGCGCTCGCCAAGGAGCTCGCTGCCGAGGTCGAAGACTGGCTGCGGCGCATCGATGAGCATGGTGGCATGAGCGCCGGCATCGCCAGCGGCTGGCTCGAGCGCGAAATAGAAGATCTCGCCTATCGCGATCACGGGCCGCGCATAGGCGTCACGGACGCTGTGCCGTCCGAGAGCGAACGGCAACTCTTGATGGTCGAGACTCATGGCGCGGCGGTCACCGGGCGGCGTGACATCGAGCGGCGCGACTGCTCCGCCCAGCTCGAGCAGCTGCGCGCCGATGCCCTTGCGCGCCGCAACGTGCTTCCCGCCCTGATCGAGGCCGCCCGGGCGCGTGCCTCGATGGGACAACTGCGCGACGCACTACAACCCGGGTTAGGGGCGATTGAGCAATGACTGGACTGTTTGAGGCTGTGCTCGCCGGGGCGCAACCGGAGGAGCTGCTCGGCTGCGAGGTGCCGCAGGCGTATCGCGCGGCCTATCTGCGCCGCGAGGACGAAGCGATGTTCCAAGGCGAGCAGGACAAGGACGTGCGGCGGTCGCTGCGGGTCGGTGAGGTTCCCACGCCCGACCTCGCCCCGGACGAAGTGCTGATCGCCGTCATGGCGGCCGCGGTGAATTACAACACCGTCTGGTCGGCCATGTTCGAGCCGATCTCCACCTTCCGCTTCCTGCGCCAGTTCGGGCGGGAGGGCGGCTGGTCGGCGCGGCACGATCGCGACCACCACGTCCTCGGCTCCGATGCGGCCGGTGTCATCGTCCGCGTGGGCGGCGCGGTGCGGCATTGGTCGGTCGGCGATCGTGTCGTCGTCGCTTGCCCATACATCGATGAGCAGGAGCCGATAGTCCAGCAGGACGGGATGCTCGCGAGCGACCTGCGGGCGTGGGGCTTCGAGACCAACTTCGGCGCCTTCGGCCACCTCGCCGTGGCCAAGGCCACGCAGCTGCTCGCCAAGCCGCCTCACCTGTCGTGGGAGGAGGCGGCGTGCAACACGTTGTGCCTTGGCACCTCCTACCGGATGCTCATCGGCGACCGCGGAGCTCGCGTCAAGCTCGGCGACGTCGTGCTGATCTGGGGTGCGAGCGGTGGCCTCGGGGCATACGCGGTCCAGCTGGTCCGGCAGGCGGGCGGCATCGCGGTCGGCGTTGTCAGCTCCTCGGCGCGCGGCGACCTGCTCGACAAGCTCGGCTGTCACGCGGTGATCGACCGGCGCTCGGTGGGGCTGGACGACACGGACGACGACTCCGATCCGACAGCCTCCTGGCGAGCGCTCGGCTCGGCGATCCGCAAGCAGGTGGGTGAGGATCCGCATGTGGTCTTCGAACATGTGGGCCGCAAGACCTTCGGCGCGTCGCTGTTCGTCACGCGCCGAGGTGGCACGGTCGTGACGTGCGGCTCCTCGAGCGGATACCAGCACGTCTACGACAATCGGTATCTGTGGATGAAGTTGAAGCGCATCATCGGCAGCCATGGGGCCAACTACCAGGAGTCATGGGAAGGCAATCGACTGCTGTCGCTGGGCCTGGTTGTCCCGACGCTGTCGGTCACCTACTCGCTCGACGAGGTTGGCGAAGCGACCCGCACCGTGCAGCTCAACCAGCACAGCGGGAAGGTAGGCGTGCTCGTGCTCGCGCCGCAGGAAGGCCTGGGGATCGAAGACTGGACGCTACGGGACCGCATCGGTGAGCAGAAGCTGCGGCTCTTCCGGGATCACGCCCGTGCCGTGGGCAGCGTGGGCGCGCGCTGATGCGCACGGTTGTGGAGGCGTTCGATCAGCAGGCGGCGCGGGCGCCCGATGCGGTCGCCGTCGTCGACGGCCAAACGCGGCTCACCTATCGGCGACTGCGCAAGCGCGCCGACCAAGTCGCGCGCCGGCTGTCCGAGGCGGGCGTGGTCAAGGGCGATCGGGTCGCGGTGTTCCTCGAGCGGTCCGTCTCGCTCATCGCCGGAATACTCGGTGTGCTCAAGGCGGGCGCCGCCTACGTGCCGATCGATCGCGACCAGCCGGCAGCGCGGATCGCGGCGCAGCTGCGCGACGCCCAGGCACGCGTCGCGCTGTCCGATCCCGACGGTGCACCGATCCTGCGTGAGCTGGGCCAAGCCGTCGAGTTCGTCACGGACACCTTCGATGCCGACTCCGCCGGCGAGCCGTGGGAGCTGCCACTGGCTCCCGACGACTTGGCCTATCTCATGTACACGTCGGGGTCGACCGGCGTGCCCAAGGCCGCGATGGTGGAGCACGGCAGCATCACCAATCTGGTCACCAAGCCAAACTACGCAACGCTCGGGCCGGATGACCGCCTGCTCCAGCTCGGGCCGATCGCCTTTGACGCGGCCACCTTCGAGATCTGGGGCGCTCTGCTCAACGGCGGCTGCGTCGTGCTCGCACCGGCGGCACCGATGCTGCCCGAGCAGCTCGGTGAATTCTTGCGGGCGCATCGCATCACCAAGCTGTGGCTCACGGCCGCGCTGTTTCATCGGCAAATCGACGTCGATGTCGAGGCGTTCCGTGGCCTCGACACGGTCCTGTCCGGCGGCGACGTGCTCTCGATCAGTCATGTGCGCAAGCTGCGGGCGGCCGTGCCGGATTGCGCGATCGTCAACGGATATGGGCCCACCGAGGCGACAACGTTCTCCTGCTGCCACCGGATCGGCCCGACCGAGGAGTTCGCCGACTCGATCCCCATCGGCTCACCTATCCAGGGCGCACATGTGCGCATCGTTGACGAGCACGGCGATGACGTCGCCGAGGGGCGGCCGGGTGAGCTGTGGATCGCGGGCGCGGGTGTCTCACGCGGCTATTGGCAGCGTCCGGAGCTGACCGCCGAGAGGTTCGTCGTCGACGCCACCGGCACCCGCTTCTACCGCAGCGGTGATCTGGCCCGCCGCCGCCCCGACGGTCTGCTCGAATTCCTCGGCCGCTTGGACGGGCAATTCAAGCTCAGGGGATACCGCATCGAGCCAGGCGAGATCGAAAATGCGCTGACCGAGCACGAGGCGGTGCTGCAGGCCGCGGTTGCTTTGCGGGACAACCATTTGGGCGACACACGGCTGGTCGCCTGGGTGGTGCCGCGCGACGTCGCCGGGCTGGATCGACGTGAGGTGCGGCGGCATCTGTCCACACGGCTGCCCGCCTACATGATCCCCGCCGCCTTTGTGACGTTGCGCGAGTTGCCCGTGACCGCCAACGGGAAGGTCGACCGCAAGGCGCTTCCCACCCCGGATTGGAAGAGGAAAGACATCTATGTCTGAGACCAGAGCCGATCATTTGGCAACAGTTGTCACTCGGATATGGCAGGAGGTGCTCGGGGTCGAGGGCATCGGCACCGAGGACAGCTTCTTCGAACTCGGCGGCGACTCGCTCGTGGCGACCCGCCTCGTGGCGAGGTTGCGTGAGGAGCTCGGCATCGCGGTGTCGCTGCTGACCATCTTCGACAATCCGACACTCGGCGAACTAATCATGGATTTGGAGGCCGGTGTTGTCGACCCGGTCTGACACCGATGCCCGCAACCGCAACGTCCGGTTGTGGATGACCGGCACCAGCGTCTCGCTCTTCGGCGACGCCGCGCTCTGGCTTGCCATGGGGATCTGGGTCAAGGATCTGACCGGCTCCAACGGGGCGGCCGGCCTGGCCTTCCTCGCCTACCTCCTGCCCCGGCTGTTCACGCCGTTGACGGGTTATGTCGTCGACCGCATGCGCAAGCGGCCACTCATCATGTGGCTCGACTTCGCGCTCGGTGCCTGGGTGTTGCTCGCGTTGGCAGTGCACGACCGCGGTGACGTGTGGCTGATCTACCTGATCCTCTTCGGCGTCGGGCTGGGTTCCGGCCTGCACAACGCGGGTGGCAGCGCCTTGCTCACACAGCTGGTGGACCCCGCGGACCTGGGGCGGGTCAACGCGACCCTGCGCACGATGCAGGAGGTCGGCATGCTGATCGCGCCCGCCGTCGGGACCGGCCTTTACATCGCCTCCGGGCCCTATGCGGTGGTGCTCCTCGAGGCAGGCGCCTTCTTCGCTTGCGCGCTTTGCGTTTTCGCGGTCCGGCTGCGGGAGGCGCCACCCGCGCCGCCGGACGGCCGCCTCGTCGCGGAGTTGCTGGCCGGGATCAAGCACATCGGGCGCACCGTCGCCCTGCGCGACATGGTGCTGGCAATGGCCTGCGCGTTGCTGGCGTTCGGACTGATCGAGACCATCATCTACGCGATCGCCGATCAAGGCCTGCATCGCCCCGCCTCGTTCGTGGGCGTCCTGACGTTCGTCAAGGGTGCCGGCTCCGTCCTGGGCGGACTGATGGCGATGCGCATCGCGCGCAAGCTGTCCCCGGGCGCGGAGGGCCTCTTCACGGCCGCGGGTCTGAGCCTGATGGCTGCCGGTGCGGGCGTGCTCATCCTGCCGGGCGTCGTCGCGGCCGTCGCCGGCGTGCTCATCATCGGCCTGGGCATCCCGCCCGCGGTCGTCGGCCTCTACACACTGGTGCAACGCAGCTCACCGGCGCAGCTGCAAGGCCGGGTCGCGGCGGCCGCGAGCACGATGGTGACCACTCCGCAGGTGATTTCGGTCGCGGCCGGCGCGGCCCTCATTTCCCTGGCCGACTACCGGCTTCTGCTCGGTGTCATCCTCGGCGGCATCGCCGCCGCCGCGCTCTTCCTCGGCCTGCGCGCGCGTGCGCGGCTGGCGGTCGCGCAGGCCACGCCAAACCCGGCAACCGAAGGAGCCTGACTCATGTGCGGGATAGCGGGTGTCTTGTCGTTTCAGGGGGCCCATCTGGCCGATGGTGTCGCGGACGCCATGGCCGCCACCCTGACCCAGCGCGGCCCCGACGCCGAGGGCCGGTGGAGCGACGAACATGTCCTGCTGCTGTTTCGCCGGCTCGCGGTCATCGACCTGGCGGGAGGCGGTCAGCCGATGGTCGCGCGGGCCGATGGCCAGACGGTGGCGGTGCTCGACTACACCGGCGAGGTGTTCAACTTCGTCGAGCTGCGCGAGCAGCTGCGCTCGCTCGGCCACTCGTTCGACACCAGCAGTGACACCGAGGTTGTGCTCCGCGCCTATGAGCAATGGGGCCCGGATTGCGCCCAGCGGCTCGTCGGCATGTTCGCCTTTGCCGTCTGGGATCCACGCAGGCAACAGCTGGTGCTGATCCGGGATCGGTTCGGCATCTACCCGCTTCACTACACGACCACGAGCGACGGGGTCATCTTCGGCTCCGAGCCAAAATCCGTGCTCGCCCACCCGTCGGTCAACCCGGAGGTCGACCTCGCCGGCATGCGCGAGATGCTCTCCTTCGCGCCCACACCCGGCCGCAGCCCGTTTCGTGGCGTGAGCGAGGTGCCTCCGGGCACCGTCATGGTCTTCTCTCGCGACGGCGCACGCACCCACCGCTTCTGGCAGCTCGGCGCGCACGAGCACCCCGACGACCTGGGGACCACCATCGCGACGATACGCGAAATGCTGGAGCGCAGCGTCGCCGAGCAGATCGTCGCGGATGTGCCGTTGTGCGTCATGCTCTCCGGCGGGCTGGACTCCAGCGCGATCGCGGCTCTTGCGGCGCAAGCCATCAAGGCCCGCGACGGCGGACTGCTGCGCACCTTTTCCGTCGACTTCGCCGGTCACGCGGAGCGGTTTCGTGCGGGAGAGATGTACGGCACGCCGGACAAGCCATTTGTCGCGGAGGTCGTGCGGCACATCGGCAGCGATCACACCGAGGTGGTGCTCGACTCGACGGTTCTGCTCGATGACTTCGTCCGGGGGTCCGTCGCGCGTGCGCTGGACATGCCGGCTCCGGGCGGCGAGATGTATACCTCGCTCTACCTGTTGTCACGGGCCGTTCGGCAAGAGTCGACGGTGACGCTCACGGGCGACGCCTCCGATGAGTTGTTCGGTGGCTACCTCTGGTTTCACGACGACTGGTATCGCAACTGCGACACCTTCCCCTGGCTGGCCGCCTCGCATCGCATGGAGATGCTTACCGGCCTGCTCGACCGTGAGCTGGTCAAGCGGCTGGACATGGAGACCTACCAGCGCGACCATTACAACGCCGCCCTCGCCGAAGTGCCCCGGCTGGCCGGAGAGGACGGTCTCGACCGCCGGATCCGTGAGATCACCTATCTGAATCTCACCCGCTATCTGCGGGTGGTCCTCGACCGCAAGGACCGCATGGGCATGGCGTGCGCGCTCGAAGGACGTGTCCCGTTCTGCGACCACCGGTTGGTGGACTACGTCTTCAACATTCCGTGGGCGATGAAGAGCTTCGACGGCCGGGAGAAGAGCCTGCTGCGCGCCGCCGTGCGAGACCTGCTGCCGCAACCGGTCCTCGACCGGGTCAAGGCGCCCTTCCCCACCACTCAGGATCCGGCATACCGGACCGGATTGCGCGAGCGCCTGCACCTGCTGCTGGACGATCCGCACGCACCGGCGCGCGCGCTGCTCGACACCGACCGGATGGCGGCGGCGCTTCGCGGGCCCGACTATGGCGCGCGCCTGGGCATCACCCGGCTCAGCGTCGACTGGACCGTCCAGCTCAACCAGTGGATGGTCCAGCATGCCATCGGCTTCACGGTGTGACTTCGCGGAGTGAGGAGCGACCCTTGCAGACCATCCCCCTGGCGCCGCAGCAGCGCGGTTTGTACTTCCTTCACTGCCTGGCCCCCGAAAGCGCGGTATACAACGTGCCCGTGGTGCTGCGCGTCAGGGGTGCGCTCGACGGGCACCGCCTGCAGGCGGCCATCGATCGCCTGCAGGCACGGCATCAGGCCCTGCGGCTGACGTTCCAGGAACGCGAGGGCGAAGTCGCGCAGGTGATCCACGAGCCGGGCCACGCCGCACCGGTGATCGTCGGGCACGGCACAGCCGCCGACGCTCAAGCGGCTTCGCTTGCGGCGCAACGGCTCGCGGCCCGACCGTTCGACCTGGCCAACGGTCCTTTGTGGAGAGTTGACGTCGTCACGATAGGCCCGGATGACCAGGCCCTGGTCCTATCCTTCCACCACATCGTGGTCGACGAGGTATCGGCGACCGTCGTCGCACGCGAGCTCGCCCAGGCCTACGCCGATCCGCACTCGGTCCCCGTGGAAGGTCCCGATTATGCCGCGTTCTGCCACGACCAGCAGGCCTGGGATCCGGCGGGGCTGGAGTTCTGGACCGGCAAGCTGGCCGGCTCGAAGGCCGCCGCGCTGCCCGAGGAATACATCGCCGAAGATCACGGCTTGTTCGCCGGCGATCGCGTGATGTTCACTGTCGACGCGCAGGATGCCGAGCTGCTGGAGAAGGTGTGCCGGGAGCATCGCAGCTCACCGTTCATGGCTTTCCATGCCCTGTTCTGCGCGTTGCTGCACCGCTGGACCGGCGCCACCGACATCACCATGGGCACCCCCATGACCGGGCGCACCCAAACGCGGTTCGCCGAGACCGTCGGCTTCTTCCAAAACACGGTCGTGCTGCGGGGGCAAGCCGGCTCCGGCGAGACGTTCGCGGGATTGCTCAAGGCATCGCGGCGCACCGTCATCGAGGCGCTGCAATGGCAGGGCACACCCTTCGAGGCCGTCGTCGAGGCGTGCCGTCCGGCCCGTGACGCGTCGCGCAATCCCCTCTTCCAGGTGGCGCTGACCTACAACCGGCGCAAGGTCGAGCAGGACTGGTCGCTTCCCGGGCTCGAGGTGACGCCGCTGCCCTTCCCCTGGAGTGCTTCACATTTCGACCTCACGCTGTCGATGCTGCAAGAATACGGTGTCCTCAAAGGAGAGTTGGCCTACAGCGCGCAGCGTTTCCACCGGGAGACGATCGAGCAGCTTGCCACGGCGTTCCAGGTGATGCTGTCGCACGCGATCCACGACACCGACCGCCCGATCGGTGAGCTACCTCTTACCGGCGCGGAGCCCGCGCCCAACCCCGTGGTGTGCACACCGCGTCAGCTCGAAATGCTGCTCGACGGACCGATCGAGGCCGCCGAGGTGGCGTTCGGCGGGGAGCCCGTCTCGCCGCGCACCTGGCAGCGCCTCAAAGCCATGCCTGACAAGAGATTTCGGCACTTCTACGCGGTGCACGGGCGGGTCGTCGCCATGGGCGATGTCGCCGAGCTGCCCAGACCTATGGCGGGCAGGCCGCTGCCGGGTGTGCGGCTGGAGGTGCTCGACAGCAACGGCCGGCCCCTGCCGCCAGGGTTCTTCGGCAGCATCCACGTCGACGGCGAGCCCACGGGCGACATCGGCCGCCTCACCGCGGCCGGCCACCTTGAGATCCGGCAGGATCCGCTCGAGGCGGCCATGGTCGCCCATCCCGCGGTGCGCCAGGCGGTGCGCGTCAGTCGTGGTGACCAGACCATCGGTGTGGCGGTGTGCGACGGTGAGGCCGACGGCGCGCAGATTCGCGGCTTCCTCAAGAACCGCCTCGCCGGGCATCTGGTGCCGGATCACGTGACGATCGTGCGAGAGATACCGCTTACACCCGACGGGCTCACAGATCGGCACACGCTCGCCGCGCGCCTCGATGCCGTACCCCCAAAGGAAAACGACGCACCCGCCGGACAGACAGAGAGCATCATCGCGACCCTCTTCGAAGAATTGCTTGGCGTTCCGGGCATGGGCCGGCACGACAGCTTCTTCGACTTCGGCGGACATTCGCTGCTCGCGGTCCGTCTCGTCGCCGCGATCGCCCAGCGGATCGGGCCGGAAGTGCCGGTGGGGGTTTTCATGAACAATCCCACTCCCGCACTGCTCGCGGCGCGGCTCGCCGAGGGTGATCTGGGCGCGGGCGGTCTCGTGCCGCTGCGCGGCGGCTCAGGCGACCGGACGGCGGTGTTCGTCCACCCGGTCGGAGGCACCCTGTTCTGCTACCAGCCACTGGTGCAGGCGCTGCCCGAAGGGCTCGCCGTGCTCGGGTTTGAACGCGC
The DNA here is from genome assembly GCA_044869915.1 of Allorhizocola sp. GTDB lineage: Bacteria > Actinomycetota > Actinomycetes > Mycobacteriales > Micromonosporaceae > Allorhizocola. The sequence goes on from JBIOYB010000020.1 coordinate 23,674, forward strand.
CACCCGTGGCGAAAAGACGCTCGACGCATTGGCAGACACCTATGCTAAAGCGCTCACTGCCGGCGGCCCGATGGTCGTCATTGGATGGTCGCTGGGCGGAGTCATCGCCCACGCGGTCGCTGGAAGTCTTGTGGCGCAAGGGCGTCAGGTGGAACGGCTGGTGCTCGTGGACTCGTTCGTCTCGCGGACCGACACCGACCGAGACCAGCTCAGGCAATGGAGCACGGATCTAGCCCTGGCCGCGGCCACCGAATCACCGCAGGAGCTGGAGGTGTTGCGCCGCTTGGGAATCGACCCGCAGGCGTTGCGCCAGGCCGACCCGGCCGAAGCGGCCGCACTGGTCGACCAGTGGCGCGACCTGCTGTCGCTTGTCGCCGAGCATGAGCACAGGGCGGTGGATGTGGCCGCATCGCTCATCCTGGCCGCGGACAACCCCCCGGGATATCCCGAAGCGATCGAGGCCAGCTGGCACGGCCTCTGCCGGACGCTTTCGGTCCATCGGCTCCCCGGCGACCACTTCGGTGTGCTCACGCGGCCCGAAGTGGTGCGCATCGTCGCGGAGGGGGGCGAGACGTAAGTGTCCGGCATGAACCTGCCGCTGGCACAGTGGTATGAGGCCGCCGGCGTCCGCACGCAGGAGCGCCGCGTCCTTCACGAGGACCGCGAAATCGGTCTCGCGCTCTTCCCCGAACGGCTCGTGCCCTATTTGGGTCACGAATTGCTCGCCGGCGCCGACGATCGGGTGCGGCAGGCGCTGCTGGCGCGGCACCTCTATCAATACTTGCTGTTCACGGTGCACCTGGAGACCAAAGTGGTCAACCGCGGCGTCAGCCTCGTGATGCACGGCGAGCTTGACATGGAGATCCCCGAGCGCACGCGGCTCGACGCGGCGAAAATCTACTGCGACGAGGGTTATCACGCCCTCTACAGCCTCGACATCGTGCAGCAGATCGCCGTCGCCACCGCGATACCGACGTTGCCTTACGACTTCACGCCCAGGATGCGGCGCCTGGAGCGCACGGCACACCGCTACCTTCCCGAACACCCACGGCTCGCCCAACTGCTTCAGGTCGTAGCGTTCGAGACCGTGGTCACGGCGATACTGTCGGAGATCCCACGCGACGAGACGGTCTACCGGGTGGTGCGCGATGTCGTCGCCGACCATGCCCGGGACGAAGCACACCACCACGCTTTCTTCGCCAAGTTCTTCCACGAGGTGTGGGCGTCGCTGCCCGCACGGCTGCGCGCCGGGGTGGCGCGCAGCCTGCCGCACTTCGTCAACGACTGCCTGCGACCCGATCTGGGTCCCATCCGCGATTCTCTAGCGGCCGTGGGACACACGACCGCAGAGATCGAGGAGATACTCCGGGAATCCTATTCGGAGGACGTGATGCGCGCGGCCGTGCGCGCCAACGGACGCTACACGTTGCGGTTGTGCGAGTCCGTCGGTGCCCTCGATCTGCCCGGCGTGCGCGATGAGCTGCACGGTTTGGGCCTGGCATGAGCACAGACGCGTCGCCGATCCGGGCCTGCACCCCCGCCGAGGAGGGCATATGGTTCGAGGAGCAGATGCGCGCCGGTGACAGCAACACCGGCTTTTTCTCCGTCACCATGCGCGGCCCCCTGGACGCCTCTGATGTGCGCAGCGCCTGCGAGGCAATCGTCACCGCAAACCCTCCGCTTCGCAGCGTCGTCCACGTCGACGACGACCGACCAATGATCATGGAAAAGCCGCCGGGTGAACCGCTGCTCTATGAGCTTGTCGACGTGCCGTGTGGCATCGGCGAGGAGGCCGCTGCGGCTCGCACGTGGCGAGAGGCGCATGGCAAGTGCAAATGGGACCTGACGCGCGAACCGCCACTTGCCTTCTATCACCTGCTGCATGACCGGGAGCGGTCGACGTTGTTGGTCGTCGTCCACCACATGTGCTTCGACGGCCGGTCGAAGTTCATCTTCGCTCGCGAGTTCATCTCGGCCCTGTCCGGTCGTGCGCCGCAGGCGCGAAAGGGGAACGGGGCTGCCACGACCGAGGACGCCGCGACCGAGGCTGCCGCCTTCTGGGACCGGCTCGACGTGCCGGCCATGCCTGCCCTGCGCCTGTCCGCCGCTGTGCCGACCGGCGCACCGGCCACGGTGGCCAGCACCGAGTCATTCGTCATCGACGGCGTCGCGGCGCTTCGGGCGCTCGCCGAGGCGGGCGGCACCACGCTCTTCGGCGGCATTCTCGCGGGTGTCGCGGCCCTGCTGCACAACTACGGCAACGAGCACATCGTGCTGTGTATCCCCGCCGACACGAGCCGGCCGCAGGAGCGCGACCGGATCGGTCTGGCCGTCAACGTCGTGCCCATCTACCTGCACATGCCGCCCGGTGCCACCTTCGCCACGGCGCTCGAGGCGGCTCGGCTGGCCCTGATGCAGGTCAAGCGGTTTCGACGGGTGCCACTGCGGCACTATTGGGTGGGCAGGCGCTGGGCCGGCGCCGCCCGATCCCTGTTCTCCAAGGTTTCCGTGGCGTACCAACGTCTTCCGCTCGACATCCCGCAGGTGCCCGGTGGGCGTGTCCGGACGGAGTGGGACTTCGTCGCGCCAAACACCGCCCAGACCTTCGATCTGATGTTTCAGCTGCGTGATCGGGGCGAGGACGTCCTGGGCAGGATCGATCACCGCACCGATCGCCTCGACGCCACGGCCGCTCATCGCTTCACGGCCGAGCTGCGGGAAACGATCCGCCTGGGGATGACCGCACCCGACGCGCCGATCGCCACCTATCCATGCCCCCCGGCCGACAGTGTCGTGGAAGCCGAGCCGCTGCGTCCCGGGTGGCTCGATGAGCACCTCGCCGATGCCGACCCCACCGTCACGGTCGTGTACGGCCTCGACAACGCAACGGTGGTGGCTCAGATCCGCGCGTGGGCGCAACGACGGGGCGGCAAGGTGATTGTCGCGCACGAGCCGGCGGAGATACGCTCCGCGACCACGTTATTAGTTCCGTTGGGCAAACTCGTTGACCCGGCGATGCGGGTCCACACCGTGCTGCACTGCGCCGATCTGGGCATCGTCGCATTGCGACAGTGCACAAAGGACAAGCTGTCCGGGACCGAGCCTCCGCTCGTAGGTGAGGTGGCGCCGGGTTGGGGCATGGCCGTCATGGCAAACGGCCGCATCCTGCCGCGCGGACTGCCCGGGCGGCTCATCCTGCGTCGCCACGCCGACGGCGAGCTGGTCGACACACATCACGTGGGCATGTGCGATCCGGACGGCGGGTTCAGATGGATCGGCGCGCAGGAGGACATCGCGGTCTTCGCCGGGCTGACGACCAGCGCGGCTCGGCTGCGGCGGGTGCTGCTCGCGCACCCCGACGTGGCCGACGCCGATGTGCGATTCGAGGAAGACCGATATGTAGCGATGGTCACGCCACGGCAGCCGACGCCGCCTGACCCTATGGCGTTGCGCGCCTATCTGCGCCGCAACGCCGCGCCGGACGAGCACCGGCCATCCCGAGTGGAGGTCCGATGCTAAACCTTGCCGACCCCGCCGTGCACGCCCAACTCGACCTCCGGCAGGAATGGGACCGGTTGCGTCGCGAAGAACCCGTGTCCTGGCATGAACCGGTCGGCACGCAGCCCGGCTTCTGGGTGCTCACACGGCATAGCGATCTGGTCAATGTATATCGCGATCGCGGGTTCACCTCCGAGCGGGGCAACATGCTCGACACCCTCCTGACCGGCGGCGACACCGGGGCCGGCCAGATGATCGCCGTATCCGACGGGCGCCGCCACGCGGAGCTCCGCAAGCTTGTGGCTCAAGCGTTTTCTCCGCGGGCACTCAAGGCGGTCGAGCAGAGCGTGCGGTCGTCCACGATGAGCTTGGTGCGGCAGGCGGCGCAGCGGGGCGAGGTCGATTTCGCCGCCGAAGTGGCGGCGCAGATCCCGCTGACCGCGATTTGCGACCTGCTCGGTGTGCCGGAGGCCGACCGGCAGCAGCTGCTCGGCCTGACCAGCGGGTCGCTCGGCTCGCACGGCGAGCACGATCGCAGGCGGACGTGGGCTGCGCGCAACGAGTTGCTGGTCTACTTCTCCGGACTTGCGGCCAGACGCCGTGAGCGCCCGCTGCCCGACGTCACCAGCCTGCTG
>JBIOYB010000021.1:0-32526 GCA_044869915.1 Allorhizocola sp.
GCCGGGGCGGGATCAGGGACGTCGCCGAGGAAAGCGAGGGTGAGGTGGAGGCGTTCGGTGGCGGGCAGGCGGATGTCGGTTGTGGACAGTGCGGTGGTGAGGTGGGCGATGGCCTCCTCGGGTGGGAACACCGCAACGAACAGGCGCATCATGGGCGACCGACCCGCGTGTAAGGTGCCGGCAGCCCACGGCGGCCCAGCCGGCTGCGGCCGGGCGGGCTGGATGCCAGCGACGCGCATCGACTCGACCCCCGACCGGAGCACATGCGGTGCGCCAACAGAGGACGGTGGCCCCCGCAGCGGCCAACACCCCCGTGAACTGCCAGCCGCCGACCGCGACCCAAGCAGCGGCCGCCGCCCGTGTGAAGGGCCTGCGGCAGACGTGGACAGAGGCGGTGACTGGCGCGCATGCGAGATGCCGGCCGCTGGTGGTGGGCGGTGGTGGTCGGGGTGACGGGCGGGGGCGTGTTGGGGTCCGGGTCGGGGTGCCCGCCCGCACCGCTCATTTGGTGCTGAGGGTGAGGCCCGCCGCGATGAGGGCTCCTTCGACGCGCAGGCGCTCGATCTCGAGGTCCAAACCGGACACCTGGTCGAGGTGGTGCTCCACGCCGAGGCAGAGGCATGCGGCCGCGAGGGCGTCGTCGTAACGCTCGTCGTCGCGCGGCAGGTCGCGCAGCTTGGCCACGACCTGCTCGAACGGCACGAGCACGGGGCCGGCCTGGGCTGGGATGGGCACGGGCAGCCAGGCCGGTGCGATGCCGACGGCGTTGAGTCGCTGGACGGCGAACTGGGCCACGGTGTCGCGCGCCGAGGTGAGGACATCGCCCGCGACTTTGGCCACGGCGACCCAGGGCGGCCCGGCCGGCGGCGCGGGCGCGAGGGCGCGCTCCAGCCGGTCGAGCGTGCGCTGCTCCGACCAAGTGTGCTTGACCTGCTCGGCGCGCTGGCGCACCGACTCGACGACCTCATCGGCGCAAATCACGGCGGCGATCGCAGCGGGCATGCTGACGAGCGCGATCACTCCGAGCGTGATGGGCAGTGCGCTACCAGTCGCCACGTCTGACACCCTACTGCGTCGCGGCGTGCAAAATCTGCCGCATTTGGGCCACCTGGGCTTTGTCACCCGCGATGGTCACGCCGGAGTCGGAACGCCGCCAGAGCCAACGCAGGACAGCGTCGGCCGTGCCGCTGATCTCGGCGTGGGCGGTGGCACCCGCGTCGGACAAGGCGGCTGTGACGCCGGACGAGGCGTCCCAGCTGACCAGCCAACGCGACGAGCTGGAAGGCCCGCTCACGGTGAGGGCCAACGAACCCGGCCCGGCCCCCAGCGCCTCGGCGAAATCCTCCGGCCACTCGCGGCTCGGCCAGACCACGAACAGTTGCAGCAGCTCGTCGATGCCGTCGACCGCCAGCTCGTCGGGCACGGTCAGGGACTCGACGCCCGCGCCGAGCTCACCGTCGATCCGGTGGATGACCGTCTCCTGTGCCATGCGCCGGATCCAGAAGCCCACCGTCTGATCCGGCGGATACCACGTATATGCCGGGGAGGACGGCTCCCGCACCGCGAACTCCGCCACGAGTGCCGCATAGGCCCGCTCGAGCAGGGCCGAGGCGGGCTCATCCGGCAGGCCCGCCGGCGGCCACGGCTTGGGTGGGGCGTTGTGCCGCATGCACTCCACCTTGTGCAGGTAGACCGCTCCAACATGGTGCACCAGGTCGTCGACCGTCCACTCCGGACAGCTCGGGACGGCGGCCCCCAATCGGCCAGGCACGACCTCTGCCAGCCGCCGATAATCGTTCTCGAGATACGTGAGGTAGTCCATTCGCGCATTCCATCACCCGGGTATGACATGAAAACATGCGCCCATGAGTGAGCGCTTGCGCGAACGAATCGGCAGCCAAACCGCCCGGATGGCGGTTCGGCTGTGAGGTTCCTCGACCGTTACTTCGAGATTTCCGGACGCGGGTCGACGTTGTCCCGTGAGGTGCGCGGTGGTCTGGCCACCTTCTTCACGATGGCCTACATCGTGGTCCTCAATCCCCTCATCCTCAACAGTGCCAAGGATGTCAACGAGGCCAAGCTGGGCATCGCCGCCCTGGCCGCCGCCACCGCACTGGTCGCGGGCGTGATGACGATCCTGATGGGCGTGGTGGGCCGGTTCCCGCTCGCGCTGGCGGCCGGGCTCGGCGTCAACGCGATGGTGGCCTTCGAGATCGCGCCGAAGATGACCTGGGCCGACGCCATGGGCCTGGTCGTGATCGAGGGTCTGATCATCGCCGTGCTGGTGATGACCGGGCTGCGGACAGCCATCTTCCACAGCGTCCCGACCCAGCTCAAGACCGCGATCGGGGTCGGGATCGGCCTGTTCCTGGCGCTCATCGGTTTTGTGGACGCGGGCTTCGTCCGCTCGACCGGCAACCCTTCCCCGCCCGTCGGCCTGGGCATCGGCGGCAAGCTCATCACCTGGCCTGGCCTGGTTTTCGTGGCCGGCCTCCTGCTCACGATCGTCTTGCTGGTGCGCAATGTGAAGGGCGCCATCCTGATCGGCATCGTCTCGACCACGGTGCTCGCCATCGTCGTGGAGGCGATCGCCAAGCTCGGCAACGGAAAGGGCGGGTGGAGTCTGAACGTCCCGCAGGTACCAGACAAATGGTTTGCCGCCCCTGATCTTTCCTTGCTCGGCGAATTTAACCTTTTCAACTCATGGCGGACCGCCGGGCCGGTCATCTGTGCGATGTTCGTCTTTGTTCTCTTGATCACCGACTTCTTTGACACCATGGGCACCATGGTCGCGGTGGGTCAGGAGGGTGGCTTGGTCACGCAGGACGGGTCGGTGCCCCGCGCCCGCGAGATCCTGCTGGTCGACTCGCTCGCGGCGGCGGCCGGCGGCGCGGCGAGCACCTCGAGCAACACCTCTTACATCGAGAGCGCGGCGGGCGTGGCCGAGGGCGCGCGCACGGGCTTTTCCAACCTCATCACGGGCGGCCTGTTCCTGTTGGCGATGTTCCTGGCACCGCTGGTCACCATCGTCCCGTTTGAGGCGGCCTCGACGGCGCTGGTCGTCGTGGGTTTCCTGATGATGCTCGGGGTCCGCACCATCGACTGGACCGATTATGAGATCGCGATCCCCGCGTTCCTCACCATCGTGATCATGCCGTTCACGTACTCGATCGCCAACGGCATCGGCGCGGGCCTGATTACATACACGCTCATCAAATTGGTCAAGGGGAAGCCGCGCGAGATTCACCCGCTGCTGCGGGTGGTCTCGGTGCTGTTTTTGCTGTACTTCGCGCGTGGCGTGACCGAACTCATGTTTGTTTAGCAAGGCTAATTAGCTAACCTAAGGATCGTGGAGCTGGTGATGGCGAAACCAATGACGCCGGAGCAATTGACGGTGCGGCTACGTGACGCCATCACCCGGCTCAACCGACGTCTGCGTCAAGAACGCCCCGTCGGCGATCTCACGATGACCCAACTGTCCGCGCTCACGAGCCTGCGCCTCGGCGGCGCCCTCACCCCCCGGGAGCTCGCCGATCTGGAGCGGGTGCAGCCACCCACGATGACCAAGATCGTGGCGAAGCTCGAGGAGCGCGGCCTGGTCCAGCGCAGCCCGCACCCGACCGACGGCCGGCAGGTGCTTCTAGCGCCGACCGAGTCGGGCTTGGACATGCTGTCCTTCTATGAGAAGGCGCGCGATGAGTGGCTCGCCGCAAGGCTGGCGGATTTGACGCCCGACGAACGTGACACGGTCGCCCGGGCAGCGTCCATTTTGGAGGGACTCGCCCGGCACGGAAGGTAGCTAAGGAGGCGCTTCAAGCGTGCGGGCTCGATTAAGCACGACGTTCCAATCCCTCACGGTCCGCAACTATCGACTCTTCGCAAGTGGTCAGCTCGTCAAGCTGATCGGTGTCTGGATGATGTACATCGCCCAGGACTGGCTGGTCCTGGAGCTGAGCAACGATTCGCCGACCGCCCTCGGCCTCGTCACCGCCCTGCAGTTCATCCCGGTCATGCTGCTCACGCTGTACGCGGGCAAGCTCGCCGACCGGTTCGACAAGCGCAAGCTTCTGATCATGTCCAACGGCGCGTGGGCCGCGCTCGCGATCGTGCAGGCGATCCTGGTCGCCACGGGCACGATCGAGCTCTGGATGATTATGATCTTCGCCCTCCTGCTGGGCATCGCGCAGGCCATCGAGACGCCCGTGCGGCAGTCGTTCGTGTCCGAGCTCGTGGGCAAGACGCTGCTGCCCAACGCGCTGTCGCTGTCGGCCGCCACGTTCAACATCGCCCGCATCACCGGCCCCGCGCTCGCCGGTATCGCGATTGCCGGGTGGGGCACCGGCCCGGTGTTCCTGATCGCGACCGTGATGGCGATCGCGCCCGTGTTCGCGCAGTGGCGGATGGACCCGCTCGCGCTGCAGCGCAGCGAGCCACAGCTCAAGGAGGACGCCAAGATCATCGACGGGCTGCGCTATGTGAAGCGGCGGCACGATCTGATCCTGCCGATGGTGACCATCGCGATCATCGCCCTGTTCGGGTACAACTTCCAGCTCACGCTCGCCCTGCTGGCCAAGACGGTGTTCCAGACCGACGCGGCCACGTTCGGCCTGTTCAACACGGCCCTGGCCGTGGGCGCGCTCGGTGGGGCGCTCGCGGGCACATGGCGGCGCAGCCGCCCGTCGGTGTACCTGTTCCTGGGCGCGGCAATCGGGTTCGGCATTCTCGCGATCGCGGTCGGCATGGCCGACTCGGTGTGGCTGGTCCTTGCGCTGCTCCTGCCGACCGGGTTCAGCACCGTGTTTCTGGGCCAAGCGGCCAACCAGCGGATCCAGCTCGGCGTGGAGGGCCCCTATCGCGGGCGCGTCATGTCGCTCTTCGTGCTGATCTTCATGGGCACCATGCCGGTCGGATCGATGATTATGAGCTGGATCGCTGAGCAGTTCGGTCCGCAGGCGAGCATCTGGCTCGGTGGGGCCATCTCGCTGGCCGCCGCGGTCGCCGCGCTGGTGTGGCAATTGCGTCATTCGGGCGAAAAGCTCTCGCTGGAGATCCGCCCCATCCCCAAGCTGCGTGTGGTGGAAAGCGAGAAGGTGTTAGCGGCGTGACGGTGTGCCAGAATAGCGGGCGTGTCCAGGATCGCCGCCAGCAAGCTCGACCAGATCTGCGCCGCCGCCGTCGAGCTGGCCCGCGCAGCGATCACCGACGGTCCTGAACACGTCGGCGAGCATCTGACCGTCACGGCTGACGGCGACCGCCTGGTCACCCACTATTTCGCGTGCGAGCTGCCCGGCTATCGGGGCTGGCGCTGGGCCGTGACGGTCACGCGCATCGCCCGCAGCAAGCACGTCACGGTGTGCGAGACCGTGCTGCTGCCCGGGCCGGAGGCGCTGCTCGCGCCCGGCTGGGTGCCGTGGCACGAGCGGCTGCACCCGGGCGATCTGGGCGTGGGCGATCTGCTGCCGACCCCGGCCGAGGACGACCGGCTCGTGCCGGGCTACCAGCTGTCGGGCGACCCGGCCGTGGACGACGCCGTGTGGGAGCTGGGCCTGGGCCGCGCCCGGGTCATGTCGCCGCTGGGCCGGTCCGAGACCGCCGAGCGGTGGTATGAGGGCGATGCCGGCCCCGACGCGCCGATCTCGCAGGCCGCCCCGCGCTCGGCGCGATGCATCTCGTGCGGCTTCTATCTGCAGCTGGCCGGTTCGCTTGGCCGGATGTTCGGCGTGTGTGGCAACGTCTACACGCCCGACGACGGCAAGGTGGTCTCGCGCGACCACGGCTGCGGCGGCCACTCCGAGATCCTGATCGAGGAGACCGCGATCCCCGCCCCACCAACGATTTACGACGACAACGTGGTGGACAGCATCTGAGCCGACCGGCAAGCGGCGCTTGGGTGAAGACCGCCGACGGTTACGACGGCAAACTGGTCGGCAGCATCTGAGCCCTACGATGACAACGTCGTGGACAGCATCTGAGCCCTACGACGACAACGTCGTGGAGAGCATCTGAGCGGCTTTGGTGAGCGCGTCCAGCGCGCCGCCGATCTGCCACGCCGCACGATCCCGCGGCCCGACCGGGTTGGAGACCGTGCGCAGCTCGGCAAACGGGATCTCCGCCTGCTCGGCCGCGACCGCGACGCCGAAGCCTTCCATGCCCTCGGCGACCGCGTCCGGGTATCTCCCGGTGATCCAGGCCGTGCGCTCGCTCGTGCCGGTCACCGTGTTGACCGTCAGCACGTCGCCCGGCACGGCCTCGGGGATGCTTCCGTGTAGCAGGCTCAGCAGCCCGGGATCCACGGCCATGGTCGCCCGGCCGAAGCCCAGCTCGTCGAGGCCGATGAACCCATCAGGCGAATCGGCGCCCAGGTCGGCCGCTATGCTGCGGGTCGCCAGCGCGATGCCGCCCAGCGGCACACCCAACCCGCCGCCTATCCCAAAGTTGATCACTGCGGTGTAGCGTCCGTCGGCGAGCGCGAGCAGGCGTGCCGTGCCGGCCGCCGCCACGGCCGAGCCCACGCCCACCGGAGCGACCACTATGGGGCTGCCGGACGCAAGCCCCTTGCGCACGGCCTCGGCCTCCGCGGGGACGGCCGTCACGATCAACAAACTCATGGCTCAATCATCCATGGACGACGGGCGGTACACGGTGTAGTCCTGATCGCCCCCCGGCTTCTCGGCTCCTGGCTTCTCGGCTCCCGGCTTCTCGGCTCCCGGCTTCGTCGGCTGCTGCGGCACCACGGCCTTCTTCGGCACCGGCAAGCGCAAGACCAGCACGAGGCCGATCAGCAGCAACGCCGCCGTGAGCCACAGCGGGAACGCGGGCATGAAAACGCCCAGCACCAGGCCGGCCCCGCCCGTGAACACGCCCAGCAGCAGACCCGCGAGCGCGGCCCGCCACAGCGCCCTGGCCCGCGCCGCCGCGATCACGGACGCCTGCTGCGCGAGGGCGAGCGCCACGACCGCCGGGAGCCACGCCAACGCCAGCCCGGCCAGCTGGAGCACGATGAGCCCGCCGATCACCCACCGGTTGCGCAGCCAGATGCCCGCGGCCAGGCCGGCCACGGCGACCGGGGCGGCCCACAGCCAGTTGAGCTGGCCGCGCCAGACCACCAACCCGGACAGGAGCGTGACATGCGCGGCGACCGTGACGAACTGCACGTCGAGCAGCCGGGCCAGCTGCGGCGAGGCGGACACACCTATCGCACGCTGGCGATATGTCTGCCGGGCCAGCCAGCGGATGCCGCCCAGCAGCACCTGCAACGTGGTGAGGACCACGCGGAGGACACGCTGTATTACCAACACGGATAGCATTTTGCCGTGTCCAAGCTTCAGCCGCTCGACCCGCCGATGGTGCCGTTCGCGATCGGTGGGATCGCGGCGTTCGCGCTCGCCGGCCTGGTGGTCTGGCTCGCCGGCGGCCCGGCCGGCTGGCTGTGGATCTGCCTGGCGGGCTTCCTGTGGGGGTTCGTCGGCCTGGCCGCGATGATCCCGCACGACCGGAGACGAAAGGCGCGCCGGCAATGAGGATCGCTTTTTCCCCGTGCCCCAATGACACGTTCGTCTTCCACGCGCTCGTGCACGGGCTCGTGCCCGGCGCGCCGGACTTCGACGTGACATTCGCCGATGTCGACATCACGAATACGGCCGCATTGGATGGGCGATTCGACATCGTGAAGGTTTCCTATGCCGCGTTGCCCTGGCTTTTAGACCAATATGATTTGGTACCGGCGGGAGGCGCGCTGGGCCGGGGGTGCGGCCCATTGGTCGTGACAAGGGGGGCGGGCCCGCAGGGCTGGGGGGCGGGAGAAACACTGCCGGGCCGCCGGATCGAGACGGTCGCGGTGCCGGGGGATCGCACGACCGCCTATCTGCTCTTCCGTTTGTGGGCCTCACATCCGTACCAGATAAAGGTTATTCCCTTCCACGAGATCATGCCCGCTGTCGCGAGTGGACAGTTCGACGCGGGTCTGGTCATCCACGAGGCGCGGTTCACCTATCCGCGCTATGGCCTGACCAGCGTGGTCGATCTGGGGCAGTGGTGGGAGCGGGAGACCGGCCTGCCGATCCCGCTCGGCGCGATCCTCGCCCGACCGTCGCTTGTGGACGATGCGACCCGCTGGATCCGCCGCAGCGTGCAGCTGGCCTGGGAGTTTCCGGGCAACTCGGATGATTTTGTGAAACGGCACGCGCAGGAGATGGACGACGACGTGATCCAGGGTCACATCTCGTTGTATGTCAACAACTTCACCGAGGATCTGGGCGCCGAGGGGCGCGAAGCGGCCCGGGCCTTGCTGACCCGGGCCGCCGATGCGGGTTTGACTCCGGCTGTGCAAATCGCATAGCACGAGCGGGGATTCAGGTCTCTAGCTCCTTGGCGATGACGTGCAGCGCCTCGGCTATCTTGTGTGAGATCTTTTTATCTGGGAACCGGCCCCGTTTAAGGTCCGGAAGGATCTTTGCCTCCAACACTTTGATCATGTCTTCGATCAGGGTGTTGAGCTCGTCGGCGGGCCGCCGCGCACGCTGCCGTTCTGCCTCCGCTAAGGACGGTGGCGCCTCAAGCACCTTGACCTGCAAGGCCTGGTCGCCCTTGCGCCCCGCCGCGATGCCGAACTCGACCTTCTGACCGGGCTTCAGCTCGGCAATCCCGGTGGGCAGGGCAGCCTTGTGCACGAAGACGTCGTCTCCGTCATCACGGGTGAGGAATCCGAATCCCTTTTCCGTGTCGTACCACTTCACACGACCCGTAGGCACTGCTGTACACCTGCTTCTTGTTTGTAGACGTTCCTACAGGTTAGCGATCGGGCTTTGTGCGCCCAACTTGAATCGCCTTTAGCCACCTCGGTCAATATTGACTTCCTAAGATCAGGCGACTAAAGTCACCTTCACTTTTAGGAAAGTTAACTAATTCTTACGCCCCGTAGGGATGGAGTTAGCAGATGAAACGCATCCTCTTGGTGCTGACACTGATCGTGACAGGCACCCTCGTCGCCGTGCCGCAGGCAATTGCGGCCGAATTGACCGTCAACGGGGGCTTCGAGACCGGGGCGCTCGCACCCTGGTCGTGCAGCCTCGGCAGCGTCGTCTCCACCCCGGTCCACTCGGGCACGCGAGCCCTGCAAGGCGCGGCGTCCGATTCGGACAACGCGAAGTGCACACAGAACATCTCCGGCCTGGTGTCAGGCACCAACTACACCCTGTCGGGCTGGTTCCGCGGCAACTACACCTACATCGGCGTCACCAACGGCGCCTCCACCTGGACCCCGGGCGGCACATCCTGGACCCAGCTCACGCTGACGTTCACGGCCACAAGCACCAGCGTGCAGATCTACACGCACGGCTGGTACGGCCAGGGCGCCTACCAGGCCGACGACATCTCCCTCTCCGGCCAGGGCGGGGGCGGCGGCGACACCACGCCACCGAGCAACATCACCGGCCTGACCAGCCCCAGCAAGACCAGCACCTCGATCGCGCTCAGCTGGAACGCGGCCACCGACAACGTGGGCGTGACCGGCTACAACATCTACCGCAACGGGTCCGCCAACCCGACCGGCACCTCCACCGGGACCACGTTCACCGACACCGGCCTGACCCCCAGCACCGCCTACACCTACACGGTCAAGGCGCGTGACGCGGCCGGCAACGTGAGCACGGCGCACAGCAACCAGATCTCCGTGACCACGAACGCGACCGGTGGTGACACGTCGCCGCCCACGACGCCCGGCAACTTCAGGGTCACGAGCACCACCAACACGAGCATCGCGCTGGCCTGGAACGCCTCGACCGACAACGTGGGCGTCACGGGATACGAACTCTCACGCGGCGGCACGGTGCTGACCACGACCACCTCACTGTCCTATACGGACAGTGGGCGCGCGGCCTGCACGACCTACTCCTACTCGGTGCGCGCGCGGGACGCCGCGGGCAACTGGTCTTCGCCCGCGACGGCGAGCGGCACCACGGCGGGCTGCCCGCCCGGCGGTAACAAGCTGCTCGGGTACTTCGTCCAGTGGGGCGTCTACCAGCGCAACTACCACGTGAAGAACATCCACACCAGCGGATCGGCCGCGAAGTTGACGCACATCAACTACGCGTTCGGCAACGTCCAAGGTGGACAGTGCACGATCGGTGACTCGTACGCCGACTACGACCGCTTCTACAGCGCGGCCGAAAGCGTCGACGGCGTGGCCGACACGTGGGACGCGGGCGCGCTGCGCGGCAGCTTCGGCCAGCTGCGGCGGCTCAAGCGGATGTACCCGAACCTGAAGGTCCTGTTCTCGTTCGGCGGCTGGACCTGGTCCGGCGGGTTCGGGCAGGCCGCGGCCAACCCGACCGCGTTCGCCAACTCCTGCTACAACCTCGTGAACGACCCGCGCTGGGCCGGCGTCTTCGACGGCATCGACCTGGACTGGGAGTACCCCAACGCGTGCGGCCTGACCTGTGATTCCAGCGGGTTCGCCTCCTTCCGCAACATGATGCAGGCCATGCGGGCGCGCTTCGGCAGCCAACTGGTCACGGCGGCCATCACGGCCGACGGCAACACGGGCGGCAAGCAGGACCTGGCCGACTACGCGGGCGCGGCGCAGTACGTCGACTGGTACAACGTGATGACGTACGACTTCTTCGGCGCCTTCGACGCGGACGGCCCGACCGCACCGCACTCGCCGTTGAGCTGCTACTCGGGCATCCCGATCGCGGGCTTCTGCACCGAAAACGCGATCTCGCACCTGCGCGGCAAGGGCATCCCGGCGTCGAAGCTGTTGCCCGGCATCGGGTTCTACGGCCGAGGCTGGGCGGGTGTCTCGCAGAGCGCACCGGGCGGGTCGGCCACCGGTGCGGCGCCTGGCACATACGAGGCGGGCATCGAGGATTACAAGGTGCTCGTGAGCCGCTGCCCGTCCACCGGGACCGTGGGCGGCACGGCATACGCCTTCTGCGGCGGCCAGTGGTGGAGCTATGACACGCCCAGCACCATCGGCAGCAAGATGAGCTGGACGCGAGGCCAGGGTCTCGGCGGCGCGTTCTTCTGGGAGCTGTCCGGTGACACCACCGGCGGTTCGCTCATCACCGCGATGAAGAACGGCCTCGGGTAAATCCCGGATCTTGCGCGACCGCGTTCATACTGCGTGTATGAACGCGGTCGCGCAAACTTTCGCCCTGTTAGCGGGCATGATCCACATTGGCATCTTCCTGCTGGAGAGCGTGTTCTTCACGCGCCCCGCAGTGTCGCGTCTCTTCTCGGGCGGCGCGCCGGTCTCGCCGCAGTTGCGGACCTTCGCGTTCAACCAGGGCTTCTACAACCTGTTCCTCGCTGCGGGTGCGATCGGCGGGGTCATCGCGGGCAACCCGGCCATCGCACTGTTTGCGTGCGCGTGCATGCTCGGCGCCGGCGTGGTGCTGATCGGTTCCCAGCCACGCCTCTGGCGCGGCGCCCTGGTGCAGATCGTCCCGGCCGGCGCGGCCCTGTTAGCTGCTCTCTTCTAAAAAAGCCGGCGTCGACGATCGTGTCGTCCCGGCCGGCGCAGCCCTGTTAGCTGCTCTCTTCTAAAGAGCCGGCGTCGACGATCGTGTAGCCATAGCCCTGCTCGGCCAGAAAGCGCTGGCGGTGCGCGGCATACTCGGTGTCGATGGTGTCGCGCGAGACGACCGTGTAGAAGTGCGCCTGCCGCCCGTCCTGCTTGGGCCTCAGGATCCGGCCGAGCCGCTGCGCCTCCTCCTGCCGCGACCCGAAGGTGCCCGACACCTGGATGGCGACCGTGGCCTCGGGCAGGTCGATGGAGAAGTTGCCCACCTTGGACAGGATCAGCGTCTGGACCTCGCCCTCGCGGAACGCGTCGAACAGCCGCTCCCGCTCCTTGTTGGTCGTGCCGCCGTGGATCACCGGGACGTCGAGGTGCTCGGCCAGCTCGTGCAGCTGGTCGAGGTATGCGCCGATCACCAGCACCTGCTCGCCCGCGTGCCGGGCGACGAGCGCCTCGACGATGGGCAGTTTGGTGCGGGCGGTGGCCGCGACCCGGTAGCGCTCCTCGGGCTCTGCGACCGCGTAGGCCATGCGCTCGTCGTCGGTGAGCGTGGCCCGCACCT
This sequence comes from Allorhizocola sp., assembly GCA_044869915.1. Lineage (GTDB taxonomy): Bacteria > Actinomycetota > Actinomycetes > Mycobacteriales > Micromonosporaceae > Allorhizocola. Next base: position 12,081 of record JBIOYB010000021.1, read on the forward strand.
CCGTGCAGTCGGCGGGCGCGATCCAGCCCTGGGCCTCGATGTCGCGCCAGGGCGCGTCATAGCGCTTCGGCCCGATCAGGCTGAACACGTCGCCCTCCTTGCCGTCCTCGCGCACCAGCGTCGCGGTCAGCCCGAGCCGCCGCCGCGCCTGCAGGTCGGCCGTGAACCGGAACATGGGCGCGGGCAGCAGATGCACCTCGTCATAGATGATCAGCCCCCAGTCGCGCGCGTCGAACACGTTGAGGTGGGGGAATGTCCCGCCCCGCCGGGTAGTCAGCACCTGGTAGGTCGCGATCGTAACCGGCCGGATCTCCTTGCGCTCGCCCGAGTATTCGCCGATCTCGTCCTCGGTCAGCGACGTGCGCGCTATCAGCTCGCGCTTCCACTGGCGCCCCGCGACCGTGTTGGTCACGAGGATCAGCGTGGTCGCCGAGGCCTCGGCCATCGCGGCCGCACCGACGAGGGTCTTGCCCGCGCCGCACGGAAGGACAACTACGCCCGAACCACCCGCCCAAAAAGATTCCACGGCTTCTTTTTGGTACGAGCGAAGCGCCCAGCCGTCCTCTTTGAGCGCGATGGCGTGCGCCTCGCCGTCGACGTAGCCCGCGAGATCCTCGGCCGGCCAGCCCAGTTTGAGCAGGGCCTGCTTGAGGCGCCCACGCTCGGAAGGGTGCACCACGATCGTGTCGGCGTCGAGGTGCCCGCCGAGCATGCCCGCGAGCTTTTTCGACTTGGCCACCTCGATCAGCACCGCGCGGTCGAGCCCGCGCAGCACGAGCCCGTGCGCGGGATCGTTGGCCAGCTGCAGCCGGCCGTAGCGGTCCATCGTCTCGGCGACGTCGACCAGCAGCGCGTGCGGCACCGGGTATCGGCTGAACCGCAGGAGCGCGTCGACGACCTGTTCGGCGTCGTGCCCGGCGGCCCGCGCATTCCACAGGCCCAGCGGCGTGAGCCGGTAGGTGTGCACGTGCTCGGGGGATCGCTCGAGCTCGGCGAACGGGGCGATGGCCATGCGGCACGCCTGCGCGTCGGGGTGGTCGACCTCGAGGAGCAGGGTCTTGTCGGACTGGACGATCAACGGCCCGTTGGTCATGAGATTCCTCTCTTAGCGGGTCAACCCTCCAGTCTGCCAGCTACTGGCGCACGACGGCGCGCCCAGACGCCGTCGCGTCCGGGCGCACAGGTTTTTGGTTGGGTCAGCGGCGGGAGATCCGGATGGTGATCCCTTCCACCACGGTGTGGATCTGTGTCCTCAAGTCGGCGGTCACCCACGACCTGGCCGCGAACCCGGCGGCCGCCTCGATGGCGGTTTGCATGACCGTGAGCACGGCGGTCACGATGAGGCCGAGATTGATCCAGCGAGTGACCTCCGCCGGCCACCCGGCCGCGTCCACGAAGGCGGGGTTGAGCAACCGGTCGTTGGCCGCCACCCAGATCAACACGGTGGTGTTGGCGATGGTGAGCAGCACAGCCGACACGGCGACGGGAACGCTCCAGCGGACGTAGTTTTTCGCGACGACGACGCCGAGACCCGCGATCACGAGGCCGAGGAACACATAAACCACACCGGTCTGCCACAGCCACGGCGAGAGTATGCCGATGGCATCGCCGTTGGCGTCGGTCTCCGTGCTCACGATCGGCGAGAGCATCACCAACGTGGCGAACAGGGCCACCATCACGACCTCGGCGATCGCCGTGCCGTGGCGGGCGCGGCGGGTGGGAGGCTGCGGAAGCTCGTCGAGGGTCCACTGCCGCGCCGCCGCCACTCGCAGGTTGGGTGTGCGCTCGAGGAACGCGAACAGCAGCGTGGTCCAGAAGACAATGTGGACCGTCGTGGTGATCGCGGTGTTGAGCGCGCCGCCGATCACCGCCCCGGCGGCGGCCCCCTCCAGGATGCGCACGAAGGCGATGGCACCGGCGACGGCGGGCACGACGGTCACGAGGATGGCCGTCAGGAGCCGGAGGTAGTCCAGGTAGAACGCGGGGCCGATGAGGTGCAGCGGGCGATCCGCGTAGCCGGCGGCCAGCCGAGCCGGATCGCCCAGCTCGGTGAGCACCGCGCGCTCCGCCTCGGCCGGGTCGCTGCCGGCGTCGACGTGCCCGTCGATGGCGTCCGCGATCGAGGCGCGGAGCTCCTTTTCGATGTCGGGGCGTTGTTTGGCGGGCAGGCGGCGCAGGGTGAAGTCCACGTATCGGTCGGTGAGGGTGCCGGGGGTGACGGTGGCGGTCATGACTCCTCTTTCAGGTTGCGAAAGGCGGTGTGCAACTCTTCCCAGTCGCCGCTGAGGGCATCCGCGAGCGCGGCGCCCTGGTCGCTGGTGCGATAGAACTTGCGCGGCCGGGACTCCTCTGTGTTCCAGTCGCTGGTCAGCAGCCCCTGCTTCTCCAGCCGGCGCAACAGCGGATAGAGGGTGTTGGCGTCGACGGCGAAGCCGGACCGGTCGAGCTGATCCAGCAGGGCGTATCCATAGCTCGGCCGTTTGAGGATGAGCAGGCAGGCGAGCACGACGGTCCCCCGCCGCAGCTCCTGCTGGTGCAACGCGTACAGCTCATCGTTAGGCATGCTCACACGATAGTGTGTGTCGCACACTATCGCAAATCACACACCGATGTGCTTCGCGCAAGCATGTGCGCACCTACTGGCCACAGCTACCTAAACGGTCCGAAAACATCGGACGAAGGTACCGATTCATGGATAGAGAACAACCGTTTGGCGATCACAGGTGTCTAGGAAGGTGTATGTGCGTTCGGGCAGACGGACTCCGGGGGCCCCAAACGGGGGAGCGCAGGTATGCGGTGGCGGATCGCCCGGCGACGTCTGGACTGAGCGATCTTGAAAGCGTGCTCTTTGCTTTCAAGATCGGGAGGGAAGACGTCAGCTTCAGGGCGGCGCGGGCGCGTGTTCGCTTCGCACACGCAAGAATGGCAGCATGCCCCGTGATCAGGCCACCGTCGCAGTCAGGGTGAAACCCGGCGCCTCGCGCACCCGCGTGGGTGGGCGGCACGGGTCGGCCCTGGTCATCGCCGTGCAGGAGCGGGCGGTCGAGGGCAAGGCGACCGAGGCGGCCCGGCGTGCGCTCGCCGACGCGCTGGGAGTGTCCAAAGCGGACGTTTCCCTGCGCTCGGGCGCGGCCGCCCGGGACAAGTTGTTCAATGTGGACAATCCACCGTCCGATTTGGACGACCGGCTCGGCCGGCTGATGGAAGACGGCACGCCGTGACGCTGGTCGGGGACGTCGTCCTGCTCCTGGTAGCGGCGGTCCTGCTGGTGTCGGTGGCGGCGGTGCGTTTCTCGAGCCGCCTGGGCGTGCCAAGTCTGTTGGTCTACCTGGCCATCGGTGTGCTGCTTGGCGAGTCGTTCCTCGGGATCCAGTTTTCCGACGCGCAGCTGACCCGGACCCTGGGGACCATCGCCCTGGTCCTGATCATCGCCGAGGGCGGGCTCACCGAGCGCTGGAGCCGGGCACGCCCGGTGCTGGGCCTGTCGCTGATGCTGGCGACGGTCGGCGTCGTGATCAGCGTCGGTGTGGTCGCGGTGTTCACCCACTACCTGCTCGGGTTCGACTGGCGCACGTCGGCCCTGGTCGGCGCGGTGATCTCGTCGACCGACGCGGCGGCCATCTTCTCGGTGTTCCGGCGCTTACGGGTCAGCCCGCGCCTGAAGGCCGCGCTGGAGTCGGAGTCGGGCATCAACGATCCGGTCGCCATCCTGCTCGTGATCCTGCTGTCCGCGCCGGGCGGCGAGGCCGAGTGGTGGTGGATCGCGCTAATGATCGTCTATGAGCTGGCGGCGGGCCTCCTGATTGGACTGGCGGCGGGCCTCATGGGCGCGTGGCTGCTGCGCCGGGCGGCGCTGCCGTCCGCGGGCCTCTATCCCCTCGCGGCCGTCGGGATCACCGTGCTCGCTTACGCCGCCGGGTCGGTCGTGCACGCGTCGGGCTTCATGGCCGTCTACGTTTCGGCGCTGGTCCTGGGCAACGCCAAACTGCCGCACCGCCAAGCGATCATGGGTTTCGCCGACGGTGTCGCCTGGCTCGCCCAGATCGGACTGTTCATCATGCTCGGCCTGCTCGTGTCGCCGCCCGGCCTGCCCGGGGTGATCATCCCGGCGCTGATCATCGGCGGGGTGCTGACGCTGGTCGCCCGGCCGCTGTCGGTGTTGATGTGCTCGCTGCCGTTCCGGCTGCAGTGGCGTGAGCAGGCGTTCCTGTCGTGGGCGGGCCTGCGTGGCGCGGTGCCGATCGTGTTCGCCACCATCCCGCTGGCCCAGGGCACGGCGCACGCGGCATGGATCTTCAACGTGGTCTTCGTGCTCGTGGTGATCTTCACGCTGGTACAGGCGACGACGCTGCCCGCGACCGCCGCCTGGCTGGGATTGGGTGCGCCCGACGAGGCGACCGAGCTGCGGGTGGAGACCGCGCCGCTGGAGCGGATGCGGGCCGATCTTCTGCAGCTCGATGTCCCGCTCGGGTCGCACCTGGCCGGGGTGCATCTGGACGAGCTGCGGCTGCCGATCGGGGCGGCGGTGACGCTGGTCCTGCGTGACGGCACCGGGTTTGTGCCGGGGCGCGACACGCGGCTCAAGACCGGCGACAGTCTGTTGATCGTGGCTACGGACACCGTCCGCGACGAGGCCGAACGACGTTTGCGCGCGGTGTCCCGGCGAGGAAGACTCGCCCGATGGTTCGGCGAAGAGGGTACAGAACGCGCTAATTAGGTGGTATCTTCCCTTTCACGGAAATTTTAGGTCAATGCGCGACTAACTACACAGTTAGCGCGTGGCAGGTTTGTGGAGCGTTCATACGTTCCGTATTCTTGCCACCCTACTTACGTGTGCGCGGCGAGAGCCGCGCACGGCGTTTTGCATGTGGGGGAACCATGGCAGAGCGGGCAGCACGCACAAGTAAGGGCAACACTACCGCCGCGACCAAGGGGGGCGGGCCCGAAGGGCCGGGGGGCGGGGGGAAGCTGCGCGCCGCAGCAGATGCCGGGTCCGCAAAGGCGCGTGCCCACAAGTCAGCAACGGCGGCCAAGCCGGCCGCCGCGAAGAGCAAATCGGCGGCCGCGAAGAAATCCGCGGCCGGCACCGAGCCCCCCGTTCAGGCAAAACCGAGGGCCGCCAAGTCCGCAGAGACCCAGCAGGCCGAGGGAGCGACGATGGTCAAACCTGCAGAATCCAAGACCGCCAGCCGCGCCGCGGGGAAGGCGCCGGCGGAGCAGACCAAGCCGGCCGCCGACGCCGGCAAGAAGAAGGGCACGCGCAGCGCGGCCGAGACCGAAAAGATCAGGCTCGCCCTGACCGCGCGCCGCGACGAGCTCCAAGAGGAATATGACCACACTCTCACGGAGATCACGGAGCTGCAGCGCGACCGGCTGACCGATTCGGCGGGCGACGACCAGGCCGACACGGGCACCAAGACGTTCGAGCGGGAGCAGGAGATCACGCTGGCCAACGCCATTCTCGAGCGGGTCTACCAGGTCGAGCGCGCGCTCGAGCGGCTTGACGAGGGGACATACGGCTATTGCGAGCGGTGTGGCAATCCGATCCCGGTCGAGCGACTGGCCGCGTTCCCGTCTGCCACACTGTGCGTGTCATGCAAGCAGTTGGAGGAGCGGCGCTAGATGGTGCAGTCCACTGTGGAGCCACAGGAGCGGGAGGGTCGGCAGCGGCCCCGCGCTAACCGTGGCGCCCAGGTCTGGCTCGCGGTCGTGGCGGCGCTCGCGCTGCTGATCGACCTTGCCAGCAAGGAGCTCGCGACCAAGCTGCTTGACCCCAACGATCCGGTCAAGCTGCTGGGCGGCGCGCTTTACCTGTCGCTGACCCGCAACGCGGGCGCGGCGTTCAGCCTGTTCCGTGATTTCACGTTCGTCTTCCCGATCATCACGCTGGGGGTGGTGGTCTGGATCGGATGGATGGCGCGCACCCTGCGCTCGATGCCCTGGGCGATCTCACTTGGGCTGGTGCTCGGGGGTGCGCTGGGCAACCTGATGGATCGGCTTTTCCGCGCGCCGGCGCCGTTCCATGGGCACGTGGTCGACTTCTTCAGTCTGTTCGACCCGCACGGCCAGGTGTGGCCGATCTTCAACGTCGCCGACATGGCCCTCGTCAGTGGGGTCGTCCTGGCCGTCCTGCTTGAGTTGCTGGGGCGCCACCGTGACGGCACGCGCGTGAGCAAAGCCAAAGATGGCCGATAGGCGGACGCTGCCGATACCTGATGGGCTCGATGGGATGCGCCTGGATCAGGCGGTTTCTCGCCTGTTCGGACTGTCCCGCACGGTGGCGGCGGGCCTGGTCGAGACCGGTGATGTGCTCATCGACGGGCAGATGCGGACCAAGTCGGAGAAGGTGGCCGGGGGCAGCTGGCTTGAGGTGGTCCTGCCGGCGCCGCCGACGGCGCCCGCGGTCGTGGTGGAGACCGTCGAGGGGCTGCACGTCGTCTACAGCGATGACGACATTGTCGTGGTGGACAAGCCGGTCGGGGTCGCCGCGCATCCGAGTCCGGGTTGGACGGGGCCGACGGTGATCGGTGGGCTGGCCGGGATGGGGCACACCATCGCGACCGGCGGGGCGGCCGAGCGGCAGGGCATCGTTCACCGGCTCGACGTCGGCACCACGGGTGTCATGGTCGTGGCCAAGAGCGAGCACGCATACAGCTTCCTCAAGCGAGCGTTCAAGGCTCGCGAGGTGGACAAGCGCTATCACGCGGTGGTTCAAGGGCAATTAGATCCTTTACGCGGTACCATCGACGCCCCCATCGACCGGCATCCCACCCATGATTACAAGTTCGCGGTGATGTCGGGTGGAAAGCCGAGTGTCACCCATTACGACACACTTGAGGCGTTTCCTGCCGCTAGCCTGGTAGATGTGAGGTTGGAAACCGGCCGGACCCATCAGATCCGGGTCCACTTCTCCGCGATGCGGCACCCGTGCGTGGGCGATCTGACCTACGGGGCCGATCCCACGCTCGCGGCGCGGTTGGGCCTGACCCGGCAGTGGTTGCATGCCCGCGCTCTGTCCTTTGTGCACCCGGCGACAGGTGATGAGGTGACGTTCGTCAGCGAGTATCCGGCCGACCTGGCCCACGCGCTCGACCAGCTGCGCTCGTCATGAAGAAGGTCATGCGGCACCTGGACGAGGTGGTGGTGCCGAGGCTCGCGGGCGGCATGGCCCGGATCGCGGGCTGGGGTCCTTCGGGGCGCTGGCGGCTGCGCATCCTCACCGCGCTGGCGCTGACCGGCTCGGCGGCGGTGCTCGTGACGGTGGTGTGGGCGAGCCACAGCACGGCGCCCGAGGGCCGCCAGCCCGTGGACAGGCCGGTCGTCCATGTGGGAGTGGCGCAGGGCCAGTCCATCCCGACCTATCTCGCGTCGAGCCGCAGCGAGCTCAAGGCCATGCTCACCGGCGGCGACCCGGAGGCGCCGGCGGAGACCTACGCGCTGGTGAGCCTGCGCACCTACCTCGCGGCCGATCGCCTCACGCCCGTGCTCGGCGGGGTCTCGGTGGCCGAGGTCTACACGCGCGTCCCGTTGGTGCAGGGGCAGACCCAGATCGTGAAGATCCCGGCGTTCCGCCTGCCCGATGATGTCTTCACGGGCATGCGTCAGGTGGCGGCGCGCAAGGACACCGAGGCCAACGAGTTCCAGGGGCTCGCGGCGAAGCTGAGCGAGGCGATCGAGGCCGAGGGCCGTCTGCGCCAGACCTACCTGATGGGTGCGGCGATCGCCGCGGCCGAGGCGGCCGCTTATCGCGGTGGATGCAGCTGCGTCTATGCGGCCGTGGTGCGGGCGACGCCCGCGGCGCTGGATCAGATCGCCGCCCGGCCGGAGGTGCGCGCGGTCGACCCGGCGCCCGAGGTGCGGCGGCTCGACCAGGCGGTATTCCTCGCGCCGCTGCCCGAGCAGCAGGACATCGCGGCGGCCTCACCGTCGCCGCCGCCCGCGTCGCCGTCCGCATCGCCAGTGGTCAAACCCACTCCATTGGGTGTCATACCGAGCGACACCCCGCAGGCGTCCGTTTCGCCAATGCCGAGCATCGAACCCCGTCGTTGAGCACACTAGACGGCAGTAAGTAGGTATGGCTGCGGCCCCCGCGAACGCATAGGGTGGTGACTCGACGACATGAGGTGGGGAGGCGCAGCGGTGGACCGGCGCTGGCAGGGCGAACCGACGCCGCGATGGCGCGTGTTGCTCGACCGCGCCCGCATCCCGCAGTCGCCTGCCGGGCCACCACCGCAGCAGGGTCCGGGGCAATACGACTGGCGCCCGGCGCACGCGCCGTCCGAGATCGACCGGGAGTTCGCGATCCTGCGGCGAGAGTTGCGCGGCCCAAAGATCCTCGCCTTCGCCAACCCCAAAGGCGGTGTCCACAAGACGACGGCGACCGTGCTCGCGGCCGCGACCATCGGTGGCGCCCGGGGCCGTGGCGTGATCGCCTGGGACGACAACGAGTTGCGCGGCACGCTCGGCCTGCGCGCGGGCAGTGCCCGCCACGCGCGCACGATCCGGCACCTGCTGCGCGACCTGGTCGAGCTGGAGGGCATGGCGGGCCATCAGGTCGTCGAGCGGCTCGATGACTACCTGCGGCACGCCTCCGACGGGACCTACGATGTGCTTGCGGGAGAGGAAAATCCGCGCTTCGCGCAGCGTCTCGACCAGCACACCGTGCGCCGCGTGCTCGAGCTGCTGTGCCGCACCCACGACGTCATCTGCGTCGACACGGGCAACAATGTCGAGAGCGCCAACTGGCAGACCGTGCTGCGCGCATGCGATCAGCTGGTCATCACGTCGGTGCCGCGCGAGGACGCGGCCTTCACGGCCGACTGGATGATCGACCTGCTGCACGAGACCGGCCTGGGCGAGCTGGCCAATAACGCGGTGACCGTGCTGTCGTGCGCGACGCCGGGGCAATCGTCCATGTTGGAGGATCTGCGCCGGCACTTCGCCTCGCGGACGCGGGCGGTCGTGACCGTGCCGTTTGATCCGTCGCTGGAGACCGGCTCGTCCATCGACTACGCGGCGCTCCAGCCCGCGACCAAACGGGCGTGGGTCACCGCCGCCGCGACGATGATGACTGCGCTGTAATACCTTGCTCCTGCTAAAGCAAGTCGCGGGCGGATCGCCCAAGAAGGCGCCGTCTTCCCTCGGGATCTTGAAGCCAAGGAGCGCGGCTTCAAGATCGCTCAGTCCAGACGCCGCCGGCGATCCGGGGTTCTAGTCCCACCGTTGGGCGTTGTGCTTCTGCATGGATTCGGTCTTGTCGGGGATGACGCAAAACGGGATGCCCGCCGGGTCGCGCATCACGAACCAGTGGTTGACCTGCTGAACTCGTTGCGCGCCAAGCGCTTCCAGTCGGGCGACTTCGGCCTCGACGTCGTCGGTGTGTATGTCGAGGTGGACCCGGCTCTCGCCGTCCTGTAGGCGCTGGACGAGAAGGCCCATGTCGCCGCCGGGAAGCATCGCGCCGTGATACTCGGGGAAGCGCTCGTAGTGCTCGAGCGCCTGACCGGTCGCGGCCTGCCAGAACGCCAGCTCGCGGTCGTGCAGGTCGCCCGGGACGTCGATGATTATTTTGGTGATCCGGCTATAGTGCGCCATGTCCATACCCTATGGGCCGTGTAGCCGGTGACGCTCAGCAGGATGCCCCCCTCTCCGGGCTCGTATCGTTAGCGCTGGGCTCGGGATGCTCCAGCCGGTCGGCATTTTCTCGGCCTCCTCATGCTCGTGTGGTCGTTGCTGTGCCTGCCGCTCTACCTGATCTTCGCTCTGCTGCGAGATCACGAGTCGTGGAAGCGCCGGACTCTGTCCAATGTGGCCAGTCCCGGTCGAATCGACGGCGATACGCCAAAGGCATGATATATACTGTGATCAATTTTCTGGCCGGAGGAGGGATGGGGGATGGCTGATCTAAGCATCGACACTGCCAAGATCCGTGATAGCGCGGCGGCGGTGCAGCAGACATGCGGGTTGCTCGAAACAAACCGCGGTGAGATCGAGCAATGCATGGACCGGATTCTGAAGCTGCTGCAGGAGGAGGGCATCCAGCAGGTCGTCAAGCGGCAGATGGGGCAGTGGCACGAAAACAACACCGACATCCAGAAGCAGCTCAGGGATCTCGGCCTGATGATGGAGCAGACCGGGACGGATGTCGACAAGGTCATTCAAGAGACGCAGGACGAGCTCAGCACGCCCACCGCTACCTCAGGCGGCGGGGGCAAATATGACAGCGCGTTGAACTTCTAGCGGGAGCGGACGACAAATGGCGACCGTACACATCGACAACCTCAACGAGCTGAAGCGGGAGCTGGCCGAGCTCAAGGCGAAGACCGACGAGCGCATGAGGCAAATGAAGGCGCTACAAAAGCAGATCCAGGACCTCGAATGGCAGTACAAGGAGTGGCGTAAGAAGGAGGAGCTGGAGAAGCTTCTGCAGAGCCTGGCTCGGGAGACCATCCCGCTGTATTCGGCTCAGGAGAAGCTCGCGAGGCGGATAGAACAGCTGGAAAAACTCATCCAGAACCAGCGTCGATAGCGAGGCGGCCTACCGTCCAAACCCGACCGCGCCCGCGCCCAGTAGCGCCTTGAGGTCGGCCATCAGCGCCGTGGAGGCGTCGACGCGCTGCGGGCCTAGCCGGTACAAAGTGAACTTCGGACCGACCATCAGCCGCAGATGCACCTCGACCTGGCCCGGGTGCAGCTTCAGCACATCGCTGAGTTTGTTGACGATGGGTGGGGTGCAGCGGGTTGCCTGGAGCGTCAGCACGACCGGCGCCTCGTCGGTCGCGGTGACGTTGGTGTCGGGCAGCGACATGTCCATGGCCATGACGCGGGCCTGGTCGTCGCGGCGGTCGACGCGGCCCTTGACCACGACGATGGCGTCCTCGGCGATGTATTGCCCGATGAGCTCGTAGGTGTTGGGGAAGAACAGCACCTCGACCGCGCCGCCCAGATCCTCCAATGTGGCCGATGCCCAGGCCTTGCCCTGCTTGGTGATCCGGCGCTGCACGCCGGACAGGATGCCCGCGAGGTTGACCACCGCGCCGTCGGTGACCACGCCCTCCTCGGACAGCGTGGCGATCGACATGTCGGCGGCGTTGGACAGCAAGCGTTCCAGCCCAAACAGCGGGTGGTCGGACACGTAGAGGCCCAGCATTTCGCGCTCGAACATGAGCAGGTCGGCCTTGTCCCACTCGCTGGTTGGGATGGGCGGGTTGGTGATGACGTTGACCGCCATGTCGCCATCTGCGGAGCCGAAAACCGAGCCGAACAGGTCGAACTGCCCGACCGCCTCGTTGCGCTTGACGTCCATGTAGGAGTCGATGGCGTCGGCGTGGATGGACAGCAGACCCTTGCGGGTGTGGCCCTGCGAGTCGAAAGCACCGGCCTTGATCAGCGACTCGATGGTGCGCTTGTTGCACGCGACGGCGTCGACCTTGCGCAGGAAGTCGTAGAAATCGGTGAACGCGCCGTTTTCCTTGCGCGCGCGCACGATCGCCTCGACGACGTTGGTGCCGACGTTGCGCACGGCCGCGAGGCCGAAGCGGATGTCGTCGCCCACGGCCGAGAACCGGGCGCGGGACGCGTTGACGTCGGGCGGCAGGACCTTGATGCCCATGCGCCGGCACTCGGCCAGGTAGACCGCCGACTTGTCCTTGTCGTCGCCCACGCTGGTGAGCAAGGCGGCCATGTATTCGGCCGGATAGTTGGCCTTGAGGTAGGCCGTCCAGTAGGAGACCAGCCCGTAGCCCGCCGTGTGCGCCTTGTTGAACGCGTAGTCGGAGAACGGTACCAAGATATCCCAAAGGGTTTTAATGGCATCGTCGGAATAACCGTTGGCGCGCATGCCGTCCGAGAACGGGATGTATTCCTTGTCGAGGATCTCCTTCTTTTTCTTGCCCATGGCGCGGCGGAGCAGGTCTGCGGCACCCAGGGAGTAGCCGGCGAGCTTCTGCGCGATCGCCATGACCTGTTCTTGGTAGACGATGAGACCGTAGGTGTCGCCCAGGATCTCGGCCAGCGGCTCCTCGAGCTGCTTGTGAATGGGCACAACGGGTTTGCGGTCGTTTTTGCGGTCGGCATAGTCGTTGTGCGCGTTGGCCCCCATCGGCCCGGGGCGGTAGAGCGCGAGCACCGCGGAGATGTCTTCGAAGTTGTCCGGGATCATCGAGCGCAGCAGCGAGCGCATCGGCCCACCGTCCAATTGGAACACCCCGAGGGTGTCGCCGCGGGCCAGCAACTCGTAGGCGGCCTTGTCGTCGAGCGGAAGCTCTTCCAGCACAAGGATTTGGTCGCGGTTGGCCTTGATGCCCTCGAGGCAGTCGTCCATCACGGTGAGGTTGCGCAGGCCCAGGAAGTCCATCTTCAGCAGGCCGATGGACTCGCAGGCGCCCATGTCCCACTGGGTGATGATGGCGCCGTCCTGCTCACGCTTCATGATGGGCAACACGTCCATCAGCGGCTCGCCGGACAGGATCACGCCGGCCGCGTGCACGCCCCACTGGCGTTTGAGGCCCTCGAGCCCCTTCGCGGTGTCGACCACCTTCTTGGTGTCCGCGTCGGAATCGTAGAGCGCGCGGAACTCGGCCGCCTCCGGGTAGCGCGGATGGTTGGCGTCGAAGATGCCGGTCAGCGGGATGTCCTTGCCCATCACGGGCGGCGGCATCGCCTTGGTGATCTTGTCGCCCACGGCGAACGGGTAACCCAGCACGCGGGCCGCGTCCTTGATCGCGGCCTTCGCCTTGATCGTGCCGTAAGTGATGATCTGCGCGACCCGTTCCTCGCCCCATCGCTCTGTGGCGTAACGGATCATGTCGCCGCGCCGGCGCTCGTCGAAGTCCATGTCGATATCGGGCATCGACACGCGCTCGGGATTGAGGAACCGCTCGAACAGCAGGCCATGCGCCATCGGGTCGAGCTCGGTGATGCGCAGCGCATAGGCGATCAGTGCGCCCGCCGCCGAACCACGGCCCGGCCCGACCCGAATGCCCTCCTTGCGCGCATATGCGCAAAGGTCCGCCACGACCAGGAAGTAGCCCGGGAAACCCATCTTGCAGATGACGTCGAGCTCGTAGTCGGCCTGCCGCAACCTGTCTTCAGGGACCCCACCGGGAAAACGCTCCCGAAGGCCGCGGTGGACTTCCTCTCTCAACCAGGTCTCTTCAGAATATCCTTCTGGTACCGGGAAAGAGGGCATCAGGTCGCGGGAAGCGAACACGTCCTTGTAGTCGCCGATCCGGTCAGCGATCTCGAGGGTGTTGTCGCACGCGCCCGGCACTTCGGCGTCCCACAGCGCGCGCATCTCCTCAGGCGACTTGAGGTAGAAGTCGCGCGCGTCGAACTTGAACCGCTTAGGATCGGCCAGGGTAGAACCGCTTTGGACGCACAGCAGCACCTCATGCGCGTCGGCGTCGTCGGCGAAGGTGTAGTGCAAGTCGTTGGTGGCAATGGGTTTGAGGGCCAGCCGCTTGCCCAGCTTGAGCATGTCCTGGCGGACTCGGGTCTCGATGCCGAGACCGTGGTCCATCAGCTCGAGGTAGAAGTTGTCCGCGCCGAAGATGTCCTGGAACTCGCCGGCCGCGGCGCACGCCTTCTCGAAATCGCCGATGCGCAACCACGTCTGGATCTCGCCGGACGGGCAGCCGGTCGTGGTGATCAAACCCTTGCCGTGGGAGTGCAGCAGCTCGCGGTCGGCGCGCGGCTTGTAGAAGTAGCCCTCGAGGCTGGCCAGCGACTGCATCCGGAACAGGTTGCGCAGCCCGTCGGCGTCGGCCGCGAGCATGGTCATGTGCGTGTAGGCGCCACCGCCGGAGACGTCGTTTTCGCCACCCTCCGCCCAGCGCACGCGGGTGCGCTCAAAGCGGGACGTGTTGGGCGTTACGTATGACTCGACGCCGATGATGGGTTTGACGCCCGCGCCGACCGCCTGCTTGTAGAAGTCGTAGGCGCCATACATGTTGCCGTGGTCGGTCATCGCGAGAGCGGGCATCTCCAGCCGCGCCGTCTCGGAAAACAGCGACTTCAGCCGGGCCGCACCGTCCAACATGGAGTACTCGGTGTGCACGTGCAGATGTACGAAAGACCGGCTCCCCATGGTGGCCTACCCTAGGCCATGGGTCGCCGGTCCGGCGACAGCCCCACCGCCTACGATCTACGAATGCGCCGTAATAGGGGCCGTGAGCTGATCTTCGGGCTGGTGGTGGCGATCGCCACAGCTTCGCTCGGGGTTCTTCTTGGATATATCTGGTACGTTGTCGCGCCCACACTGCCCCTGAAGAAGGTGGAGGGCGGGCTGGCCTATACCAGCCCCAGCCCTGAGGAGCAGGTGGCGCAGGACGGGTGGTTCGTCCTCCTCGGGCTGGCGTTCGGGGTCGCGGTGGCGGTCCTCGCCTGGGTGATCCTGCGCTCGTCGCGCGGGCCGATCCAGCTGTTCGCGGTGACACTGGGCGCGCTCGTGGCCGGATACCTGGCCTGGACGGTCGGCACCCAGATCGGCGCCCCCGGATACGAGGCGCAGCGCGCCGCGGCACCGCTCGACACGATCGTGGAAAAGCCGCCGGAGCTGTCCGTGACCGCCACCAGGACGTGCATACCGTTCACCCAATGGTGTGTGACCTCCAGGGGCGGGGAGCTGCTGGCCCCCGCGCTCGGGGCGGTCATCGGCTATTCGGTGCTGGCGGGCTGGTCGCGGTATCCGAGCCTGCGGCGGCGCGAAGAGGAGGAGCTGGAGGCGGCTGCCGCGGCGGCCTACCTCGACCCGGCACAGGGGTGGCACCATCCTTGGCCGGGCACGACTTCGCCCCCTTCCCCGGCGCAGCCGGACGCCGGGCCTTACGGGGCACAGCCGCCTGGTCCGCCCTACGGCGCCGGGCCTTACGGGGCACAGCCGCCTGGTCCGCCTAACGATGCCGGGCCTTATGGGGCGCCGACGCCTGGTCCGCCAAATGAGCCGCAGCCGCCCAGTGCGCCGCCGCCTAGTTCATCGTCGGAGCCGGGCCCAGCTGCGCCAGGGTGGCGGGAACCGCTTTGATCTCGGTCAGCAGGGCGATCTCGCGGGCCAGGAGCTTGAGCTCGGCGCGCAGGCGGGCAGCTGTGTCGGGCGCGCTCAGCAGGGCCTGACGGTCGGCCACGGTCAGCGCCGAGGTCGCGGCGACCAGGTGGGACAGGACCACGGCGTCCTCGGGAAGCTGATCCTCGGGCCCGCCGCGCAGCACGCCCAGATATTCACGGAAGCTGGCCAGCACGCGCGGCGCCAGCTCGAGTGCTGCCGCGTCGGCGGGCGGCTCCGGCAGGTATTCGACCCCGGCGATGGGGTAGGGATGCGGGGTCGGCAGGAACCCGGTGATCCGGAAGCGGCGCGCACCGACCGTGACGATGTCGAACCGGCCGTCGGGATGCTCGGTGATCTGCCGGATCTGTGCGACACAGCCGACCTCGTGCACGACTACCTCGGAAGTGGTAATCCCGTTGTGCGGTGGCGGCAGGACCTCCAGCCCGCGGTCGATGGCCACGACGCCGAACTCGCGCGGCGTGCCGTCGGGCATGTCGCGCAGATGCCGGACCAGCTGACGCCATCGATCCTCGAAGATGTGCAGCGGCAGGACCAGCCCAGGGAACAGCACCGTCCCGAGGGGGAACAGTGGGAGAGTGCCGGTCACATTCGAAGCCTACTGTCCCAATCGCTGGGCAATGCGCCAGGCTTTGTCGGACCCTCGAACTAGACTGTCTTTCCTGTCGGCAGCAACTCATCTCCTTATCGGTGACGGCCGCATAGCGAGCCGTCGCCGACGCAGCGGCACAGACCTGTGGCCCGCGCGATCAAGGAAGCGAGCCGCGGCCGACGCAGCGGCCGCACAGACCTGTGGGCCGCGCCGAAAAGGGGAGCCGTGTTGAACCGTATCGACTTACGTGGGGAAACGACCGATCCGAGACGGATACTGCCACGTGCGCAGTTTGACGTTTCGCATGCGGTTGAGCAGGTTCGCCCGATCGTCGAGGCGGTTCGCGATCATGGGCTCCCGGCTGTGCGTGAGGCCACACAGCGGTTCGACGGCGTGGATCTGGAGCGGTTCCGGGTGTCCGCGACCGCCGAGGGGCTCGACCCCGACGTGCGCGCGGCGCTGGTCGAGACGATCGCGCGGGTGCGCAAGGTCCACGAGGATCAGCGGCGGCGCGAGGTCGTGACCCAGGTCGTGCCGGGCGGCACGGTCACCGAGCGGTGGATCCCGGTCTCGCGGGTGGGGCTCTACGTGCCCGGCGGGCTGGCGATGTACCCCTCGACCGTCGTGATGAACGTGGTGCCCGCCCAGGTCGCGGGCGTCAAAGAGCTGGTCGTGTGCAGCCCGCCGCAAAAGGAGACCGGCCTGCCCGACGCGCGCGTGCTGGCGGCGTGCGCGCTGCTGGGCGTCGAGGAGGTCTACGCGGTCGGTGGGGCGCAGGCGATCGCGATGCTGGCCTACGGCACGGAGGAGTGCCCGCCGGTCGACCTGATCACCGGGCCGGGCAACGTATGGGTGACGGCGGCGAAGCGGTTGGTGCGCGGCGTGGTCGGCATCGACGCCGAGGCCGGGCCCACCGAGATCGCGATCCTGGCCGACGACACCGCCGACCCGGTGCACGTGGCCGCCGATCTGATCAGCCAGGCGGAGCACGATCCGCTGGCGGCGAGCGTTCTCGTGACGACGTCGGCCGAGCTGGCGGATGCGGTGGACGATGAGCTGGCGGTGCAGGTCGAGCTGGCCAAGCATCGGGAGCGCATCGGCAAGGCATTGAGCGGGCCGCAATCGGGCGTGGTGCTGGTGTCGTCTTTGGACCAGGGGCTGGCGGTCGTGAATGCCTATGCGGCCGAGCATCTCGAGATCCAGACGCGCGAGGCGCGGGCGGTGGCAGATCGGGTGACGAGCGCCGGAGCCATCTTCGTGGGGCCCTATTCGCCTGTGTCCCTTGGGGATTACTGCGCCGGGTCCAACCATGTGCTGCCGACGGGCGGGTGCGCGCGGCATTCGAGCGGGTTGAGCGTGCAGACGTTCCTGCGCGGGGTGCACATAGTCGCATACGACGAGGCGGCGCTGCGCGATGTGGCGCACCACGTGGTCACGCTGGCCAACGTGGAGGACTTGCCGGCACACGGGCAGGCGGTTTCGGTGCGCTTCCGGGGCGGTGAGTCATGAGCGAGGGCTTGTCCCGAGCGGATCAGCAGGCATGCACCGCGCAGCGCGGCGGAGGGATGCCATTGAGACAGCTGCTGCGGGAGGAGTTGCGCGGGCTGACGGCCTACGGGGCGCCGCAGATCGACGTGCCGGTCCGGTTGAACACCAACGAAAATTCCTATCCGCTGCCGGGGCACGTGGCCGACGCGATTTCCAAGGCGCTCGGTGATGAGGTGGCCGGGCTCAATCGCTACCCGGATCGGGATGCGGTCGCGCTGCGCGAGGATTTGGCCGCCTACTTGGGGTTCGGGCTGCGGGCCGATCAAGTGTGGGCGGCCAACGGGTCAAACGAGGTGCAACAGCAGCTGCTGCAGGCGTTCGCGGGGCCGGGGCGGGTGGCGCTCGGGTTCGGCCCGGCCTATTCGATGCATCCGCTGCTGGCCGCGGGCACGGCCACGGCGTGGGTCGACGGGCGGCGGGGCGCCGACTTCGAGCTCACGCCGGAGCACGCGGTCGAGCAGGTGCGGGCGCACCGGCCGCACGTGACGTTCCTGTGCTCGCCCAACAATCCGACCGGCACGGCGCTCGATCTCGCGGTGGTGCGGGCCGTGC
This sequence comes from Allorhizocola sp., assembly GCA_044869915.1. Taxonomy (GTDB): domain Bacteria; phylum Actinomycetota; class Actinomycetes; order Mycobacteriales; family Micromonosporaceae; genus Allorhizocola. The sequence goes on from JBIOYB010000021.1 coordinate 29,834, forward strand.
TGGAGGAGCGGCAGGGGATCGTGGTGGTGGACGAGGCCTACGCTGAGTTCCGGCGACCGGGCACTCCTTCGGCTTTGGCGCTGCTGGACGCGTACCCCCAAATGGTCGTCACCAGGACCATGAGCAAAGCTTTCGCCTTCGCGGGAGCCCGGGTCGGCTATTTCGCCGCCGATCCGTCCATTGTGGACGCTGTGCAGCTGGTCCGGCTGCCATATCACCTGTCCGCGCTGACCCAGGTGGCGGCGCGGGCGGCGCTGGCGCACGCCGACGTGCTGCTGGAGACCGTCGATGCGATCAAGGCCCAGCGCGACCGGATCGTGACCGAGCTGCGGGAAATGGGCTTGACGGTGGCCGAGTCGGATGCCAATTTCGTGCTGTTCGGGCGGTTCGAGGATCAGCGTGCGGTCTGGCAGGCGTTGCTGGATCGGGGCGTGCTGGTGCGGGATGTGGGGCTGAGCGGGTGGCTGCGGGTGACGGCCGGGACGCCCGACGAGACGACGGCGTTTTTGGTGGCCATGAAGGAGTCGATGTGAGCAGGGTAGGGCGGGTCGAGCGGGCGACCAAGGAGACGTCGGTCAAGGTGGAGATCGACCTCGACGGGACGGGGCAGGCTCAGATCAGCACGGGTGTGGGTTTCTACGACCACATGCTCAACCAGATCGCGCGGCACGGCGGGTTCGACCTGACCGTGCACACCGAGGGCGACCTGGAGATCGACGCGCATCACACCATGGAGGACACGGCGCTCGCGCTGGGCGAGGCGTTCGCGCAGGCGTTGGGCGACAAGACGGGCATACGCAGATATGGCGACGCGGTGATCCCGATGGACGAGGTGCTCGTGCAGGCCGCCGTCGACCTGTCGGGGCGGCCCTATGTGGTGCACGACGAGCCGATGGACCTCGCGCCCTACATCGGGCCGGTCTATCCGACGAGCATGACGCGGCACATCTTCGAGTCGTTCGGGTTCACGGCGCGGATCACCTTGCACGTCAACGTTTTGCGTGCGGCGCGGCCCGGTCAGCGGCCAGATGCGCACCACGTGGTCGAGGCGCAGTTCAAGGCCGTCGCGCGGGCGTTGCGGGACGCGGTTTCCGTGGTGGGCGGCGGCATCCCCTCCACCAAGGGGGCGTTATGACAGCCTCGATTGTGACGGCCTGGATTGCGCCGGCTTGGGTTGTGAGGGCGTTATGACGTCGGTTGTGGTGCTGGACTATGGCTCGGGCGGCCTGCGGTTGGCTTCGCTTTTGGGGGCGTTATGACGTCGGTTGTGGTGCTTGACTATGGCTCCGGCAACCTGCGGTCGGCCGAGCGGGCGTTGGCGGCGACTGGCGTGTCGGTGACCGTGACGCCCGACCTGGACGCTGCGGTGGCCGCCGACGGGCTTGTGGTGCCTGGAGTTGGCGCTTTCGCGGCCTGCATGGCGGGCGTCGACGCGCTCGCGGCCGGGCCGATCATCGCCGAGCGGGTGGCGGCCGGACGGCCGGTGCTGGGCATCTGCGTCGGCGCACAGATCATGTTCGAGGCGGGCGAGGAGCACGGGGTCGTGACCAAAGGCCTGGGCCTGCTGCCCGGCAGCGTCACCCGGCTCGCGGCGCGGCGAGTGCCACACATGGGGTGGAACCTGCTGGACGCGCCGTCGTCCTCGGTGCTGTTCGAGGGCATCGCGGCCGACGCGCGCGCCTACTTCGTCCACTCCTACGCGGTGACCCCAAACTCCGAATTGGACAGTGTCGCGCTGGTGACGACGTCGACCCACGAGTCGGCCACGTTCGTCGCGGCTGCCGAGCGCGGGCCGCTGGCCGTCACCCAGTTCCACCCGGAAAAGTCCGGCGCGGTCGGCGCCCAGCTGCTGCGCAACTGGGTGGCCTCGCTGTGAGCCGCCGCCGCACCCGCCCGCGTGGGGCGCCTTACTTAGGCACGGCCGGCTGGCCGCGTGCGGCTTCTCCGGGCGCGGTGGGCGGTGCGGCTTCTCCGGGCGCGGTGGGGTGGCCGCGTGTGGCTGCTCCGGGCGCGGCGGGCGGTGCGGCGTCTCCAAGCGCGGGGGCTTACTCGCGCGCGGATGGGCTTTTGCCGGTGGCGGATCGTGTGGACGCGGCTTTGCTTGGCGGGGCGGGTTGTTCGTATGTGCGGGCTTCTCGCCGGGGCGCCGTTTCCCCGGGCGTGGGTTTCCACGGCGCGGGCGCGGGTGGCTTGCGGGCGGCGGTTTTCGGCGGCGCTGCGGCGGGTGACGTGCGCGAGGCGGGTTTGGCGTTGGCGGTGCGCCGGGGTGCGGGGCGCGGGCATGGCTAAGGTGCGCAAGCAGCGCCGCGAGGAGCGGGAGATGCGGATGCAGGCCGCGCGCGAGCTGGAGACGTCGCGGGCGGCGAAAAGGTTGCGGCGGCGCGAGTTTTGGCGGCGGGCGACGCTGTATGAGTTGCGGCAGCGCAGTTCCGGGCGGCTGTTCGCGCGGCGCAGCCGGGGCGAACGGGCGTTCATCGGCGCGCTGGCGCTGGTGATTTTCGTGGTCATCTGGGCGACGGTGCCCTCGTTGGCGTTGCGGCTGGCGCTGAGCCTGCTGTTTGTGCTCGTGTTGCCGGTGTTGGTGATTGTGGCGTTCGATCGTAGGAGTTCATAACATGTCATTGGTCCTGCTTCCCGCCGTGGATGTCGCAAATGGACAGGCCGTGCGCCTGGTGCAGGGCGACGCCGCGCGG
>JBIOYB010000022.1:0-5316 GCA_044869915.1 Allorhizocola sp.
GTGGCAACAGGACTGGCTGGGTGATCCGGATCTCGCCCTCTGGTCGATCGTCGGCGTCATCGTGTGGCAGTTCGGCGGGTACTCGATGGTCATCTTCCTGTCCGGGCTGCAGTCGGTGCCCAAGGAGATCTACGAGGCGGCGGCCATCGACGGCGGTGGCCGGGTGCGGCGCTTCTGGTCGGTCACCCGCCCACTGCTGGCCCCGGCGTTCACCATCAACCTGATGCTGTCGATCATCGGCGGGATCAAGCTCTTCGATCAGGTCTACGCGCTCACCGGCGGTGGACCGGGCCACGCCACCGACACCATCTCGACACTGATCTACAAGGACGCCTTCACGCTGGGCGAGTTCGGTTACAGCATCGCGCTCGCGGTAGTCCTCACCATCATCGTGGCGGTCGTGTCCACGGGGCAGTATTTCTTCTTGGCGCGCAACGAGAGGGCCGCGTCATGAACCGCTACCGCTGGGGCACCTTCGGGCTGGAGCTCGCGATGATCGCCGTCGCGGTCGCCGTGGGGTTCCCGCTCTACGTGCTGGTCAACCTCGCGTTTCGGGCGCCCTCGGACACGTCGTCGCCGTTGCTGCCCACGACCGCGCCCACATTGGACAACTTCGCCCAGGCGTGGGAGCAGGGTGGGTTGGGCGGCGCATTGGCCAACAGTGTGCTGGTGACCGTCGGCAGTGTCCTTGTGGTGCTTGCCGTTTCGTCGCTCGCCGCCTATCCGCTGGCGCGGGTCACCGCGAACTGGTCGCGTGGGCTGTTCCTGCTGATCATGTTGGGTCTCGTGCTGCCGTTCCAACTGGCGGCGCTTCCGCTGTACCAGACGATGCGGGATCTGGGGTTGCTGGGCACGGCATGGGCGCTCATCCTGTTCTACTCCGGCCTGCAGGTGCCGTTCACCACGTTCCTCTACGTGGGATTCCTGCGTGCGCTCCCGCGTGACTTCGAGGACGCGGCGCTCATGGACGGCTGCACACCCCTTGAGGCGTTCCGGTTTGTGGTCTTCCCGATGCTCAAGCCGATTACGGTGACGGCGCTCGTGCTCAACGCGGTGTCGGTGTGGAACGACTTTTTCACCCCGCTGCTGTATTTGAGCGGCAGCGCACAGCAGACCATGCCGGTGGCGATCGCCGGTTTCGTGGGCCAGTTCGTCTCCGATTGGAATCTCATCTTCGCCGCACTGGTGATCAGCGTCATCCCGGTGCTTGCGGTGTATTTCGCGTTGCAGCGCAGCATCATCAACGGATTCGCGGGAGGACTGAAGGGATGACCGGTCTAACGTTATATGGCCTGCAGACCGAGCAGCGGCATGCGCCACTAGGCCTGGGAGAGCGGCATCCGCGGCTGTCGTGGAAGCTGGCAAGCGACCGCCGGGGCGCGGCGCAGAGCGCCTACCGGCTCACGGCGGCCGAACGAGCCGAGGATCTGGACGACCCGGCCCGCCTGGTGTGGGACAGCGGAAGGCGTGACTCCGCCGACGGATTTCTGGTGCCGTGGGGCGGCCAGATGCTGCGCTCGGCCACCCGCTATCACTGGCGGGTCGAGGTGTGGGACGAGACCGGAGCCCGAGCGGCGAGCGCGCAAACCTGGTTCGAGACCGGACTGCTGCACCACGACGATTGGGCGGCGGTCTGGATTGGACGCGACCCCGACCGCCAACCGCCGGTCGACCCGCCGCAGGATGGCTCGGAACCAGGCTTTTCCATGCCGCCGCTGTGTCTGCGGCGCGAGTTTCACCTGCCGCACCAACCGATCCGGGCACGGCTGTATGCCACCGCCCACGGGATCTACGAGCCCCGGCTCAACGGCGTGCGAGTGGGAGACCACGAGCTCGCGCCGGGCTGGACCGAGTACCGCCAAAGAATTCATTACCAAACCCACGACGTGACCGCGCAGCTGCGTGAAGGCCCTAACGTGCTGGCAGCGATCGTTGCCGATGGCTGGTGGTGCGGGCATGTCGGCTTCGACGCCCGCAGGCCCGCCCTGCACTACGGCGACTGCCCGGCGTTCTTCGCGCAGCTGGTCGTCGACTTCGCCGACGGGTCTCGGCAGGTCGTGGCCACCGCCGCGGACTGGGTGGAGCGTCCCGGTGCGATCCGGAGCGCGGATCTGCTGATGGGCCAGCACATTGACGCCCGCTTCGAACTGTCCGGTTGGGACGCGCCCGGCCCAGTCGAAGGCTTCCAACCGGTGGCCGTGCTCGACGCCGGACCCGGCCCGCTGGTCGCCGAACCCGATCATCCCGTGCGGGTGACCCGTGAACTGTCCGCAAAGGACATCCGGCGGCTGGGCCCGGGCCGGTTCATCGTCGACTTTGGACAGAACCTGGTCGGCCGGATCCGGCTGACCGTCCGCGACAGCCAACGCGGGCAGCGCATCACGGTGCGCCACGCGGAAGTCCTGGAGCATGGCGAGCTCTACACGGCCAACCTCCGCCGGGCCCAGGCCACCGACACGTTCGTCACCGCCGGTGGCCGCGATGAGGTGTTCGAGCCGCGGTTCACCGTCCACGGCTTCCGTTATGTGCAGGTGGATGGTTACCCCGGTGAGTTGGTGTCCGGTGACGTGACGGCCCGCGTGCTGCACAGCGACACGCCGTGGACGGGAAGCTTCGAGTGCTCCGATCCGATGGTCAATCGGCTCCATGCCAACATCGCCTGGGGGCAGCGGGGCAACTTCGTCTCCGTCCCAACCGACTGTCCGCAGCGTGACGAACGCCTGGGCTGGCTGGCCGACGCACAGATCTTCGCGCCCACCGCGAGCCGCAACGCCGACGTGTCAGCGTTTTTCGCCCGCTGGATGCGCGATGTGGTCGGCGGGCAGGACGCGGGCGGCGCCTTCCGCGATGTCGCGCCGGTCAACTCTCTGCACCGCGAGGCCGCACCGGCCTGGGGCGACGCCGGTGTGATCATCCCGTGGCACCTGTGGCGCACCTACGGCGACCTGCGGGCGCTGCAGGACAGCTTCGACGCCATGCGCGCCTGGGTGGGGCACATCCGCCGGCACAACCCGGATCTGCGATGGCGCCACCACACCGGCAACTCCTACGGCGACTGGCTGTCGGTCGACGCGGTCACGCCGCGCGATGTGCTTGCCACCGCCTATTTCGCCCGCAGCGCACAGATCGTGGCCGATGCCGCTGCGGTGCTCGGCCATCGGGATGTGGCGGCCGAATATGGCGCGCTGCACGCCGCGGTCCGCGACGCGTTCATCGAATCGTATGTCCGCGAGGACGGCACGGTGCAGGGCGAGACTCAAACCGCCTATCTGCTTGCGCTTTCCTTCGGGTTGCTGCCTTTTCCTCTGGTACCGGCGGCAGCCGCGCATTTGGCCGCCGACATCGAAAAGCGGGGCAGCCGCCTGAGCACCGGGTTCGTCGGCGTCGCGCTGCTGTGCCCGGTGCTGGCCGAGCACGGCCGCGCCGATCTGGCCTACGCGCTGCTGCACCAGGACGAGTTCCCGTCCTGGGGCTACTCCATCCGCCACGGTGCCACCACGATCTGGGAGCGCTGGGACGGCTGGACCGAGCACGGCGGGTTCCAGTCCGCCACGATGAATTCTTTCAACCATTACAGCCTCGGCAGCATCGGAGATTGGCTCTACGGCCGGGTCGCCGGGATCGACCAGACACCGGCCTCTGTCGGCTATCGCGAGCTGCTGTTGCGCCCGCTGCCCGGCGGCCGGCTCACGTGGGCCCGTGCCGAGCAGGAGACCGTCCGCGGGCGGGTGGCCTGCGGCTGGTCCATCGACGGCGGCCGGATCACCGTGACGGTCACGGTGCCGCCCGGCTGCACCGCCATTTTGGAGATGCCCACCGGCGATCCGTCCACTGTGGACGAGGACGGCGTGCCCGCCGTGGATCGGCCGGGGGTTCTCGGGGTCGAGCCGTCGGCCGGCGGTGCCACCGTCCGCCTGGCGTCCGGCAGCTACACCTTCGGCGCCGCCGCGCCATCGGCGTCGCCCTCACCTGAGTGATTCCTCTGTACAGGAGATTCGTATGGATAGAAGCAAGTTCATGGCTGTCGTGTTCGCCGGTGCGATGCTGGCCGGCTGCAGCGGCGGGCCCACCACCTCCGGCGAGGACGCCAACGTGCTGACCGTGGCCTCGGTCGATCAGGGCTCGCTCGAGGACGTGGTCAAGGCGTTCGAGACGGCCAACCCCGGCGTCAAGGTGCGCTTCACGACCAGCGGCGCCGACCAATACCAGGCGCAGATCCGCACGCAGCTGTCGTCCGGAACGGCTCCGGACGTGATGACGGTGTGGCCGGGCAACGGCAACCCCGGCGCCACCTTTGTGCTGGCCAAACCCGGCTACCTGCTCGACCTGTCCGCCCAGCCGTGGGCCGCCAAGTATCCTGCCGGCGTCAAGGGCGTCGCCCAGTACGAGGGCAAGACCTACAACGCCGTCTTCGGCCTCAACGGCATCGGCGCCATCTACAACAACGATGCCATGACCAAGGCTGGCCTGACCGCGCCCACCACGTGGACCGAACTACTGGCCTTCTGCAAGGCCGCCGCGGCCAAGGGAACACCAGCCTACGCCCTGGGGATCCAGGACAACTGGGTCACGCAGATCGCCCTCTACGCGCTCGTGGCCACGGTCGTCTACAGCGCCGACCGCGACTTCGACAAGAAGATGCAATCGGGGCAGGCGACCTTCGCCGGTTCGGCGTGGACCACCGCGATGGCCAAATACCTGGAGATGGACAAGACCGGCTGCTTCCAGAAGAACCCGCTCGGCACCAGCTACGAGGCCAGCCAGGAGCTCGCCGCCACCGGCAAGACGCTGGGCATCATCCAGGGCAACTGGGTCGTGGCCCTGCTCAAGGGCAAAAACCCGTCGGGCAGCTACACGCTCAAGCCGCTGCCGGCCGTCGACGACCCGGCCAAGCTTTTCATGCCAGCCGCTGCCGGAGCCGGGTATGGCGTCAACGCCAAGGCGAAAAACAAGGACCTCGCGCTGAAGTTCGTCAACTTCATCATGTCCCCCGAGGGCATGACCGTGTTCAACAAGAAGCAGGGCAGCCTCCCCGCACTGCCCGACACCGGCTACGCCATCGACCCCGCACTGGTGGACGTGGCCAAGTTCATCAACGACAACCGCACCGTGCCGTTCATGGATCAGCTGTGGCCCAACGCCAAGGTGCAGCAGACCATGCTCAGCGGGCTGCAGTCCGTCTTCAGCGGACAGTCCACACCAGACAAGGTGCTGGCCGAAATGGACACCAACTACAAAGCCGGATCGTAAACCGGTCGGCCCCCGCCGGGGCGACACCCGGGCGGGGGCCGACAGTCGCAAAAGGAGTCGCTGTGT